>JAFSQF010000083.1 GCA_017446745.1 Bacteroidales bacterium
AGCCGGTGTTCACCTCTTCCCATTCCGAACAGAGAAGTTAAGCCCGGCATCGCCGATGATACTGCACTTGTTTGTGGAAAAGTAGGTCGCCGCCAATCTTCACAGGAGGACGTTCCTTTCAAGGGATGTCCTCTTTTTTTTGTCTGTGGTTCGCGGGCGTCCCCGCCCGCGATGCGTAATAAAAGCGGACCCCTTTGTATGTAGGAGTCCGCTTCCTTTGGTTGGTTAAAACCTTCTTATGTGCTGAAAATAGTTCAGTCGAGGACGGCGTGCATCTCGGCGTCGTTCCAGTAGGTGGCGTGGCGGAATTGGTTGTCGTCGTCCTTCTTGCGGGTCAGGACTTTCTGGTCGGCCACGAACTGCTTGATGCGGGCGTAGTCGGCCATGTAGCGTTTCCATTCCTCGTTGTCGAGGCTGCGTTTCTGCGACAGGAGGCAGAGCACCTGGTAGGCATGACGCTGCTTGGCGTCGGGGTAGGCCTGCCAGAGCTGGTCGAAACGATGGTGGATGGCTTCCCAGCTTTGTAGGACGCCGTTCTCGATGTCGTCGATAAGCTGTTGCATATCCGCTTCGGCTATGAGCTGACCGCCGATGTTCACCCAGCGGGTGACGCGTTCGCCATCGCCAAGTGCCTTGTCGGGCAATGCCGCGGTGCCATCGGGGTCGAGGGTTTTCATGGCATAGTAGACCAGCATGTCGCGGTAGGCCTTATAGCCCTCGCCGGCCTTCAGGATGACGGTTTTGCGGTGGCCTTTCTCCATGCCGTGGGCCTCGATGAATTCGCGCCCCTCGCGGTACGATTCCTCGGTCCAGATGTGCAGCAAGTCGCGGGCAATGATGATCTCTTCGGCGGTGTCGGGTGCCAGGTTGTCGAACTCCACATGCTGTGCTTTGTAGACGCGCTTGTCGCGGTTGGCGAATTTGCGGCTGTTGCGGTCCATGGCATACATGTTGTACATCCACCAGTAGGCTGGCATCACTTCCAGACGGTCTTTGGCGACGTTGTTGTTCACCAGAGCGAAAGGCAGGGTGATGTTGAGCTCCGACGGGTAGTCGGCCTTTGAGAGCAGGCAGTAGGAGGCGAAGCGGCTGCTGTGTTTCAGGCTGACGCAAAGGCCAGGCCAGAAGCCGCGTCCGGCGCTGATCTCGTTGTCGGCGGTGCGGCTGTTGTGGTTGCTTCCCAAGGTCCCGCCGGCAGCCACATTGCTCTGCCCCATCACCATGGCGGCGATGAGGAACGAGTTGTTGTGGTGCTGCTCGTGGGCGGGGAAGATGATGCTGCAGCCCACCTCGCAGCGCGCCAGGGTGGAGTTGTCGCCCACCACGCTGTCGTTGAGGCGTAAGCCGAATTCGAGCTTCACATGCTCGCCAAGCAGGAAACGTTCGGCGATGATGCCATATTCCAGCTTGCAGCCGAAGCCCACCACGCCGTCGCCCAGCATGAGGCATTCCTCGATACGCGAGGGGTCGTCGGCACTGCTGAGGACGCTGACGTTGTGGATGCGTTTGGTGTTCTTGATGACGCTGTGTGCACCCACAGAGGATGGGTATTGGCTGTTCTGGAGCTGGCTGCGAGTGATTTCTTCAAGTTTTTGCATCAGGGTGCTCTCTCCGCGGAAGCGAGCCCACATATAGGCGTCGCCCACGGTCATCCCGGGGAAGGTGAGGATGCGGCGTCCGCCGTTCTCGTTCATGGGCTCGAGCCAGGCGGCCTCGCGGTCGGCAGTCATCTCGTCGATGTTGAAGAGCAGGCAGCTGTCGCCAATCTGATAGCCCGCCAAGTAGCGCACATTGACGATGGCGCAGTGGTCGCCTATGCAGCAGTCGCGCAGCATGCTGCCGCGAAGGCCCTCGGGAAGGATGAGAGAGCCGTCGCTCACGGTGCCATCGGCGATGGCACCGATGAGGACTGTCCCGATGAAGCTGTTGCCGCAGATGCGGGAGGGGTCGAAACAGTCGGTCACCATGATGCTGGCCCAGTTCTCGGCGCTGTTGCCCTGAGCTTGCAAGGCTTCGATTTCGGCGGAAGTAAGATTACGATAATGATTATTATTCATGGTTGAGTTGTCGATGGGTTGTTATCAGCACACGAAGTAGCCTTTGAAACGCTCGATGGTGTGTTCAAGCTGCTGCTTGTCTTTGAAGTACTCGTAGGTGCTCCTTTTCAGCTCCACGGTAGCCTCTTCGTCGCAGAATACTGTACCGTGCTGGTGCATCTGCAGCATGGAGGAAGTCCACATGTGGTTCACGCCATTCTCAATCATGTGGTGCAGAGCGCGGGCTTTCTTGGGGCCGTTGCAGAGGATAAGCACCTCGCGGGCGTCCATCACGGTGCCCACGCCGACGGTGAGGGCCTGCTTTGGCACTTTGTTGACGTCGCCGCCGAAGAAGCGGCAGTTGGCCTGGATGGTGTCGGTGGTGAGGGTCTTGATGCGGGTGCGGCTACTGAGGCTGCTGCCAGGCTCGTTGAAGGCGATGTGGCCGTCGGGGCCCACGCCGCCCATGAAGAGGTCTATGCCTCCGGCGGCGGCAATCATCTCCTCATAGTGCTCGCACTCGGCCATAAGGTCGGCGGCATTGCCATTGAGGATGTGCACATTCTCCGGTTTGATGTTGATGTGGTTGAAGAAGTTGTTCCACATGAAGCTGTGGTAGCTTTCAGGATGCTCTTCGGGCAGTCCCACATATTCGTCCATGTTGAAGGTCACCACGTTCTCGAAACTCACCATTCCCTGCTTGTAGAGTTTGATGAGGTGCTCATAAAGGCCCAGGGGCGAGCTTCCGGTAGGACAACCCAGAACGAACGGACGTTCGGCTGTAGGCTTGAAGTCTACAATTTTTTTGGCCACATAGTTGGCCGCTGCTACTGACATCTCGTCGTAGTCTTTTGCAATAAGTACGCGCATTTTTTTTTGATTTTGGTGTTTATATTAAATTTTGAAAGTCGAATTGTCTGTTTCGGGCGGTGACTGAAAAACCAACAAAATTCTTAGAAGCCTTCGGTGGTGAGGAATTTGATACGCATCAGGCGGATTTCCTCATGGGTGTAGTCGGGGTCGTCTTCAAACTCTTCGAAAGCTTCCTCTAACGAGTCGCTCTCGGCATCGTGCCAATAGTCCATCAGCACGTCCTGGTGCTCTTGCTCGATATTGGCGTCAATATAGTAGTCGATGTTCAGTTTGGTGCCCGACGAAAGGATATGCTCCATCTCGGTTATCAGTTCGTCCATATTGATGCCTTTGCCACGTGCTATATCCTCGAGGGGCATCTGTCGGTCGATGGCTTTGATAATATAAACCTTAAGGCCCGACTTGTTGACTGCCGAGCGAACGACGATGTCCTGCGGACGCTCTATCTCGTTCTCCTCCACATAGCGTTTGATAAGGTCGACGAAAGGCTGTCCGTTGCGTTGGGCTTTTGCCACGCCGACGCCGGTGCAGCGGCTCAGTTCTTCTATGGTGCAGGGATACTGTATGGTCATGTCCTTCAGCGAGCGGTCCTCGAAGATTACGTAGGGAGCCAGGTCCTCTTTCTGTGCAATGGAGCGCAGCAGGCCCTTGAGCAGGTTGTAGAGCGTCTCGTCGCCTGCCGCCGACCCGCCGCCGCCGACAGCGAGGTCCTCGTCGTCGTCATAGCCGGTGTTGGTGTAGTCGTGGTCGCATGGCACATATAATGTATAAGGATTCTTGATGTAACGGTAGCCCTCGGGGGTAAGCTTAAGAACGCCGAACAGTTCTATGTCCTTTACCAGGAATTTTTCAATTAAGGCGTTGCGGATTACGGCTTTCCAGTATAGCTCGCTTTTGTCGGTGCCTTTGCCGAACTGCTCCAGCAGGTGGTGCTTGTAGACCTTGGTGTGGGTGTTCTGGCGGCCCATGATGACATCGACGATTTCTTGAGACTTGAAGGCCTGCTTCATGGCGATGATAGTTTCGAGCACGTAGACCATCTCGTCCTTGGTTTCGACCCGAGGTTTGGGATGCAGGCAGTTGTCGCAGTTGCCGCAGTTGGGCTGGTCGTAGGTCTCGCCGAAATAGCGCAGGATATTCATGCGCCGGCACATGGAGCTTTCGGCATACGACACCATCTCCTGCACCAGCTGCTTGGCCATCTCTTGCTCGGTGATGTTCTTGTCGGTGAAGAATTTATAGAGCCTTTCCACGTCGTGCTCCGAATAGAAGGCTATGCATTTGCCCTCGCCGCCGTCGCGCCCGGCGCGTCCCGTTTCCTGGTAGTAGCCCTCCAGGCTTTTGGGGATGTCGTAGTGTATCACGAAGCGCACGTCGGGCTTGTCGATGCCCATGCCGAAGGCTATTGTGGCCACAATGACATCCACCTCCTCCATCAGGAATTTGTCCTGGTTCTCCGAACGCGTCTTGGCATCAAGGCCGGCATGGTAGGGCAAAGCCCGTATGCCATTGATGACCAGCAGCTCTGCCAAGTCTTCCACACGTTTGCGGGTGAGGCAGTAGATGATGCCGCTCTTGCCAGAATTCTCTTTAATAAATTTGATTATCTCTTTGTGCAAGACGAGGGTTTCGGACGGCTTGGGGCGTACCTCGTAGTAGAGGTTGGGCCTGTTGAAACTGGAGACGAAGAGCTTGGCGTTCTCCATCTGCAGGTTCTTGATGATGTCCTGCTGCACCTTGGGGGTTGCCGATGCTGTCAGCGTCAGCAGCGGGACATCGCCGTTGATTTGGTTGATTGCCGACCGCAGCCGTCGGTATTCGGGGCGGAAATCGTGCCCCCATTCCGATATGCAGTGCGCCTCGTCGATGGCGAAAAAGCTAATCTTCAGGTTTTTCAGAAAGTCTATCGTCTCTTCTTTCGATAGGGTTTCGGGAGCCACATAAAGCAGTTTGGTGCCACCTTGCAAGAGGTCGTCTTTCACTTCGGTCACCTGCTGCTTGTTGAGAGACGAATTGAGGAAGTGGGCCACGGCGTTGGTGCCCGACGTGTAGCGGACGGCGTCGACCTGGTTTTTCATGAGGGCTATCAGGGGCGACACCACGATGGCTGTACCTTTCAAGAGCATTGCCGGCAGCTGGTAGCAGAGCGATTTGCCGCCGCCGGTGGGCATAATCACAAAGGTGTCGTTGCCCGACAGTAAACTATGAATAATGTTTTCCTGATCGCCCTTGAAATTGTCAAAGCCGAAAATTTCTTTTAGTTTCTTGCGTAGATTTATGTCTCTCATCAAATACTTTTCTTCAAAAAATGCCGTTAAGGGTGCAAAATATAGTTTACAAAGTTACGTTATTTTTTTCAAACCACAAAATTATTTTTGTTTTGAAGACTCCCGAACAAATAAAACATATTGCCTGTCAGGTTATTGAGGACGAAAAAAAAGCTATAGCGAAACTCACCGAACACATAGATGATGCCTTTGTGAAGGCTGTTCAAACAATTTTTTCATGCAAAGGAAGGGTTGTTATCACGGGCATCGGAAAAAGTGCCAACATCGCCACGAAGATTGTCTCGTCGTTCAACTCCACAGGTACCCCTGCCATATTTATGCACGCTGCCGACGCCATTCACGGCGACCTGGGCATGGTGCAGCCCGACGATGTGGTCATCTGTATCTCGAAAAGCGGCAACACCCCCGAGATCAAGCTCCTCGTCCCGCTCATCAAAGATTTCGGCAACACTCTGATTGCCATCTGTGGCGACGGTAACTCCTTCCTTGCCCAACAGTCCGACGTGATGCTTAACGCCACGGTGGACCACGAGGCCTGCCCTATCAACCTGGCTCCCACGGCATCCACCACGGCGCAGCTGGTGATGGGCGACGCCCTTGTGGTAGCCCTTATGGAATGCCGCAACTTCACGGCGCAGGATTTCGCGCGCTACCACCCCGGCGGCGCTCTGGGCAAGAAACTCTATATGCGTGTCGACGACCTTTACCGCGACAACGAGCGTCCTCGCGTGCTCCCCACCACGCCGTTGCGCGAAACCATCTATGAAATGACCTCACGCCGGCTGGGGTGCACCGCCGTGGTGGCCCCGGACGGTAGCGAGAAGGTGGTGGGCATCGTGTGCGACGGCGACATACGCCGCATGATGAAAACCCACGAGCGGGTGGACCACCTCACCGCCGCCGATATCATGAGCCACAACCCCAAAACCATAACTCCCGACGAATATGCCGTCAAGGCTTTGGAAATCATGCAGTCCAACGCCATAACCCAACTCATCGTCACCAACCCTGATGGGCGCTACCTCGGCGTGGTGCACATCCACGATATCCTCCGCGAGGGTATCATTTAAAGAAAACGAACTGATTACATGGAACTACGAACCGATAATGTTGTCAAGAGATATCGCCAACGCGTTGTGGTCAACAACGTGTCGGTCAACGTCAATCAAGGCGAGATTGTGGGGCTCCTCGGCCCCAACGGCGCCGGAAAGACCACGACATTCTATATGATTGTGGGTATCATCAAGCCCAATGGCGGACGTGTTTTTATCGACGACCGCGACATCACCTCCGAGCCCATGTACAAACGCGCCAAGATGGGTGTGGGCTATCTGGCTCAGGAGGCCTCGGTGTTCCGGCAAATGACAGTGGCCGACAATATTATGTCGGTGTTGGAGTTCCGCAAGGGCAAGGACAAGGCCTGGCGCGAAGAGAAGCTCCAGTCGCTCCTCGACGAGTTCGGCCTCAATAAGATACGCAACAGCAAAGGCATACAGCTCAGTGGCGGCGAGCGTCGGCGCACCGAGATAGCACGTGCCCTGGCCAACGACCCCAGCTTCCTCCTTCTCGACGAGCCTTTCGCCGGCGTCGACCCCATCGCCGTCCAGGATATTCAGGACATCGTGGCACACCTTAAAGAGAAGAACATAGGTATCCTCATCACCGACCATAACGTCAACGAAACTCTTCGCATCACCGACCGTGCCTACCTCCTCTACGAGGGCTCTGTGCTTCACCACGGCAAACCCGAGGAGATGGCCAACGACCCCGACGTGCGCGAAAAATATCTGGGGCGCGATTTCGAATGGCGCGGCAGGAAGCAGACCAAGAAACTCTCGGAAGAATAGGAGGCACGCCGTTCGTTGTTGAATTGAGGGATTTCTGTTAAGTAATCGTGCAAAAATAGTTTACATATTGGGATGCTATTTGGATTATTATTTATAATATGTCGCCCCTACGGGGCTCAATATAACTGCCTGGTTTATACCGTGGGCTTTCGCCCACGGCTAATATATGTCGCCCCTACGGGGCTACGAAAAGAGGTATTTTAATTTTGAACAGTTACTTATTTTCGCAGGATGCGAAAAACTCCTTGCAAAAAAAAACGGGGAGAGGGTGATGCCTCTTCCCGTTTTTATGTTGGAGTTCGGTGGAATTTATTGGAAAATCTTGCCGCTGTTCCAGGCTTTGCCTACGCTGTCGCCGAGGGCATAGTAGTTGATGCTTGAACCGTCGAAGACAATAGGATTGAGCTTCTTGATGTCGATTTGGCCGTCGGTGAGTATGGAGGGGTCGGCAATGGTGTTGACCACTTCGCCTATGACGAAGCATCCACCATCCTCATGCTCTATGATTTGAGCCACGCGGCACTCGAGGGTGAGAGCATACTGGTCGAAGATGGGGGCGTTGACATTCTGGCTCTTGGTGGCGGTGAAGCCAGCGCGAGCCACCTTGTCGGGCACGTCGTTGGCGCTGACGATACCGAAATAGTCGCTTTCGGCAACATCGCGCACCGTGGCGAAGCTGAGGGTGAATTCCTTGGTGGCACGTAGGTTGGTGGTGGTGCGGTGCGGCGAGAGGCTGAAGCAGACCTGGTTGCCTCCGCACTGGCCACCCCAGGCGGCCATCATGACGTCGGGGTTACCCTGCTCGTCGTAGGTGCCTATCATAAGGGCGGGTTGGGGGGTGACATACATCTTGGCACCGAGGCTGGTGCGCTCGGCCACGGGTTTTAGTTGCAGCTCGGTGGTGGTGGGTTGCTCGGTGACGGGCTGCTCGTCGGCAGTCTTCTGGTCGCCGCAGGCGGCGAAGGTCGTAGCTATGGCTATGGCAGCAATGGCTGTTTTAAAAAATAATTTCATTGTAGGATTGTGATTATTATTGTTTGTCGCAGGCGGGGACGCCCGCGTACCAAAGGGGACACCCGCTTACGATTATTATTGTTTGTCGCAGGCGGGGACGCCCGCGTACCAAAGGGGACACCCGCTTACCAAAGGGGGCGCCCGCGTACGATGTTCTTACAGGAGTTTCTTCTTGAGGTTCAGAATCATGTCGTCGGTCATGCGGTCCAGGTCGTACTGCGGATTCCAGCCCCATTCGTTGCGGGCGCAGCTGTCGTCCATCTTGTTGGGCCAGCTGTCGGCAATGGCTTGCTTGATAGGCTCCGGCTCATAGACCATCTCGAAGTTTGGATAGCGCTTCTTGATGGCGTTGTAGATGATTTCGGGGTCGAAGCTCATGCTGGTGACGTTGAAGGAATTGCGGTGCACCAGCTTCGAGGGGTCGGCTTCCATGATATCAATCATGGCTTTTTGTGCATCGGGCATATACATCATGTCCATATAGGTGCCTTTCTTCAAAGGACATACGAATTTTTCGCCCTTGACGGCGGCGTAATAGATTTCGACGGCATAGTCGGTGGTGCCGCCTCCGGGGAGGGTCTGCCAGCTGATGAGGCCGGGGAAGCGCACCGAACGGGTGTCGACGCCGAAGCGGGTGAAGTAATAGTCGGAGAGGAGCTCGCCGGTGACCTTGGTGACGCCATAGATGGTGTTGGGGCGCTGGATGGTGTCCTGCGGGGTGTTGTCGTGCGGGGTGGAGGGGCCGAAGGCGCCGATGCTTGAGGGGGTGAAGACGGCGCAGCCGAAGAGGCGAGCCACCTCAAGGCAGTTCACCAGGCTGCCAATGCCCACGTTCCAACCCAGCATGGGGTTGAGCTCGGCAGTGGCACTGAGGATGGCGGCGAGATTGTAGATGGTGTCGATATCGTACTGCTTCACGGCAGAGGCGATCTGCATGATTTGGGTGGAGTCGATGCGTTCGACAGGGCCGCGTTCGTAGGGGTCGCCCTTCAGGGGACGGAGGTCGCTGCAGACCACGTTGCTGTCGCCATAAATGTCTCTAAGATTACGTGTCAGTTCGGAACCTATTTGTCCGCCGGCACCGACGATAAGAATTTTTTTCATTGTTATTTGACGTTATTAGATGAATTAACAATACGTATAACACACTAAGTGATATATCGTTAAGCACGATATCGCCATAGTGTTTGAGGTCACAAAAATACAAAATAATTGATAATAGTAAATATGTTTAGCAATAATTAAGTAACGTTTAAAAAATAAGGTGTAGTGAGCCTCTATCCTATCATAGCCCCGAAGGGGCGGCATATTACATTTTGTTCCTATTGAACGGAAACCCCTACGGGATAGGGGCTAATGGACGAGATGAAGAATTGCCAACGGAACAGCGTATTCCTGAGGGTCGTCGGTGGGACGCCAGGCCACCACGTAAGTCACAACGGCGTCGGCAACCCTGTAGCCATGCTGTTCCAAATCCTTGATGCGGTGGTACATCGATGTGGATACCTTGGCAATATATTGCCCGTCGGTGGTTAGCAAGAAACTGTTCTTATAGTGCAATATATTGCCGCGCCGCAATTGCATAATGCTCTCTTTGTGCTCTTTAAGATAGCTGAGGTAAAGGTCGCGGTGGGTTATTTCCAGTGCCAATGGCAGGTCTTTGATGGAGGATGTAGATGCCAACGGTGTCCCGGCAGCGAGGAGGGGGAAGTTGGTGACGATAATGAGCTGTGTGCGGGCACGTGTAAGACCTACATAAATGGCTCGCAAGGTTTCGGCGTCGGCATCGCGCAGGTCGTTGACCATCAGCACCACGTTGTCGAACTCGCGCCCTTTGGCTTTGTGAATTGTCGAGACATAGACAACCCCGCCGTCGGGAGCCATGAAATCGTTCACGTCGCTTTCGTTGATGAATTCTTGAAGGTCGCTGAGATACAGAGTGCGATGTGTTGACTGGAAGTCGTTGAAGAACTTGCCCAGCATCTGTGTGCTGGAGGCATAGTTGGACAGGGTGCGTCGTTTGGCCTCTTCCCACCGCTTGTCCGGTATGCCCGGCGAGGTATGCCCTTCGGCTTGGAGGTGTTTCAGAAAATAGCGTATTTCTGCGAGGTTGCCGAAACGGAAGCCGTTCATTGACTGCGCCATCTGCACATGTATCCCCTGCGTTTCGAGCTGATAGGCCATCTGCATGGCCTCCCGGTTGGTGATGGTGAGCACAGCCGTGGTTTGGCGTTCTCCATTTTGTGTTGCAGCTACCTGACGCAGAGCCTGCTGTAGGTCGGTGAACAGCACCTGGCCATCATCTGCCGAAACGGCTCTGATAGGCGCGCTCTTCATACGGTTCGGAATGTTGAGCACAAAACGATTGGCGAGAGCCACAATCTGTTTGCTGCTGCGGTAGTTGTCGGTCATCTCGTAGTAGGTGGCCCCATATTGGTCCTTTAGCGAGCGCAGGTAGGCGCTGTCGCTTCCGCGGAAGTGGT
This sequence comes from Bacteroidales bacterium, assembly GCA_017446745.1. Lineage (GTDB taxonomy): Bacteria > Bacteroidota > Bacteroidia > Bacteroidales > P3 > Colimorpha. The sequence continues at coordinate 10,542 of JAFSQF010000083.1, forward strand.
AGATGTTCTGGTCGTCGTCGCCCACGGCGATCACACGCATCTGCTCGTTGCGGCTCATAAGAGCTTCTACCAACGAGAAGTCGTCGGCACTCATGTCTTGCGCTTCGTCGATAACCAGCACGCTCTTGGCTATCTTGCTGTCTTCCACCTCACCGGCCTGAATCATTGCTGCGGCTTTAGCCACCACGTTGTCCACCTCCTGCAGGGTTCCCTGCCGGCCTATGAGGTCGAAGCTGTAGGAGTGGAACGTCTTGATGTCGACATAGTGGGCGGCATTGCCCACCAGTTGCAGCAGGCGCTGCTTGAACTCGGTGGCCGCCGAGCGCGAGAAGGTGAGCATCAGCAGTTGCTCGTGCTTCACGTCCTCGAGGAGGAGGAGCGACGCCAGCTTGTGGACAAGCAGCATGGTCTTGCCGCTTCCGGGGCCGGCGGCGACGACGATGCGTTGCGAGCCGCGGTCGTCGATGATCTGCCTCTGCTTCGTGGAGAGCTTGCTGAAAAGTTGGCGATATTTTGCCGGCGTGATGTTTTTCTCTATCTCCGCACGCCGTTCGCCCTTGAAATAGTGGGCAATGAAATGCTTGTAGTCCAGCGTGAAGTAATCGCCAACAAAACGAAGGGCGGCATCGTAGTCGCGCACCATCAGGTTGGCGTATTCGCCCACGATGTGGATTTGCTGTATGCGCTGCTTGTAGAAATCGTCGAGCAGCCGATATTGTTCTTTGCCATATTGGGAACGGTTGCCGGCTATGCGCTCCAGCTGCAAGCTGTTGTAGATCACCAGGAAACCTCCTTCGATCTTCAGCAATGCGGTCTTGGTGAGGTAGAGCAGAGCCTCCTCCATGTCGGCAAGGGTTATCTCTTTCGTTGCCTCGAAGTTGAGTTGCGTCTGGTTGGCCTTGTAGTCGTTCAGCAGCTCCACCATCGAGAATTGAACCGACTTGTTCTTGTCGTAGGCATCTGTGCCGCTCTTAAACCGAGTCAGCAGCCGGTTGATTATGAAGCGGCACAGGTCGGCGCGCTGTTGGAAATGCGCCAAAATAGTGTCGGGCTCGCCATCAAGACGAACGGTGACGCTTCCTGAGGAGCTGTGGTTGTGTTTCAGGATATATCCGCGAAGTGCGAGGAAGTGCAGCAGGGTGACGATGTTCTTTACGGTGCTTTGCTGCAGTCCGGCGTCCTGGGCCTCTTGGTTCAGCTGCTTGAGGCTGATGGTGGTGCTTTCCTGCCCCAAGTGTTGTAGCAGGAATTGCTCGAGGCGCATCATGTTCTCAAGGTTGCGAGCCACTTGTGCACGTTCCACCCATGCCGTCATGTCGTGCGTGTCGGCCAGCAGTCCTTCCTGCCGCAAGAGGTTGACGCTGTGGACCACCGCTTCCTTGGTCATACCCAGTATGTCGGCCAGGTAGTCGATGCGGCTTTCGGCTTCGGCGTCGCGGTTTCCCATGGTGGCGCGGCTGCTGATGAGCGAGCCGAGGATGCGTGCCGCCTCGTTGCTGCTTTTGGTGTCGAAAAGCGGAGAGCGTGCCATGCGGTCGCGGGCCGCCATCAGCGACGGCACGGTGATGCCGGTGGCGTAGATATGTGGCGCATTGTTGCCGCGGCGCACGTAGCCGGCCTCTTCCAAGGCCGCTATTGCCGCCTTCACGCGTGTTTCGATGTCGCCCACATCGTCGCCCCACCCCGCATTCCGCGCTATCTCAAGGGCCGAGCAAGAGACCGTGGGGCGCATCCGCGTGAGCTCTTTGATGGCTTTCCATACCTGCTGTATCTCGCTAATGCTCAGCTTGGTTTGGTTGAGGAGGACGAAGTGCTTGTCGAGGTCGTTATCGCTGAAAAGCACGTAGCAGCTGGCCTCCATCTGAGGGTCGCGGCCGGCGCGACCGGCCTCCTGCACGTAGTTCTCCAGCGAGTCGCTGATGTCGTAATGCACCACCAGCCCCACGTCTTTCTTGTCCACGCCCATGCCGAATGCCGAGGTGGCCACAATCACTTGTGCCTCGCCGCTCATGAACGCGTCCTGGTGCAGCACTTTCTGCGAGGCCTCCATCTTGCCGTTGAAGGGTAGGGCCCTGATGCCGTCGGCCTGTAGGTGCTCGGCGATCTGTTTGGTGCGCTTGGTGCGGCTGCAGTAGACTATGGTGGGGCAGTCGTGACCGGCTATGAGGTTGCGTAGCATAGAGTACTTCTGCTCGTCGGTGTCGGCATGGAGCACTGAGTAGCGGAGGTTTTTGCGTTCCGCTTTCGATGCGAAAACACGGAGGTCGATGTCGAGCTTCTGCTTGAAATAGCCACAAATATCGCTGATTACTTTGGGTTTTGCCGTGGCTGTGAAGCACGAGATGGCTGGCGCTATGCGTTGCTGACGCTGCTCTTGGAGTTGGCGTATGAAGTCGCCGATATAAAGGTAGTCGACCCGGAAATCCTGCCCCCATGCCGAGAAGCAGTGAGCCTCGTCGATAACGAAGCGCACCACGTTGCGGCCCAGGAGTAGCCGTTGTATGGTGCGCGAGCGCAGCATCTCCGGTGCGATATAGAGCAGGTCGGCGCTGCCATCGGCCACCTGCTGCACGGCGGTGGCGCGTTCTATGGGGTCCAGTAGCCCGTTGATGGTCACTGCGCTGCTGATGTTGCGCTCGGCAAGGTTGTCGACCTGGTCTTTCATGAGCGACTGAAGTGGCGAGATGACCACTGTGAGGCCATGCACATTGCGCCCGGCCATGAGGGCCGGCAGCTGGAAGGTGAGGCTCTTGCCGCCGCCGGTGGGAAAGATGGTGAGGAGCGACTGTCCGTGCAGGGCTGCTTCGACGGCCTGCTGCTGTAGGGGCTGTCCGTCGAAGAGGCGGAACTGGTCGAAGCCGAAGAACTCTTTCAGGCCGCTGCGGGCGTCGAGTTTCTGACGGCAGTAGTGGCAATTGTCGCAGGGGGTGTTGCGCAGAAAGGTCATGATGTTGGCCACCTTGGGATAATTGCGCAATACCCATGGTGGCGTGAGCGACTGGAAGTCGTCGGCACCGATGATGGCAAGGGCATAAGCCAGCTCGACGGGGTATTGCCGCACCAAGGCAGCCATGTTGGCGTTGCCACAGATTTTGCCGCTGAAGAGGGTCTGGATGGTGGATATGGTCTCCGGCAGTGAAGGCTGTGCGTCAGGCTCGTGGTGGAGGCGGAAGAAGCCGCGGAACTGCGGGACGGTACCGAGGAGTTGACGGTAGATATCTTGCATCGGTGGTGCGAGGCAATGCCATGCTGCCACCTCGTCGTCATAGAGCTCTTGCGCCTTGATGGCATCGTTCAGGGGGTTGTTGAGCTGGTCGCTCTGCAGCTTGTCGTCCTTTAGGAGCCGATGGTAGGGCTTCTTGGGGAAGAGGAGAGGGGAGAGGGGCAGGGTGTCGACAAGCCGACGCCCTTCGGACAGTGACGGCGGCAGATACTTCAGGTCGTGGGCCATGATGTTGTGGCCACAAAGGGTGTCGCAGCCGTCGACGAACAGCAGGAAGTCCGCCAAGTGTGGAGTATGCAATTTGGCGCCGTCTGAGCGGACGGCGCCAAAGTCGCGAACTTTCTTGCTCACGGCATCCACCTCGATGTCGATGAAGGCTATCATGCAATGCCGTAATGCTCCATGGTTACTTGGAGCTGACGAGGGTCATTTCGTCAACCAGGTATTTGGCGCCGGCAAATTTGTCGATGATGAAAAGGCAGTAGCGTATGTCGAGGCAAATGTTGCGGCAATAGTCGGGGTCGAACAGGAGGTCGCTCATGGTGCCCTCCCAGCAGCGGTCGAAGTTGATGCCTATCAGGCGACCGTCGGCGTTGAGCACGGGGCTGCCGCTGTTGCCTCCGGTGGTGTGGTTGGTGGCTATGAAGCCTACGGGCATATCCTTGGTGGTCTTGCTGCTTATGTCGAAGAAGGTGACGTTGGCCGAGTCGGTCCATGTGGTGTCGTAGGTGGTTTTCTCAATGCCGTAGGGGCCAAAGTCTTTCACGCTGTAGAGCATCTTGAGCTTGGGCTCCACCACATAGTCGTAGATGTCGGGGTTCTCCTTTTCCATAATGCCTCGCAGGGTGCTGTAGGGCTTGTAGTAAACGCCATCGCGAGGGCGGAAGCCTTCCACATGGCCATAGGCCACACGCAGCGTCAGGTTGGCGTCGGGGAAGAAATTGACGTCGGGCTGCATCTCCATCATGCCCTTCACGTAGAGGCGCATCAGCCGCTGTATGTCTTGGTACCGCTGACGGTAGGTGGATATCTTCTGTGGGTCGTAGGCCATGTTGTAGGCCTGGTCGTAGAGATGCACGGCGGGGTCTTTAAGCAGCTTTTTGCCGCTCTTGACGGTGTAGCCGTCGAGGAATTTGAGCAGCTTCTCCTTGTTGTTGAGCATCGATTCGTCGTAGATTTTCGCAAGTTTTGCCTCTACCGCCGCGGCTTCCACGTTCTCGGCGCCAAGATAGGGGGCATAGCCGGCGCGCCACATATACAGGAATGTCTCGATAAAGATAGCGCGGTCCACCACGGTGTGCTGCTCGAAGTCGGCAAAGTATTTCTCGGTCTCCTCTTTCAATTTGGATGACGTGGCGGCCACCTTGATTTCATCTTCTTCGTTGGCAAGCTGGCGGTAGGTGTTGGCGCGGTTCATGAAATCGCTGGCGCGGACGGCCTCGCTGAAGTAGGTCAGCTCAACCTCGATGGGGCGCAGGTAGTCGTAGTCCTCCTTCAGCTGCGGCAGCACCTTGTAGTATTGAGGCTTGTCGTTGGCCCATTGTTGGAAACGCTCCTCGAACTGGCGTTTCTTTGCCACGCCCTCCAGGCGGTTGATGCCTTGGGTCTCGCCCTGCCATTTTTTCCATCCGTTGGCAATGGAGGCCACGCGCGATGCATATTTCAGCCTCTGTGCGGGGCTTTGGTTCATGGCTTTGTTGTAGTGTTTCAGACGTATGGTGCGGAGGTCGATACGGATGGGGTTCTCGATGTTGGCGGCCAGCTGCACGGCATCGCTGGTCACGTAGCGCTGTGTGGTGCCGGGGTAGCCGAACACGAAAGTGAAGTCGCCCTCTTCAACGCCGTCGAGCGATATCTCAAGGAATTTAAGGGGCTTGTAGGGCACGTTGTTCCTGCTGTAGTTGGCGGGCAGGTTGTCTTGGTTGGCATAGACGCGGAACATGGAGAAATCGCCCGTATGACGGGGCCACATCCAGTTGTCGGTGTCGCCACCGAACTTGCCAATGTTCGAGGGAGGGGCACCCACGAGGCGCACGTCGGTGAAGACTTCGTTGATATACATGAAGTACTGGTTGCCATAGTAGAAAGGTTTGATGACAGCCTTGTAGTGTGTCCCGTTTTCGGCACGTTGTTTCAGCTTTTTGATGTTGCTTTCCACAATGGCGTTGCGTTCGGCCTCCGGGGTCTCGGCGGTGACGCCCTCCAGCACTTGTGCCGTCACGTCTTCCATGCGCACCAGGCGGGTGGCGGTGAGGCCCGGGCAGGGAAGCTCCTCGAAGTGGGTGGTGGCCCAGAAGCCGTTGGTGAGATAGTCGTGCTCCACGGTGCTGTGCTGGGTGATGTAGCTGTAGCCGCAGTGGTGGTTGGTAAGGAAAAGGCCCTGGCCAGAGACAAACTCGCCGGTGCAGCCTTGGTTGAAGAGGATGATGGCATCCTTGAGGCAGGCGTTGTTGATGTCGTAGATGTCTTTGGCGGTGATGCGCATTCCGGCCTTCTGCATGTCGGCTTCGTTGCGCCCCAACAACATGGGAATCCACATCCCCTCATCGGCCATAGCGCTGACTGCCAGCGCTAAAACGGCAAATAATGTAAGTATTCTTTTCATAAAACTACTTGTTAAAAATTTTTGCAAAAATACAAAAAAAATACAATATCATAATAATTAATAGCGTTGTTGCGTTAATGGGGCAGATATACGACCGCAGAATGCGGCCCCATTCCTTGTTGCACAACCGCGCTATGCGGTTAACTCCTAATTCAAAAACTAAAGAATGACAGTAATAATAGATTTCCCCTGGTATTTTGTTATCCTTTGCCTGCTGCTTGGCGTGGCCTACGCCGTGCTTCTCTATTGGCTTGGCCTACGGCGCCAAAAAGAGGAGCCGCCCTTCTCGCGAGGCCTCACCATAGGGCTCTCTGCCCTGCGCTGCATAGCCGTGGCGGCCATAGCGTTCCTCTTCCTGGCCCCATTGGTGAAGAGGCAGCAAAACCGTAAGGAAAAACCAATTGTGGTGGTTGCGCAAGACAACAGCAAGTCGCTCGACTACTGCGCCGATTCGGCATTCTACCACGACCAGTTCGCCGCCGATTTGGATGCCCTGTGCGAAAGGCTTGGCAAGGACTTCGACGTGGTGCGCTACAGCTACGGGGCGAGGGTGATGAAGCTGCCTGCCGACGACCTCGTTCCTTATGGCGACCAGCTGACCGACATGGGGGCTGTGGTCGACGAGGTGCGCCAGCACTACTACCATCGCAACGTGGGGGCCTTGGTGCTTACGGGTGACGGCATCTTCAACCAAGGCCGCAACCCCGTGGGGATGGCTTCGGAACTGACCTTCCCTGTCTACACCGTGGCCATGGGCGACACCACCGTGCGTCACGACGCCGCCATTGCCGACATACGCTTCAACCGCATCGCTTATCTCGGCAACAATTTCCCCATCGACATCACCGTCAACGCCGCCAAACTCAAAGGCCAACACTCCACCCTCTCTGTTTCGCTCGACGGACGCAAGCTTTTCTCGAAGCAGATAACCTTTGCCGACGACCTCTTCTCGACCACCGAAAACGTGGTGCTCGAAGCCCAGAAGACCGGTGTGCTGAACTTCGTGGTGGAGATAGCGCCGCTCCCTTCGGAGCAGAACGTGCGCAACAACCGGCGCATCATCCCTATCGAGGTGATTGACGGGCACCAGAAGATTGCCATCATCGCCGCGGCCCCGCATCCCGATGTGGCTGCCTTGCGCGCCGCCATCGAACGCAATCAAAATTTCGAGGCGGATTTCTTCCTCGCCAAGGATTTCTCGAAAAACCCCAAGGACTACGACCTCCTGATTTTGCACCAACTGCCGTCGAAGACGGCGGAGGCGGGCCTCGACGTCGCTGCCCTGCTGAAGAGCGAGGTCTCGACGCTCTTCATCCTCGGCGCGCAGACCGACCTGGCGCGCCTCAACGCCTTGCATGCCGGCCTCGAGGTCTATAGCCGCATCGAGCGCCAAAACGAGGTCTCGGCTCTGTTCAACAAGGACTTCACTTTCTTCACCCTCGACGATGACAAGGTGCAGAGCATCAGCTCTTTCCCTCCGCTGCTCTCCCCCTTCGGCGAATACAAGCTGGATGGCAACGGGCAGACCCTCTTCTGGGCTAAGGTGGGCGCGGTCAACTCGCGTATGCCTCTGGTTGCTGTAACCCAACAGCAGGGGCATCGCGCCGTTTTCATAGCGGGTGAGGGACTCTGGCGCTGGCGCTTGGCCGACTGGCAGAACAACCAGACGCACGACAACTTCGACCAGTTGATTGATAAACTGGTGGTCTTCACTGCTCTCAGGGTCAACAAAGAGAAGCTCCGCGTCGACATGAAGCACCTCTTCGGACAGAGCGAGGCGGTGACTATCGAGGCACAGCTCTACAACGACAACTACGAGCCCGTCAACACTCCCGATGCCGAGCTGACGCTGAAATCCGCCGATGGCAACACCACGGAAAAGAAGTTCTTCTTCAACCGCACCGCAGACGGCTATGCGCTCAATCTGGGTCAGCTGCCTTCGGGCAACTATAAATATACGGCATCCACGCGCTTCAACGGCCATGCACTCTCCAGCTCGGGCTCGTTCGTGGTGGAGGAGCAGCAGATGGAGGCCCTCAATCTGGTGGCCAACCATTCGCTACTCTACACCATGGCAACGACGACTGGCGGGCAGATGGTCGACGCACATAACGTGGCACAGATAGAAGAGCTGCTACATCAGCGCGACGATATGAAGACCATCATCTACAGCGAGACACGCTACAGCGACATGCTGAACCTGCCCATGATTTTCATCCTCATCACCCTACTGCTCGGCGTAGAGTGGTTTCTGCGTAAATACAATGGCGAAGTATAAGGAAAAGATTGCTGAGCTGCTGAAATTGCGCATTGTGAAGGAATGCCTTACGCTCGTCAGCGGCAACGTGTGGGCCCAGGGCATTGTCTTTGCTGCCTACTTGCTGCTGACGCGCCTCTTCTCGCCCGCCGACTTTGGTTTCTACAACATCTTCTGCTCCTATATCGACGTGCTGGTCATCGTCAGCACTTGCCGTTACGAGCTGGCCATAGTGCTGAGCAAGGACCACCGCGAAGCGGTGTCGGTGGCCCATCTGGCGCTGCGCATCAACGGCTACACCTCGCTATTCGTGCTGGTGGCCATAGTGCTGCTCAGCCTCTTCAACCCCTTCGAGGACGTGGAACGGTTCTCCATCTTCACCACCTCGAGCCCCATTTTTATCATTGCGCTGCTTATCCCCATCACGGTCTACCTGAGTGGCACCTCCAGGGTCTACACCATGCTGCTCAACCGGCACCGCAACTTCCGTCAGATTGCCCTCTCCGATGTCATTGGCTCGTCGGCGGGGGTATTGGCCCGCTTGCTCATGGGCCTGCCGCGTTTCCTTTCAACGCTGATCCATACCATAGGACTGCCCCTTGGCGTGACATTGGGGCGACTGGCCGGAAACGTCAACTTGAGGCTGCAATATCGGCGGCTGGCCGGCGCGGAGAGGAGTAGCCATGAGGAACGCGGCAGAGTGGCTCGCAAGTATCGCAACTTCCCTCTCTTCACTATGCCAAAGGAGTTCATAAACAGTATCTCCCACAACCTGCCATTCGTCTGGCTGGCATTTTATTTCGACAAGGCTGAGGTGGGGCTTTTTGCACTGGCTCTGACTTTCACTTTCCGTCCGGTGAACATACTCAATTCCGCCATAGAGAAGTTGCTCTACATACGAGTGACTGAGAGGGTTCGCGACCACCAGCCCATAAAGCGCGACCTGTTGCGTTTCTTGCTAATCCTTAATGTTGTGGCTGTGCCATTCTTTGTTGCCGCTTTCTTTGTTGCCGAGCCCCTCTTTGGCTTCCTCTTTGGTGGGAGGTGGAGTGGCTGTGGACATTATGTCAGGTGGCTTCTTCCGTGGGTGTTCGTCATGCTCAGCAGCTCGTCGCTGATGTTCCTCTCCAATGTCTTCTCGCGCCAGCGCACCGAACTTTGTTTCTCCCTGCTGCTCTTCGTGTTGCGTATCGCCGCTATGATTATAGGGTTGCTCACCTTCAATTTCACCATTGCCATTGCACTTTTCTCCATTTCCGGCGCTGCGGTGTCGCTGGCCATCGTGGTATGGCTTGTCCGCCTTGTCTGCCAATACGAGAAGACCGTCGCTACCGTTTGACCAAACATGAGTTTTTTTCGCAAGGAGCTTATTCCAAGGAGCTTTTCGCATTCTGCGAAAAGAAAAAATATAAGTGGCTGACCTAAATTAACTTTCATTTTCTTTGAACAGCAATTACCATAAATGACCAGCAATTACCATAAATAAGTAATTAGTCAAATTAATTTGACATTTACGATAATTCACGGGCATTCATGGTCATTTACGTTCTATAAATAATTTCTGGATAATTGCTGTTTAATTGCTGTTGATTGCTGTTAATTGCTGTTAAGCAATAAGTAAAAAATAAGTTGATACAATCGGGTAGGCGCAAAAAAGGTAAAACGATTGTTTTTTGGGGGGGCTACGAATTAGCACGAATTGGCACGAATTACATGATTTTCAAGATATGCGACACCGAATATAAAACTATTTTTTCGCAGGCGAAATGAATGTACACGAATTATAGTTGCATTTTTTTACATCACTATCGTTACACCTTATTTTTTACCGTTACTAAATTGTTGCATTGTTTGACAATAAATTAATAGAATATTTATAAATACAAATATATTGTATGTTATTGTACGGGATCC
>JAFSQF010000084.1 GCA_017446745.1 Bacteroidales bacterium
ACGTCTTCCACATCATATTTTTTCAGCACTTCCTTGAATGCTTCAATGACTTCGTACGACCCTTTCAGATGGCATGAACTGCCGACACATACTTTGATTGTCATATTAATTAATGTATTAGTTTTTTTAGTTTCAAGTAGTGTTAAACTGTGAGCTTTAAGTGTACAGTGTGAGTGTGGACACCTACTACTTAAAGCTCACAGCTTAGTGTTTTTTTATTTCTCCCGGGCGTCCTTGATGGCGGCCTGGGCGGCGGCGAGGCGTGCCACGGGGACACGGAACGGCGAGCAGCTCACGTAGTTCATGCCTGCCTTGTAGAAGAACTCGGCTGCCGTCGGGTCGCCGCCATGTTCGCCGCAGACGCCGCACTTCAGGGCGGCGCGGGTGCCACGGCCACGCTCGATGCCGATCTTCACCAGCTCGCCGACACACTCGGTGTCGAAGTTGTTGAACGGGTCGGCCGGGATAATCTTCTCGTCGACGTAGGTCTTGACGATGGCGTTGACGTCGTCGCGGCTGAAGCCGAAGGTCATCTGGGTCAGGTCGTTGGTGCCGAAGCTGAAGAACTCGGCCACCTCGGCTATCTGGTTGGCCACCAGGGCGGCACGCGGAATCTCAATCATCGTGCCGAACTTGTATTCGAACTTCACGCCGTACTTCTTCTCCACCTCTTCCTTCACCTCGGTGGCTATGGCCTTCTGGTGACGGAGCTCGGCGGCGTTGATGGTCAGCGGCACCATGATTTCGAGCATCGGGTGCATGCCTTCCTTCATCAACTCGCAGGTGGCGCTGAAGAGGGCGCGGAACTGCACGCGGGTGATCTCCGGGTATATGATGCCCAGACGCACACCGCGCAGACCCATCATGGGGTTCACCTCGTGCAGGCTCTCAACACGCTTCTTGACATCCTCGTAGCTGATGCCCAAGCGCTTGGCGGCCTCCTGCATCTTCTCGTTGCCCTGGGGGGCGAACTCATGCAGCGGGGGGTCCATCAGGCGGAAGGTCAGCGGCTTGCCGTCCATCACCTTGAGGGTGCCCTTGGCGCTCTCGCGGATGTAGGGTTCCAGCTCGTCGAGGGCGGCGATGCGCTCTTCCCTCGAGTTGGCAAGAATCATATTGCGCAGCTTCTCAAGGGGCTTCTCACTGTTCTCGCCGTAGAACATGTGCTCGATACGGAACAGACCGATACCCTCGGCACCGAAGTCGATAGCCTTCTGGGCGTCGGCGGGATTGTCAGCATTGGTGCGGACACCCATCTTGCGGTGCTTGTCGACAATCTTCATGAACTGTTGGAACAGGGGGTTCTCGGTAGCGTTGATCATCTTGACTTCCTCGTCATAGACCCAGCCCTTCGAGCCGTTGAGGCTCAGCAGGTCGCCCTCTTTGAAGGTCTTGCCGTTGATAATCACGGTGCCACATTCTTCCACGTTCACTTTCTTCTTACCGAATTGGTCGGTCTTTACGCTGGTCTTTTCTAACTCAATCTTCACGGCGTCGCAGCCCACGATGCAGCACTTGCCCCAGCCACGGGCCACGAGGGCGGCGTGCGAGGTCATACCGCCACGGGCGGTAAGGATACCGTCGGCGGCACGCATGCCCTCGACGTCCTCGGGGTTGGTCTCCTCGCGGACGAGGATATTCTTGATACCGGCAGCCTGGTACTCTTTGGCTTTCTCGCTGGTGAGGGCTATGACACCCACGGCACCGCCGGGGCCGGCGGGCAGACCCTTGGCCAGCACTGTGTGCTTCTTCTCGTCGGCGGCATCCAGAATCGGGTGCAGCAACTCGTCGAGCTGGGCGGGGCTTATGCGCATCACCACCTCGCTGTCGTCGATCAGGCCTTCCTTCAGCATATCCATGGCCATGGTGAGGGCGGCCACACCGGTACGCTTGCCCACGCGGCACTGCAGCATGTACAGCTTGCCTTCCTGGATGGTGAACTCGATGTCGAGCATGTCGTGGTAGTTCTGCTCGAGGGTCTGGCGGATGTCGCAGAGCTCTTTGTATATTTCGGGCATAAGCTCCTGCATGGAATGCATGTGCTTGTTCTGCTCGTTTTTGGTGTCGTCGTTGAGGGGGTTGGGGGTGCGGATACCGGCCACCACATCTTCGCCCTGGGCATTGATAAGCCATTCGCCGTAGAACTGGTTGTCGCCGGTGGCGGGGTTGCGGGTGAAAGCTACGCCGGTGGCGCTGTTGTCGCCCATGTTGCCGAACACCATGGCCTGGACGTTGACGGCGGTGCCCCAATCGTCGGGGATGCCTTCAATCTTGCGGTAGCTCACGGCTTTCTTGCCGTTCCAGGATTTGAAGACGGCCTTGATGCCACCTTCCATCTGTGCACGAGCGTCGTCGGGGAAGTCGGTGCCGAGCACCTCTTTGACTTTCTTTTTGAAATCCTCGGCGAGGCCTTTGAGGTCGTCGGCGGTGAGTTCAGTGTCGCTCTTGTAGCCTTTCTTCTCTTTGAAAGCGTCGAGCATGTCGTCCAGCTGTTTGCGGATGCCCTTGCCGTCGGCGGGTTCGATGCCTTCAGATTTCTCCATGACCACGTCGGCATACATCATAATGAGGCGGCGGTAGGAGTCGTATACAAAGCGGGGGTTGCCGGTCTTCTTGAGCATGCCGGGGATGGTCTTGCTGCTGAGGCCGATATTGAGGACGGTGTCCATCATGCCAGGCATGGAGCTGCGGGCACCGGAGCGGCAGGAGACGAGCAGGGGATTCTCAGCATCGTCGTATTTCATGCCCATGATGTTCTCAACGTTCTTCATAGCGTTCCATACTTCGTCCATGAGGCCGGTAGGGAGCTGGCAGTTGTTGTCGTAGTAGGCTGTGCAGCACTCGGTGGTGATGGTGAGGCCGGCGGGGACGGGAAGTCCCAACAAGCACATTTCTGCCAAGTTGGCACCCTTGCCGCCAAGCAAATTCTTCATGTCGGCCTTGCCTTCAGCAGTCTTGCCTCCAAAAGTGTATACGTACTTTGTCATAAAAAGATTAGATAGATTGTTGATTTATAATATAATTATTTATTTAAATACATTTTTTTGAAAGTGCAAATATACACAAAAAATGTGAAATAGGGTTCAAAGATGTGCAAAGTGCGGTGAAAATGGTGATTTGAGAGTTTTTTTTCGCAGGCTGGGACGTCCGCGGAACAAAAAGACTCACGTCGCAGGCGGGGACGCCCGCGTACCAGATATGCAGGCGGGGACGCCCGCGTACCAGATATGCAGGCTGGGACGCGTGCTTTCCGGCCTCTGGTCACTGGCCACTCATCAGTGGAGCTGCGAGAGGAGGAGTTTGGCGTTGGCCTCGTTACTGTAGAGCGTGCCAAGCAGGGTTTTACGCCTTTCGATATCAGACAGTTCGAAAGGCAGCTCCATGAGGTGCTCGAAGGCGGCAAGCATCTGCGAGGGGGTGTCGGCTACGGTGCATAGCGCTCCAAGCTGAGTGCCTGCCACCATGGCGCTGTTCACCAAGCAGTGGCGACCGGCATAAAGCGTGTTGAGAAGCTTCAGCTTGAGGCCCGTAGGCTGCTTGGTGACGAGGATGACGACCTGAGCATTGGCTATCAGCTCCCGCATGCGCTCCTCAGCGGGGCTGGCGACCACCTGCACATTATCCATACCCTTTATGGCCTCGAAAATCCGTGGCGAGGGATTGCGTCCGGCCACCACCAGCCGCCGCTGTGTGTGACGGAATATATTTTCAACCAGGTAGCTGACGGCATCGATATTCTCGCCCACCGAGAGGTCGGCATGATAGAGGGCGTAGTGTCCCCTACCCTGCTGCGACACGACCTCATTGTCGGAATGGGAAGCGGGCAACAGCACCACATTCCGGCAGCCTAACTGGCGGAAATGCTCGGCATCGGCGTCGGTGATGGCCAAGACCGTATCGGCCAGGAGGAGCACACTCTCATAGCGTTCCAGACGTCGCGCTTCTTCGTTGAAATAAAAACGCCTGAAGGGATTTTGCTCGACGCGCGCCAAGCTTGCATAGTAGTCGTGCTCTACGTTGTGGGCGCGCACCATGATTTGGCGCGACGTGGGCGCTCGGAGGCGTTGGCCACAGGAAGGGTGGTTGCCGTTCAAGGCCTCCAGGACAGAACAGCAGTGCAAACCCTCGAGCAAAATCGGGGCATCATCTTTAGCGAGGTTCTCGATCAACTGCCGACAGCGGCGCGACTCGACAATGTAAGGTCGTTTGGAGACAGCACTTGCCAATCCCGTCTTTCGAGGATAGTAGGTAACCTCCGAGCAGTATCGCCCCAGTTCCGCAGCCTCCGGGCGCCCGTAGGTGAAGGCGTGCAGATGCACGTCCACACCAAGGCTATGCAACGCCTTGATGCGATAGAACACATCTATCACACCGCCATAATCAGCCGGATATGGCACATTGAAAGAGACGATATGAATGGACGCTTGTTTGATGGCAGGATAAGAATTTGTTTGATTGCAGTATAAGAATTTGTTGGATAGTTTGTTTTCTGTTTGGTACGCAGGCGTCCCCGCCCGCGATAATCGTTGTATCGGATTTGCAATCCGATACACGTTATTATAAGGATTTGTAATCCGCTATAATAGAGAACAATTAATCAATTGTCACTTTCAGGCCGTCGAAGGCCAGATGGACGTTCGATGGCAGTGTAGGTTCAACCTCGGCATGGAAGCCCATCTCGTGGCTCATGTGGGTAAGGTAGGCCATGGAGGGCTTGCAGCGTGCTATTATCTCCAACGATTCGGGGAGCGAGAAATGCGAGAAATGCTTAGCCGGACGCAGAGCGTTGATTACCAAGAGGTCGAGGTCATAGAGCTTTTGTTGCTCACGGTCGGTGATGTGGTTCATGTCGGTGATGTATGCCATTTTTTTAACCAACAGGGGATGCTGGCGAGGAGGCGTACTTTCCGGCATGGAAGCCCGTTCTTCGATACGGTAGCCGACGACGGGGAGGTCTTTGTGCATGCCGGCGATGGGCGTGATGGTCATCCGTCCTACGGAGAAAGGCATAAGGTCGCTGACATCGTGTAGTGTCACTTCCGGCAGGCCCGGATAGATATGCGGCTCGAAGATGTAACGGTAGTCGTGCTTAAGCGACTGTATGGCAGGCTTGTTGGCATAAACCTCCATATTGCTATGTTGCACCCAATTCAGGGGGCGAATATCGTCGATGCCGCCCACATGGTCGCGGTGGGCATGGGTGATAAGGATGGCCTCCAGATGGCGCACGTCGTGCGAGAGCATCTGTTGACGGAAGTCGGGGCCTATGTCTATGAGTATGTTGTTGCCGTCGCTGTCGGCCACCAGAGCCGTGGTGCGCAGCCGCTTGTCGTGGGGGTCTGTCGAGTGGCACACGGGACAGCGACAGGCGATGACGGGCACCCCCTGCGAGGTGCCCGTCCCGAGAAATGTAATTTCCATCTACTCTTGTTTCTGAGTGAGTTTGAAGCCCACGCCGTGGACGTTGACAATCTGCACCGAGGGGTCGAGCTTGAGGTATTTGCGCAGCTTGGTGATGTAGACGTCCATGCTTCGCGCCGCGAAGTAGGAGTCGTCCTTCCAAATCTTCTGGAGGGTGCTCGAGCGGTCTATCAGCTGGTTGAAGTTGATGCAGAACAGGCGCAGCAGCTCGCTCTCTTTCGAGGTGAGGCGTTGCGGAGGCTGCCCCTCGTAGGTGAGGGTCTGATAGTTATAGTCGAACTTATACTTACCGATGTTGAATTGGTTGTTTTCCGGTTTGTTCTCATCGAACGAGCGACGGATGGTGGCATTGATACGCGCCAGGAGCTCTTCCATGCTGAAAGGCTTGGTGATATAGTCGTCGGCGCCAACTTCAAAGCCCTTCAGTTTGTCGGCCTCGAGAGATTTGGCAGTGAGGAAAAGGATGGGGATGTTCTTGTCTATGCGTCGCAGCTCCTTGGCGACGGTGAACCCATCCTTCACGGGCATCATGACATCAAGAATACAGGCATCGACATTGCCTTCCTTATAAATGTCCAAAGCCTGCTGACCATCCTCGGCAAGGAATACCGTGTAGCCTTTCTGAGTCAGATAGGCTTTGAGGATTGTACCCATGTTGGGGTCGTCTTCGGCGATGAGCAATTTAATTCCTAAGTTCATAGTTGCGATAGTTTGATTGTTCAAATTTTGTAAGCAGGCATTGATACCAGCATTTTTTTTTGCACACAAGCTGTTATGCCTGCCGTTTTTTATTTGTACGCAGGCGTCCCGTCTGCGAAACAGACACCATTTAGTACTCCCACACTCAAAAATCTTTGCCTTTTTAACTTAAAAAATCTTATTTTATTGTTCAAAATAAAAATATTTTTTAAAACTTTTTTTGTTAAAGAGGTTTCAATGATTGATTTTCAAGCACTATAAGAGGTCGGGATTGAATCCCGACCAATGGCAAAGCCGGGAGGCTTTGCCTCCTACTATATGGTTGTTTCATACCACACCGTGGGCTCACGCACACGGCTAACAGATGCCGCCCCTACGGGGCTCAACGTGGTTTGATCTCCACCATGGGCTAATGCCCAAAGCTTTTATATGTGGCCCCTACGGGGCTCAACCATTCTATCTTCTGTGCGGGCACAGGGCAGAGGGCACGGAACTCGGGGGCGTAGAGGCACTGCATCACTATGGGAGCAGTGGCGTAGGTGCCGGCGCCATTCACGTAGTATTCGGTCTCAGCCACATAACGGCCCTTGTCCATACGGTCCACGTAGAACGTCATTGCCGTATTGGTGATGGCGCAATAGTAGCTGAGGCCATCGTTCCAACGCCAGCCGCTGGCAGTGCTTACCGGCTCGAAGGCCGCCAGGCGCGGGATTTTCAGCTCAAGGTATTCCATATTGCGGTCGGCGCTTATCTCTATGCGTTCGCGAACCTTGTCGCCCACGTGCAGCACGACGTCGTGGGTTACAAGCGAGAGGCTACCATTGCTTTCGACGCGGAAGAGGGTACGCCGCAAGGTGATGCCCATACTGCTGGCCGGAATTTTATTCACATCCTCGAAATACTGCCAATACATGGCGCCCCAGGCGATGCCATCATCCTCTTTGCTGATGGTCAGCCTCCCGTCATCAGGCCGGATGTCTTTCCCCTGGATGCTCATACTCATGTGCAGCTGCTGTCGGCTGGTGTCGGCATGCAAGGTGTGGTTTCCGAACGTCACAGAGAGAGAGCCACCTGAGAGGGGTGCACCCTCGGAGCCGGAGGAGCCTAACAGCAAGGCTTGAATGGCATTGACAGTGGCCACGTCGCTGCTCCAGTTGGTGGTCTGCTTCTGTTTCAGGAGCCACTGCTGCATGCGTGCCACGCTCTCGTTGTCGCCCAGCACCTCGGCGAAGGTGCGTATCAGCAAGGCCTGGGTCTCGACGGGGCGTTCGTTCCAGCACCATCCGCTGGTGTTGTCGCGCCAATACATGCCCATCTCGTCGTTGTAGAGGGCTTTCTCGCGGAGGCGCACAGCCATCTTGTGGGCCAGCTTGGTGTCGCCATGGCGGTGGAAGACCACGGAGAGCAGGGCTTGCGAGAATAGCGAGCGGTAGCTGTCGCAATGCTTCTTGGCGTTGCTGTAGAAAAAGTCGTAGGCCTCTTGCTGCTGCTTGCTCATCCGGTGGTCGGGGAAGAAGCTACGCACATAGAGATAGTCGAGGTTCAACGGTTCAAAATTAGTGCCTTTCACGTATTCCTTATAATACTTATAGTTCTCGCTGTCGACATAGTTCATAGCGCGTTTCAGAGCGCGGTGTGCTGCGCTGCTGAGTTCCACGCCCTGCTGCAGCAAGAGCCCGAAGGTCTTGAGGATATACTGCGTGACGTAGGGGCTGGACCAGTTGCCACCCTCAATCCAGCTCCATCCGCCGTCGGCGCGTTGAGCGGCGAGAAGTTTGGAGAGCTGCGACGAGAGCTGAGCGGCGATGGCCTGCTTGTCGAAGAAACGGGCCATGTCGCGGTGGCGCTGCTCCTCGCTTTGGGCATCACGGAGCCATGGCGTCGCAGTCATCACGGTCTGCTTCAGGTCGCTGTTGCGGTCGAGCTGAGATAGGAGCCCTTCGCTTTCCGCGAAGGATGAATCACTGAAAACCTCCTCTATCTGCGGGTTATTTTCTACGATATCCTTCGAGAGGCTGTTGGCATATACGGCATTGGCCAGGTAGATGTTCGATGGGTTCTCCTGCCGCGCCACGTATGGCAGGCATTGAAGAGCCAACCAAATAGGATTGGGCGTGACGTCTACCATCAACTGCAGACTGTAGAGACTTGTGGAGGATTGGTTGGGGTTGTAACGCTCGGAGGCGTTACCCTCCACAGACTCCGTAAGGTGCTTCATCTCATAGTTCTTCTCCCCTGCCCCATTGATATAGAACGCCAACGATTCGGTCACTAACTGGCGGCCAGGAAGAAGTGGTATCAGTCCCTGCTCGCCATCGCTGACATCCTGACCCCGCGCCACAACTTTGTAGCCGGCCAGGAACACCTGCTCGCGTGGCGCCACTGTCTTGAAGCTCACCTCGCCGCTGGCGCCGTCCTTCAGCGTCAGCCGCGCACTTTGAACAGCTGCTTGCGGCCTTGCATCGTTGTTTCCTTCACCGCCGTCGCTGTAGTGGCGGGTGCCACCGAGCGTTGAGACGCCATACAAATCAAAGCTGAAATCCACAACAATATCCTGCTCCTTACCGCTGAGGTTGCTCACCTTCACCGAGAAAACACAGGTGTCGCCATGCCGCAGGAAGCGCGGCACATTGGGCGTCACCATCAGCCGCTTCTGCGTTATGGCGCTGGCCGAGAGGGTGCCTATCTTCAGGTCGTTTGTCCATGCCACCCCTCTTATAGCCCATTCCGTCAGGAGGTCAGGCACAGAGAACGACAGTTCCACGGTGCCATCGGTGTCGCTCCGCAGAGTAGGCTTGAAGAAAGCCAATGTATTGAGGTTATGTCGCATCTGCACCTTCTCAGCCTCTTCAGTTATTATTCCGGAAGTGCCCTCGTCGGCCAGCACTACCTCCTCTGCCATGTCTCCCATCCCGACGGCACTACGACGGCTACCACCCTTATAGGCTCTGACATCGGAGGCTGCCATCGGTTCGTCTTCTTCTGTGGTGAAGCAAAACAACTCATTTGCAATTTCTTCACCTTCAAGTCTTGCCATAGACAGAGACGTCGATACATCAAGCCCATCAACGACATTCTTCAACATGTTAATTTGATAATCGTATTCCTCCTCATATTGGTATGGCAGAATGGACGGGAAGAGGAAATTACAGTACACTTTGCTTATTATACGCTTGAAAGCCGTTCCCGTATAGGAAGAAGGACACGGGTTGATAAAGAAATTGTTCACCCCATAAGCGTCCAATGCCTTGTCGTACATCGTCATCAGCAGATTGGCAGCTTGCGGGAGGCCGGTTTTTGCGTCCTTGATTTTCAACGTCCACTGCTCGCCATTGCCAGGCTCCAAGCGATTGCGAAACGTTTCAAACTCCACATCAAGCTTCTTTCCAACATGAGGCACAGAAATCATAAAATTATCATTCTTGAGATGATTACATTTTATGGCACATACCTCAATCATAAAGCCGCCCTGCAAAGAGCTGTCGACAGGTATCGTAATCTCGGTGAAACCGCGGCTGACTTTGTACAGCTCGTGGCGATAGCTTACTTCATCCTTATTTACAAGCACATAGAGCGTAACGTCGTCGTAGCGGCTACCCACACGCAAGGAGACCTTGTCGCCCACCTCGCATTCCACCTTGTCGACAGACGACACTATCAGGTCGGACCCCACAGGTTGGCGCGACGTGGAAGGCTGATACATGACATACTTCACGCACTCCACAGTGTCGCCGGCATCAGACTGGATTATGGCGTGTATCTTGTAGGCTCCGGCAGGCAATCCTTTGAAACTGTAGCCGTATGGTTTTTCGCCGTCAGTGCGGGCAGTGGTAGAGAGCACCTCTTTCTGTACGGGCCACCGTTGCAGGTCGGAAGCCGTTCCATCGTAGTCGAAAAGTGGGAATAGAGCCTCGAACTCATTCTTGCTTAGCGGCATGGCAATAGTTGAATCTTGATACCTCATCGCCGGATTGGTCAGCATAGGCCTTGCCGGAGCGGCGAGACGAGAGACAACGACCTTGGCAGTTCCTCCGATAGCATCGCCATCCAAATTTTTGCATACAATGCTGACCTTCACGTCGTCGGCATCGCTCTCATTGCTTTCTATCTCAGCATAACTGTTGACGAAGCCTACGTTTAGCGTGGTTCTTGCATCGTGCGTCTCGCCATTGATGTCGGTCACCGAGGCGTGTATCTCATACGAAAACATTGGCCTTTGTTTCAGACCTATGCTTGAATCAGGCTGGGGTATGAACACGACCGCGAACGTGCCGTCGGGATTGGTTACCAGCTCCCCATGGGCCACCGTTTCGGGTCGAACAAGCCGATGCAAAGGATGCCACGACCTGTAGTGCAGACTTCTTGTAATGCTGTACTTAACCTTGGCTCCGGCAAGAGGCACCGCATTATACGAAGCGGCAATGCCATTGATGCGAGCCTCCTCGCCAAACCGTCGCTCGACAGATGGTTTCGACAACATCACGGTGAATTTAGGCTGTTTATAGGCCTCCACCTGAAAGAAAAACTCTCTTTTAAAGAGGCAATCGCTATAGATAGACCAGATGCCGGGCATGGCATCGGGAGCCAACACGAACGCGCCGCTACAGATGCCATACTCGTCGGTGAAGAGCGTCATGGTATCTATCTCGCTGCCGTTCTCGTCTCTGATATAGAAACTGACCTTGCGTCCCGAAAGCGTCTTGCCCTCGTAGTAGCCAGACTGATAGGCAATGAAAGCGAAATGCACGCTGTCGCCCGGCTTATACACCGGACGGTCGAAGAATAGGTTGAAGTTCTCATTCTGCTGATTGTCTTCATCCTGGTCGAACACCACACCTCCCCACTTATTGGTCTCCACCTTATGTCCTTTGTAGTTCACCTCCACCTTGGTGACATCAAATCTCTTGACTTTATCATAATTCGACTTGATGTACGGCAAAAAATCATAATAGCCCTGTTTATCGGTTTTTACGGATGTCAGCTTTTCATAACTCCCTCTATAGAGTTTCTGCCCAAGCATGCTGACCGTAATTCCCGGCACCGGTCTGCCCGTGGTGCGGTCCACCACGAAGCCACACTGGTCGATACCCATATTGCGGTCGGCCATGATGGCAATGTCCGACACAGAGTATTTCACCATGGCGATTCCTCCGGTGTCGAATAGCGGTTCTGATGATGCCAAAAGCATATAGTTGCCCTGCTCCACAGGCGGAACGGCAATGTAGGTTGACTGAGGCTTGTAGTCGTCTCGCATGTCTATGTCCTGCTCCCATTGGCTGACAATTGGTTGCGACAACAAGATACTACGAAGGTTGTCGTCATAGATGTTGTCTATGGCTTTTATTATGCGGAAATACACATGATCCACGTTTGCAGTGTTTACCACTGCCAAGCTATAACTTGATGACGTCGAGGGGGAATAGCAATCAATATCAATGCTTTTCCGAGTGATTTGACGCTTGAGGTTGAAGCATTTGATGGCCCCCGGGCTGTCGGGTTGCAACATCAAGGCTGTGTCGATGGCATGCATCGCTTCCACAAAGTGTTGACGGTCGTATAGTCTCTTAGCCAATTCAGCGTAAAGCAAGGTGATGTGAGGGGCTTTTGCCTTTCTGAAATGCACAACGGTCTGCGCCAGCTGCTCCAATATCATGTCGTCATTCTCTCTCGCCGACATAAAGAAACGATCCAGGAAATGGCAACGGAACAGGTATAGCTCTATCATTATTTCGGACCCTTTCGACAGATGGAACTGCTCCTGCCTTTGCATGGCCGACACGATGGAGGCCACGGCATTGCGTCGGGGTTCGTCCGGACGGACACTCAGCTCAACAAAACGTTCCGCTTCGGCAAACAGCAACTCCGGCCTGTCGACATCCGAAGGCCAGAGCGGATGGAAACCCATGGTAAAGGCAAGTTCTGCGGCTCGCCAGACAAGCACATCGAACACTGTTGGCATCAACATCCCGTCCTCGCCTTCTTCCACCCACGCCAATGCCCCTAAAGAATCCGAGGGTGTCGACAGGAGCAGTTCATGGTCGGACAACGACAGTTTTATCCACTCGCCAACCGTAAGGCGGAATCGGTCGGGCGTCCATAAACCATAGTCAAGATCCGGGTCATCGGTCTCATCGTTTTCGTCTATTTTCCAACGATTGTTATCATAGTACGTGGCATACCACGAAGCCACCAGCATCTGGCACACAGCGCGGTCCACTCCATCCAAGCCGGGCAACAGCATCTGATAACGAGCCAACGCCGAATCGGTGTTGTCCTCTCGATAGGCATAGCCTATCTGCGACAGATAGTATGCCGCCACAAGGCTTTGGTGCTGGTCGTGAGCCTTGATGGCCTCATAATATTTTTTCTCGGCAAGTTTATAGGCATTGTCGTAGTATTGCTCGTCGATAAGCGAATCCACCACGCCCCATTCCTGCTTATCATTCTGAGCAACAGAGGGCGTAACAATCACTAATGCCATTAATATAAGAACTATGTACTTCATCACTTCAGATGTTTGTTTTATTGGGTGTGGATGAGATATGGCCTGCGGCACATACGTCCTACTTGCGGAGCGTCGGCATAGTTGTATGAGCTACAGGACGTTGCCACCAAAATCATGAATACATTGCCACCAAGGCTTCATACTTTTCCTGCTGGCCACTGATGCTACGAGGTTCGCCTACTTGTTTGCCATACTCGTAGACCTGCTCAAAGCAGAGCTTGCCATCCTCGAAATCCTTACCTATGCCGCTGTCGAACGAAGCATAACGCAGACGTTTCATCTCGGGCAGGGGGCTGTTCTGCATGATGTCGGCGGCGCTGAGCAGTGCTCTGGCCATAGCGTCCATGCCGCTGATATGGGCAATGAAGATATCCTCGGGGTCGGTACTGTTGCGGCGCAATTTGGCATCGAAATTGGTGCCTCCGGTGGTGAAACCGCCGCCACGGATAATCTCCAGCCAAGCCTGCGTCAGCTCGTAGTTGTCGATGGGGAACTGGTCGGTGTCCCAGCCGTTCTGGTAGTCGCCACGGTTGGCGTCGATGCTGCCGAGCATGCCAGCATCCACGGCGCAAGCCAGCTCGTGCTCGAAAGTGTGGCCGGCGAGGGTGGCATGATTGACTTCGATGTTGACCTTGAAATCGTTGTCGAGCTGATGAGCCCGCAGGAAGGCTATGACCGTCTCGGTATCGACATCATACTGGTGTTTCATGGGCTCCATGGGCTTGGGTTCTATAAGGAAGGTGCCCTTGAAACCGTGGCTGCGGCCATAGTCGCGGGCGGCTCTCAGCACGGTGGCGAGGTGCTCTTTCTCGCGTTTCTGATCGGTGTTGAGCAGACTCATATAACCTTCCCTCCCACCCCAGAAGACGTAGTTCTCGCCTCCGAGTTTTATGGTGGCGTCGATACTGTTTTTTATCTGTACCACAGCCCTTGCCACCACGTCGAAATCGGGATTTGTAGCGGCTCCGTTCATATATCGCTTGTGCCCGAAGACATTGGCGGTGCCCCAAAGCAAGTGAATGTTGGGATACTGCTGCATTTTCTCCAAAGCATAGTCCGTAATCAGTTTCATCCGCGTCTCGTACTCTTCCACGGTTGCCCCCTCTTCAATCAGGTCAACATCGTGGAAGCAGAAATAGTTGATACCCAGCTTATCCATCAATTCGAAGCCGGCATCCATCTTGTCTTTGGCACGCTGCAGAGGGTCGGCAGCCAGGTCCCATTCATAGCATCGTGTCTGCCCCCCGAAGGGGTCGCCGCTGGCCTGTCCCAGCGTATGCCACCATGCCATGGCAAAGCGTAGCCAGTCTTTCATCCTCTTGCCCAACACTATGCGTTCGGGTTCATAATAATGGAATGCAAGCACATTCTTCGATTCTCTGCCCTCAAAAGGGATTTTCTTGATCTGCGGGAAATATTCTTTCATGATTATATGTTAATATATATATATCAATAGGATGAGAAACAACGTCTTTAATCTTTCAGCTTTTCAGCCTCTTCCCCCTCTACAGCCCTTTTCCATCGGTTGTAAGCCTCTTGGCAGGGTTGTATTTCGTCGGCATTGGGCGCTACGGCAGCGACACAATTAATGCCATGGAAGGCTTCTTGGCGCGTTTTGAACAGGTTGGCGCCAATGCCGGCGCCCAGGGCAGCACCGACGCTGCCGTCCGAATCGGACAGCATGATAGAAGCTCCGCAAATGTTGGCTACGGTCTGCCGGAAAATGGGCGACAGGTAGAGGTTGGCATTGCCGGCATGGATGCTTTTCACCGCCAATCCTGTAGCGGTCATAATCTCAATGCCATAGCAGAAAGCGAAGGCGATGCCTTCGTGGGCTGCACGAAGCAGGTGCTGCCTGCCGTGAAGGTTGAAGTTAAGTCCGAGGACGGAGCATCCTATGTCGCGGTTTTGGAGCACACGCTCCGTTCCGTTGCCGAAAGGGATGACGGTGACGCCGTCGCTTCCGGGGGGCACGGTGGCGGCCGCTGCATTCATCTCGTCATAGCTCATATCGTACGCCACATTGCGGTGAAGCCAAGCATTAAGGATACCACAACCGTTAATGCAATGCATCAGTCCCAAGCGGCTGTTGTCAGGGCTGTCGTTGACGTGGAGGAAGACATTGATTCGCGACAGCGGGTCGTAGTCCACCGAGTCTGTCACTCCGTATACCACCCCCGATGTTCCAGCAGTGGAGGCAATCTCTCCTGGTTCCATAACATTAAGAGACAAGGCATTGTTGGGTTGGTCGCCAGCCCGGTATGTTATGGGGGTGCCGGCCTTGAGGCCAAGTTCGGCGGCTGCGGCAGCAGACACGGTTCCTTGCTGTCCGAAAGTGGGCACTATCGAAGGTAAAATGCCGTGTCGAAAACCGAAATAGTCCATCAGGAATCCGGCGACGTCGCTGTTCCGGTCAGGAGCATAGTCGTAGAGCATCATCTCGCTAAGGCCGCATCTGGTGGTCTGCGCACCGCATCCCATTCGCATGGCCAGCCAGTCGCCGGGCAACATCACCTTGTCTATTTTACCATACAGCTCCGGCTCGTTCTCTTTGACCCATGCCAGCTTGGTGGCTGTGAAATTGCCTGGCGAATTGAGCAGATGCGTCAGGCAACGCTCGTGACCGATTGCATCGAAAGCCCTCTCACCATAGGGGACACCGCGTGAATCGCACCAGATAATGGCATCACGCAACAGCCGGCATCGACTGTCTACGCACACCAGCCCATGCATTTGGTAGCTAATGCCGATGGCTCCTATCTCGTCTCTGCAGCCGGGACATTTGCCATATATTATCGGCAGCGCCGCTTTAAGGTATTGCCACCAGTCGTCGGGGTACTGCTCGGCCCATCCCGGACGCAAAGCCTTGATCGGGGCTTCCCTATCGGGATAAGTGGCTGAGGCTGCACAGCGACCAGACTCCACATCGACAAGCGACACTTTCACGCTGCTGCTGCCCAGGTCAATACCCAACAGATATCTCATGATGCCCTCCTCTTCCACAGGTTGTTCATCTCCTCTAGCGTTTTGCCTTTTGTCTCGGGAACCAAGCGCCACACAAAGACTGCGGCGACGATGCTCATGACGCCATAGAGTGCGTAGGTGAACCAATGTCCGAAATTGTCGCCGCCACTCAGATGCATGTTGAACATGGGCACGAAGGTGCTGCTCACTATGAAATTGAAAATCCACTGTGCCGCCACTGCTATGGCCACAGCGGCGCCGCGGATGGTATTGGGGAATATCTCGGAGATAAGTACCCAGCAGATGGGGCCCCACGAGAACATGAAAGCAGCCGAATAAAGCATGATGGAAATCATGGTGATGAGCTGCAAGCCGTCGACCCCGAACGTCAAAGCCACGCCGAAAGCCCCCAAGCCCATACACAACGAGCCGGCGATGAGCAGCGGCTTCCGGCCTATCTTTTCGACTGTGAAGATTGCAAGGAGGGTGAAGAGTATGTTCACCACGCCCATCATAACGGTGTTGAACATGGGGTCGGTCATTCCCATATCGCCAAATATGCGTGGGGCATAGTAAAGTACGGCATTGATGCCCACCACTTGCTGAAAGACGCTGAGCATGATACCGACAAAGACGCATAAGGCACCATAGCTGAACAGCCTCTCCCGCCTTACGGTAGCCGACCGCTTGATGTCGTCCAAAATCTGCCGGGCTTTGGACTGGCCGTTGATTTTCGACAGTACCCGCAGCGACTGCTCTTCCCGGCCCGACATGGCAAGGTAGCGCGGCGACTCGGGAACCAAGCATATCAAGACAGTAAAGACAGCAGCCGGAATAGCTTCACTACCAAACATGTATCGCCATCCCGTTGCGATGGTCCATGGGTCGCTGCCGGCAGCTACGGCATTAATGCCCTGCCCTCTCTGCTCGATGACGGGGTTGGTGTGGGATCCCAGAATCAGGAAATTGACAAAATAGACCACCAATTGGCCGAAAATAATGGCGAACTGGTTCCAGCTTACCATCATGCCGCGACGGTCGGAGGGCGACACCTCGCCGATATACATCGGGCACACGGCACTGGCGAGGCCTACACCCATGCCGCCTATTATCCTGTAGACATTGAAGGCCCACAACAGGCCATAAGAGGGTTTGCCTTTGGTGAAGAACAGAAATTCGGGATTCATGGAGCCCAATGCCGACAGCAGGAAAAGCAGTCCGGCCAAAATGAGGGAACGTTTGCGGCCCCAACGGGAAGCAACCAAACCGCTAAGGAGAGCTCCTATCACGCAGCCTATCAAGGCGCTGCTCGATGTGAAACCATGCATCATGTCGGTGTAGGTGAAGTCGTCGGCTCCAAGAAAGAAAGCCTGGAGCCCCTTCTCGGCCCCGGAGATCACAGCAGTGTCGTAGCCGAATAAAAGGCCACCCAGCACGGCCACCAGGACTATGCAATACAGATACCCATCTTGTTTTCTACCAATTATTGCTTTGCTCATAGTTTTAAGCGAATGTGTTTAATAAGTCATTCTCTTTTATTCTCTTTTATTCTTCTTTATTTTTCTTTATTCTTCTTTATTTTTCTTTATTCTTCTTTATTCTTCTTTATTCTTCTTTATTCTTCTTTATTCTTCTTTATTCTTCTTTATTCTTCTTTATTCTTCTTTATTCTCTTTTATTCTTCTTTATTCTCTTTTATTCTTCTTTATTCTCTTTTATTCTTCTTTATTCTCTTTTATTCTTCTTTATTCTCTTTTATTATTTCATTTGCAAAAATACATTATTTTTTTGAAATAAAAGCGTTTTTCTCCTCTTTTTAACAATTCAACGCATATACAGCTATAGTGCAAATAAGAGCTGAAGCACTGTCATATCGTTTCCGGATCTCTCCGAACGAGTAGATAAACTCCACGGGATAACCCAATGCATCGCCGATGGCACCACCAATCAGCGAACCGCGTATTCTGTCTTGTAATGTATTCATAGTTCTTTTGCGTTTATTCAATTACACTATTTCCTGTCAGGGAACTTTTCCGGAACGGACTCAATCCTTTCGACTGCTCACTCGTTCCGTTCCTTTGCCCAGGTAATCAATTTGCTTGCAATTCGGACATATTGCAGCCAGTGCATCCAAAGCAAATGGCATGCTACCGAATTGATACAATGCATCTTGTTCAAATTACGGACAACCCTTTCGTAATGCAAATATACGTAATTATACACAGACAAACGAAAAATGTACATAATCCCCGATTTATTTTCGAGAATGATGTACAAAATCCCCCAATTTATTTTTGCGATTATGTATAAAATCCCCAAATTTATTTTTGCGATTATGTATAAAATCCCCAAATTTTTTTCCCTCAAAATTATATAGAATCCCCAAATTTCCCAGTCTTGCCCGTTTGGTACGCTGGCGTTCCCGCCTGCGGCAGTAGGAGGCAAAGCTTCCCAGCTTTGCCAATGCATCAGCAAAATCCATTGACAATCATTGATGATGGTCGTCGGCGCATTGGTCGGGCTGGGAAGCCCGACCTCCTACAGCAAAATCCATTGACAATCCTTGATGTTGGTTGTCGTCGCATTGGTCTGGCTGGGAAGCCCGACCTCCTACAAGGAACAAAAAAAAGCAGGCCATCCGAAGATGACCTGCATGGTGGGCACAGGCGTCAGGGCCTGCGAAATAGGGATACTACCAGAGTTGGGCACGCTTGTCGGGGTCGACCCACATCTTGTCGCCCTGCTGGACGTTGAAGGCCTCGATGAACTCGCCAATCTGAGGCAATGCCACGTTGACGCGGTTGCGGCCCAGCGAGTGGACATCCATCTGCGTCAGCTGCAAGGCGGCCTGCGGACGGATATTGCTGGCCCACACAGCGGCGTAGGCCAAGAAGAAACGCTGCTCTGGAGTGAAGCCGTCCATCTCTTTCTTGTTGACCTGACCTTTCTGCATGGCGTTCTGCATGGCAAGATAGCTGACGTGGAGGCCACCGTTGTCGGCGATATTCTCGCCGAGGGTGAGCTCGCCGTTGCCGTGGATGAGGCCAAGCTCGGGATCGTCGAGGGCCACGCAAGCGTTGAATGCATCGATAAGAGTCCGCTTGTTGCGGTTGAAGTTGTCGGCATCTTCGGCAGTCCACCAGTCGTTGAGGTTACCGTCCTTGTCGTACTGACGGCCCTGGTCGTCGAAACCGTGGGTGAGCTCATGACCGATAACAACGCCGATGGCGCCATAATTGGCGGCTTCGTCGGCCTGCATGTTGAAGAAAGGAGGCTGCAGGATAGCAGCGGGGAAGCAAATCTCGTTGGTGGTGGGATTGTAGTAGGCGTTGACGGTCTGCGGTGTCATCTGCCATTCGTCGCGATCCATGGGTTTGTTGATTTTGCTGAGCATGTAGTCCATATCGAACTCATTGCTGCGCACCACGTTGGCATAGTAGCTGTCGTCCTTGATTTCAAGGCCGCTGTAGTCGCGCCACTTGTCGGGATAGCCAATCTTGACGAGGATGGTGCTGAGCTTGGCATGGGCGTTCTTCTTGGTGGCATCGGTCATCCATGTGGCCATGTCGATGCGCTGACCGAGGGCGGTCATAAGGTTGTCGACCAGGACTTTCATGCGTTCCTTGGCTTCGGCGGGGAAATGTTTGGCTACATAGAGCTGGCCCAGGGCCTCGCCCATGGCGCCGTCGACGGTACTGGTGACGCGTTTCCAGCGAGGACGGTTCACTTCGCGGCCGCTCATCAGCTTGCCGTAGAACTCGAAGTTGGCATTGACGAAGTCGTCGCTCAGATAGCTGGCGGCAGCGTTGATTTCGTGCCAAGCCATGTAAGCCTTGAGAATCTCAATGTCGGTGTCGGCCAAAACACGGTTCACCTCTTCCATATATTTTGGTTGTGCGATGTTGAAGGTCTTCATGCCGTTCATGATGTTCATGCTGGTGAAGTAGCCTTTCCAGTCGACGTTGGGGGTAAGAGCCTGAGCCTCTTCAACGGTGTAGCGGTTGAAAGTGGCCTGCGGGTCGCGGTTCTCGAGCATGGTGTTCTGGCTCTTAGCCAGACGGGTCTCGAAAGACATGACGAAACCTGCGAGTTTCTCGGCCTTGATGCCGCTGAGCTGGTCGTAGCCGGCCAGTGCGAATTCTTTGGTCATCAAGTCGACGTAACCGGCGCGGATATTATTGTTGTTACCCTCGTCGAGCAGGTAGTAGTCGCGGTCGCCAAGCCCGAGGCCGCTCTGATAGGCCCAAGCGATGCACTGCTTGGCATCGTCCTTGTCGGCCTCGCCGAAGACGCCGAAGAGCACGTGGTTGCCGCGGCGGTGCATCTTCAGAAGCTCAGCCCACACATCCTCGCGGGTCTTCAGTGCGTTGATTTCCTCCAAGTAAGGCATCAGAGGGGCTGCCCCCTGCTCCTGGAGCTTCACGCTGTCCATACCCAGGTTGTAGAGGGTGGCAATCTTGTCGGCTATCGAGCCTTTCTCGTTCTGCATAGCGGAGACAGAGTCGATAATCTCGCGCAGGTTCTTCTGGGCATTCTCTGCCAGGACGTCGAAAGCGCCATAGCGGCTATGCTCAGCATCGAGTGGATTTTTCACCATCCATCCGCCGCAGGCGTACTGGTAGAAATCGTCCACGGGCGATGCCGTGGTATCGAGGTTGCTGAGGTCGATTCCTGATGTCAGGTCGGCCTTTTTGTTACAACCGGTAGCAATCATTGCCATTGTTGCAATAGTTAAAATGGTTTTTTTCATTGATTTATGTGTTAATATTTCTTTTCAAAACAATTTGCAAAAATACAATTTTTCTTGCTACCCCCATCCTCAGTATAGAATAATTTCATGAAAAGTTTCATTTCACCACCTTGCCGCTAACGAAAAGCACTGTCTTATTTTCATTTACGGCATTTGAAACGACGACTATGGCTTTTTTGAACGAGCCTTCTTTGGTTGTGTCATATCTGACAGTAACCTCGCCATATCCTCCTGGGCTGACTGGAGTATTGTCGAATTCCGCGGCCGTACATCCACACGATGTGGATGTACGGTCCACCACGAGTGGCGCATCGCCTATGTTCTTAAATCTGAATACATGTATGGCTGCAGAATCTTTATTTATAGTCCCAAAATCGTATTCTTTCTCATCAAATGATATGACGGGAGAAGAAACAAGTGCGTGTTCATCATCATATTTTCTTTTCAGGGCAATAACTGTGTCGGTGACATCACTTGAAAATCCACTAAACACCAATTCTCCCTTGGGCGAGAACAAGAAATACTTGGGATATGAAGAGATGCCTAAAATATCTCTGATGGCCATTCCTGAATAGGTTATGTCTGCAATGTCATACTTCTCAGAATATTCTCGCAGTTTGTCTGTCATTCCTCCGGTACCATTGATACACAAGACTCTCACCCCATCTTTTTCCAAACTACGGAAACCGTTTATTTCTTTTTCCTTACGCAATTCTTCATGAAATGCAGCACATGGAATACAGTGATATATCCATATATCCAAAAGCTTCCAACCTTTTATATCCTTGAAAAAAACGGTATCACCACCAGTAGTCACCAACGGGAAATCATTCAACTTGTCTATGATTACTGTGTCACCGATATAGTTGCCTATCTCTGATGGAGCGGCATCATCGGGGGCTATATAAGTCCGGTAGCCTGCTTCAATCAAACTGTCTGTCACTAAGTTATCCCATTCTATTCTTTTGTCTGAAAAAACAATATCATCAAAGGTAT
Source organism: Bacteroidales bacterium (assembly GCA_017446745.1). Classification (GTDB taxonomy): domain Bacteria; phylum Bacteroidota; class Bacteroidia; order Bacteroidales; family P3; genus Colimorpha. Next base: position 21,336 of record JAFSQF010000084.1, read on the forward strand.
GACTGACCACCAGTCCTATCCCATGATCAACATCTATCCTGTCAACGACCGATTTGTCATCATTACAATAGTACATCACATTGCAAAATGAAGAGTCTATAGTACCATCGTCTTCTAAGGTAAGATGCATAAAAACTTTTACCTGTAGCAAATGATAGTTTGCATTCTTAATCACAGTATCTTTAAAAGAAAGGGGGGTACCCATAAAATCACAATCCCCTATATAATAATAAAACGGGACGACTTTTTGAAAATCAGAAAAATATGAGTTTCTATACTGTGTATACAGATTTATGCCTCTGTAATTAGCCTCTTTCGGGCAAATAGAAATATTGCCTGTCCACGGGTCCACAATCCATAAAGTATCGCGATCGGCCCGCACTTTTATATCTTGTGTGACAACTTCAGAAATGAGAGAGTCAAAGCTGAAAGAAAAATTTTTTGGCTCAATATCTGGTATTATAGGATAAAGAATGACTGATTTGGATTTAAATGTGACACTTTGAGACTTACATATTTTTTTCCCTGTGAATTGTTTCCAATAAGAAACAGCATCCTGAGCAAATACCACATGGGTAATGCAGAAGATAACAAGAAAAGAAACTGCAAACAGTCTAATTCTCATAGGGTCATCGATTTTAAACAGGCAAAAAACGCATTTGTTGTGGTAATAACGGAGATTGACCTATCGTTGTATCGGATTTGCAATCCGATACACGTCATTATAAGGATTTGTAATCCGCTATAATGCGGATTATAAATCCTTATATTATTTTGCGTCGGATTGCAAATCCGACACAACAACAAATCCGACGCAACAACATGTTTTTTTTCATTGATTTATGTGTTAATATTTCTTTTCAAAACAATTTGCAAAAATACATTTTTTCTTGCTACTCCAATCCTCATAAGACATCATTTTTTCAAAAAAGTTTAATTCCAATCCCTTTTCGTTATCCGTTGTATCGGATTTCCGTTGTATCGGATTTGCAATCCGATACACGTTATTATAAGGATTTGTAATCCGTCATCGTAGTATCGGATTTGCAATCCGATACACGTTATTATAAGGATTTGTAATCCGCATTATAGCGGATTACAAATCCTTATATTATTTTGCGTCGGATTGCAAATCCGACGCAACAACACGCAACAACAAATACGACGCAACTAAAGCAGATGCAGCAGAAACTGCGACCATTTTCAGAAGCGTAGGGTGATGCCTGCGGCGGGGCTGAAAGATAAAGATGTGGGGAATTGTCCAGTGAGCGATAACGACAACGATGGCATCAGCATAGGGCATACGTTCAGCGTCAGGTCGTCGTTGATTTGGAAATCAAACAGATGAGCAAAGACATAGGCATCGATGAGGTTCAGTCCATAAACAGCGGCGACAATAATTATGGATAGCTGGAACGACTTATTATAGGCCTCGTAAAGGCTATAGACGTTAGACGTGGGGATATTGGCGAATTCGTCATTATTGACGGCATCATTGTGATTCACGCGGTATAGATACTCGTCCTTATAATCACGCATGTGGGTATAGTTGAAATAGGTGTAGTACCCCACGCCGGCGAAGGCGGCATAGATTACCGGCACTTTCCAGGCCTGTCGGTTGTAGACCTGTCCGGCGCCGGGCAGTACAGCCGAGAGGCGCAAGGCCCGCCTGGGGTCGTGGGGACGCGGGGCGGTGACGTCCTCCATAAGATTCTGACGGAACGTGCGACGGACAGCCACGCTGTCCTGCTCTTGAGCATGCAGCTGCGGGGAGCAGAAAAAAGGAAAAAGAGTAATGCACAAAAGCCATACTCTATTAAATGTCGCAGGCGAGGACGCCCGCGTACCAATAAACGCAGGCGAGGAAGGCTGCGTCCCAGCAGTCTGGACGCGGGGACGCGTGCTGTCCGGTGGGGATGGTTGCGTACCACTTATATGGCGACACAAGCTTATCAATTCTCTTTGATTAGTTTGATGATACGCTCAAAATCGCGGTCGTTGTTGAAATGGATGGTCAAGGTGCCTTTTCCACGGCGGCTACGCTTGATGTCCACCTCAGACTGAAGGTACTGCCTCAATGCCGAGCGCGAGGCGGCATGAATCTCGGGCAACTCGTCTTTCTGCTTCTTGGCGACAACGGTCTTTTCCTTGGTCATCTCCTTGACCATCTGCTCGGTCTGACGCACGGAGAGCTGCTTGTTGATGATGTCGTGCAGCAAAGCCAAGTGCATCTCGGTGTCCTCCACGTTCACCAGGCAACGGGCATGAGCCATACTTATCTGGTCGTTGCTCAGGGCTATCTGTGTTTCGGATGGTAGGTTTAGCAGACGCAGATAGTTGGTGATGGTGGAGCGGTTTTTTCCAACCCGTTCGCTCAGCTGTTCGTGGGTCAGCTGGCATTCCTCGATAAGGGCATTGTAGGAGAAAGCAATCTCCATAGCGTTCAAGTTCTCGCGCTGGATATTCTCGATCAAAGCCATCTCCATCATCTGGGTGTCGGTGGCAATACGGATATAGGCGGGGATTTCCGAGAGGCCTGCCAGACGCGAGGCGCGGACACGACGCTCGCCGGCAATAAGCTGGTATTTGCCATCGGGCATCTGTCGGACTGTGATTGGCGTGATGACGCCCTGTTGACGTATCGACTGCGCCAGTTCTTCAAGGGCATCGTCGTCGAACTCTTTACGAGGCTGGTAAGGGTTTGCCTCAATACCATCCAGCGGTATCGCCGTGATGGCCGTAGTAAGATTAGGCTTACCGATGGCGGCATCGATGTCGACATCGGTAAGCAGATGCCCCAGGCCACGCCCCAGGGCTGATGGTTTCTTCTTTACTGTCATGTTGTTTCGTTTATTGCGCCACTGCACATTGGTCGGGATGGGAATCCCGACCTCCTATTTGATGGTCTGTTCATTGGTCGGGATGGGAATCCCGACCTCCTACTTGTTGGTCTGCTCATTGGTCGGGCTGGGAAGCCCGACCTCCTATTTGTTGGTCTGCTCATTGGTCGGGCTGGGAAGCCCGACCTCCTACTGAACGGCTGACGACAATCAACCATTACCACCCATGCCGTTGCGACGCAGAATCTCGTTGGCCAGGTTCAGATAGTTGATTGCTCCGGAGCATGTGGCGTCGTGCATGATGATGGAACGCCCGTAGCTTGGAGCCTCGGCGAGCTTGGTATTGCGGTAGATAAGGGTGTCGAACACCATCTGTTTGAAATGGCTACGCACATCCTCGACCACCTGGCGCGCCAGGCGCAGGCGCGAGTCGTACATGGTAATCAACAAACCCTCTATGGTAAGCTTCGGGTTGAGGCGTGTCTGCACTATACGTATGGTATTGAGGAGTTTGCCCAACCCTTCCAGTGCGAAATATTCGCTTTGGATAGGTATTATCACCGAATCGGAGGCCGTGAGGGCGTTGATGGTTATAAGGCCCAGAGACGGAGAGCAGTCGATGATGATGAAATCGTACTGGTCGCGGATGGGCGTTATAGCCTTCGAGATGAAGAACTCGCGCTGTTTCTCGTTGACCAGGTCGATCTCGGCGCCCACCAAGTCGATGCGTGTAGGCAGGAGCCAGAGGTTGGGGGTCTCGGTCTCGACGATGCAGTCGGTGGCCGAGACCTGACCCAGGAAACATTCGTAAGCGCTTTGTTCCACCTTCTCGGGGTCGACACCCAGTCCCGAAGTGGCGTTAGCCTGAGGGTCGGCATCGATAAGCAGCACCTTGTATTCCAATACTGCCAGCGACGCCGAGAGGTTGGTGGCCGTGGTGGTCTTCCCCACCCCACCCTTCTGGTTGGCTATCGAAATGATTTTTCCCATGATAAGAGCTTAGTATTTGAAATCTATTCCATCGATGACATCGTCGTTGTCGGAGGCTTCATCCCCGTGGTGAGGGACAGCTTCGGGAGGATAAGTATTATACTCGCTCTCCGGCACGACGCCGGTGGATATGAATGAGATAGCATTGGCGAGGCCATTGCTGAACTTCTCGAAATCTTCTTTGTAGAGGAACATCTTGTTCTTCTCGAAATAGAAGTTGCCGGTGTTGTTGTCGAATAGCTTACGGCTCTCGGCGATGACGATGAATTTGTCGCCACCTTTTGTTTCTTTCACGTCAAAAAAATACTTGCGCTTACCAGCGCTGATCGACTGAGAATACAACTCTTCTTTCGTTCTGTTACTAAAATTATCCATTATAATTATGTTTAAAGTGTTCTTTTTTGTTGTTCATTTCGCGTTTAAGGTACCACCGCGACGCAGGCAGGGGCGCAAACTTTCTTTGGTTCTGCACGCGTCGGTGACGCGTGTTGCCTGGCGATCAATACTGTTTATGAGTCATTATGTCGAGCACCACGTCGTCGGTCTGGTCCATACCGTCATGTCCTAAGCGTCCCAAATTGCGTATCGAGAAGTCCACATCCTTCTCGGAGAGTCCATCGCAGGCATCCACCACCTTGTCGTGCAAGGCCAGCTCGGCGCTGACGAAAGCGCTGTACAACCCGGTCGACATCTTCAGAGCGCACGACGGCTTAGCGCCGTCGCACACCATGCCGGCCAACGTGTTGATCATATTCTTTATGGCATAGCAGATCTGCTCATAGCTGCCGCCATGCAGGTAGGTAATACCCGTGGTAACTCCAATAGAAGCATTGACAATACCGCACAATGCCGACAGCCGACCAATGCCCCGCTTGATATAGATTGACGTGAGATGACTCATAATCAGAGCCCTCGTAACTTTCTCGTCGTCGCATCCCTTTGCCTTTCCATATTCGTAGACCGGCAGCGTGCAGGCAATGCCTTGGTTGCCGCTTCCGCTGTTGGAATAAACAGGTAGCGTGCAGCCATCCATACGGGCATCGGAAGCCGCCACAGTGCGAGCTATAACGGTGTGCACGATGTCGCCTTCGGCATTCTCCATCAGTATGCGACCGGTGTTCAAGCCATAGCCTTTCAATCCCTCTTCGGCAGCAGCGCTGTTGAGTTTCACGGTGTCGCGAATAAAATTCAGTTCCTCGATGGGTGCTGTAGTGGCATAGTCGAAGACAATGCGCTGCGAGAGCTTCGGCTCGTGACAGGCCTCGCTGTCGGCCGAAGCCTTGCATTCGTTGTCGAGCACCACACTGCCATTCCGTGAAATGAAGATGAAATTAGTGTGCCGCTTCGAGATGATTGCCGTCGCGCTGTCGTTGCCTTTCTGGCATACGCACTCAATATAAAGCTTATCTTCGCAATTGGGTTTCAAGCCTATAGTGATTCTATCGCCATTGTTTGCCAACCATTGTTTCGCCTCCTCGATAGCCTTGGCGTCGACAGTAAGAATCTCGAGCATACGGTTGGAATCGCCTGCCGTGAGGGCAATAGCCACGGCAATGGGGAGCCCCACCATTCCAGTGCCGGGGATGCCGACGCCCATGGCATTCTTGAAAACATTCTTGCTGAGCAACAGCGTGGTGCTCTCGGGGAAAGAACCTAATGTTTCGCGTGCTTTGGCCACGCACAACGCCACAGCGCCAGGCTCGGTGCAGCCAGTGGCCACCACCACTTCCCGGCGTATAAGGTCGGCTATCTGTTGGCGAGTACAATCATTCATTGCGTTACTGCATTATAGCGTTATTGTGGTTATCGTATTCACTATTTTACGAAGAGCTTCTGCCAGTTCTTGTATTCGCGTTCACGCCATGGTCCGTTGTGGTAGACATAGGAGGCAATGAGCGGGATAACGGTAGTGCCCTCAGCATAAACCATCTGCTGAAGTTCTTCCGACACCTTGCCCCACGAGCCGGCCTCGAGGAGGGTCGACGACGAGCAGGCGCCGTCGCGGACGTCGGCCACTGTGATCTGGATGGCATATTTGTGCATCGGAACCTCATGACCAAGAATTTCAGCGCACACCACGGTATCCTGAGCGAAGTTCTTCGGCGTGCCGCCGCCAACCATGAACAGGCCGGTCTGCGGGGCAGCCATCTTGATCTTGGTGAGCTCCACAAAGTCGCATACCGAGTCGATGCTAAGGTAAGGCTTGCCGGCATTGGCGCGCTCCCACTGGTGCTTGCCGATGCCAAAGCCTGCCGAACTATCGCTGAATGCCGGGCAGAAGATAGGCACACCACACTCATAGCAGGTCTGTATAAGGCTGTCTTTCTTCACGCTACGACCGTTGTGCAGCCATTTGCCGAGTTCCCAGATGAACTCGCGCGAGCTGTAAGGACGGGTCTCGAGCATGTTGGCAAGTTCGTAGGTGGCGTTGTCGCATGCCTGCAGCTCCTCTTCGTCGATAAAGGTGTCGTAGATGCGGTCGATGTAGAGTTCGCGGAGTTTAGTATCAGGGATGACATTCTCCTTAGTGCCTATATAGTGTTTGAAACCAAGGGCTTCGAAAAGGTCCATATCGATGATGGAAGCTCCGGTGGAGACTACGACATCTATCATTTTGTTCCGGACCATATCGACGTACACCTGCATACAGCCGGCAGCCGATGTCGAACCGGCTATCGTCAGGATATTGGTGCATTCTTTCTCGGCGCACATTTTCATAAGTATGTCGGCAGCACGTGCTGTGTCGCGCGAAGTGAACGACATGCTACGCATAGCGTCTATCAGCTCTGTAGAGTTGTACTTCTTGATGTCAATGTGCTTAACGGTTTCTTTAAGAAGGTCTTTCTTTTCCATTTTATATCTTAAATTATTTGTTTTCAAATAAATATTCTACTCAACGCAGAAAAATCCGTTCTGCAAAAGTACATAAAATCTTTTGATTTGTGATATTATGGTTGAAATAAATCTTTAATGTCGCTTTATGTTTCAGATTAAACAATAATTAAAAAAAAAGTTGATAAGTAAACGGTCAAAATTAGCGCTCATATTCTTTTAACAGCAATTAACAGCAATTAACAGCAATTAAACAGCAATTATCCAGAAATTATTTATAGAACGTGAATGACCATGAATGCCCGTGAATTATCGTAAATGTC
>JAFSQF010000085.1 GCA_017446745.1 Bacteroidales bacterium
CGCAGGCGAGGACGCCCGCGTACCATGATTATCGCAGGCGAGGACGCCCGCGTACCATGATTATCGCAGGCGAGGACGCCCGCGTACCATGATTATCGCAGGCGAGGACGCCCGCGTACCATGATTATCGCAGGCGGGGACGCCCGCGTGCCGTGATTACCGCAGGCGAGGACGCCCGCGTACCGTGATTATCGCAGGCGGGGACGCCCGCGTACCATATTGCACGCCATGACGCGTAATATCCGGACTAATGTCAGGTGGGCGGCAGATGATTTTTTTATTTTTTTTATGATAATGCAAAAAAAATCGTAACTTTGCATTTCTAAACAAAACAGGTGATATATTGTTAAATTATTAAAAAATAGCATTTATGGAAGAGACATTCAATAAGTACGGGTCGGCTATGATGCCCGAGAACAGCCAAATTCGCCAGGCGGCGTTGGACGAATTGCGTGGCAACTGGACCCAGCCGGTGCTCTGTACGTTGGTTTACGTCGTCGTAGTAGGATGCGTGGAATTTCTGTTGCAACTTGTACCGGGCCTCGGTCAGATTGCCTCGCTGCTCATCTCGGCTCCCATGGGTTTCGGCTTCTGTGTGGCGTTCCTGAATTATATGCGCGGCATAGACCGCGACGACATGGTGGGCAAGCCATTCCTGTGTTTTAAGGCCTATGGTCGCTACCTCGGCACCTCTCTGTTGATGACCGTCTATGTCTTCCTGTGGACCCTCCTGCTCATTATTCCCGGCATCATTAAAGGCTTGGCTTACGCTATGACGCCCTATGTCATGCACGACCATCCCGAGATGTCGGCCGATGAGTGCATCGAGCACAGCATGGCTCTGATGGATGGTAATAAAGGTAAGCTGTTCCTCCTGTCGCTCAGCTTCATAGGATGGGGTTTGCTATGCGTGCTAACGCTGGGCATAGGCTTCTTCTGGCTGATACCTTATATGCAGTGCAGCATCGTAAAATTCTACATGTCGCTCCGCTAATACCAGAACTGATAGCGTGAAGATCCAACTACATAGCGTTTCCGATTGTCCTCAGATGATGGACTTGGTTGAAGAGCTGGGTTTTCTGCCATTCTTCGACTGTGGTATCGACGGTTTTTCGGCCGACGAGCTGGTGGATCCCGAATGCCGCTACAGGCCATTGCCCGACGGCGGCTGGGATTGGCCTCTATGGGATTGGAAAGGCCCCATAGTCAAGGAGACCCACTGTGCCTACGGCAAGTTTTTCAACGGCAAGGCGGGCTTCATCAGCCGGGAGTGGTGGCCCGATTTCTGCAATTGGCGTCGTTCGCTGCATCCCGCGCCGGCGGAAGATTCCATAGAAGGCATAATCCTCGATGTGTTGCACCTCAACGGGAGTATGATAACGCGCGACCTTCGCAACGCCTGCGGCTTGGGCGGCCCTAAGCTGCGCGGCAAGTTCGATGGCTATACCACGCGCCTTGAGATGGCGGCACGTGTGGTGATCGAGGATTTTGTTTATGCCCACGACAAGCATAACAGGCCCTATGGCTGGGGGTTGGCGTTGCTCAATACTCCTGAAAATCTGTTGGGTCGTGAACTCTGCCAGTGCGACCGCACGCCCGAGCAGTCCTACCGGCGTATGGTGCAGCACCTCCGCACTTTCCTCCCCGATGCCTCCGACCGCCAGCTCGAAAGGCTCCTCTCCTGATTTATTGTAGGAGGTCAGGATTCCTATCCTGACCAAAGCGATGAGTTCGTGTAGGAGGTCAGGATTCCTATCCTGACCAAAGCGATGAGTTCGTGTAGGAGGTCAGGATTCCTATCCTGACCAAAGCGATGAGGATGGATGTACATGAGCGAAGCTTCACGCTTTGTCTTCTAATTGCATGCAGTCTATCAGTGTCAGTATCTGGTTTTTGGACATGGTTGTATGGCTGTGATAATGCGTTGCAATAGGAGGCGAAGCTTCCCAGCTTCGCCTTTGGTAGGGATGGGAATCCCTACCTCCTACATGGTAGGGATGGGAATCCCTACCTCCTACATGGTAGGGATGGGAATCCCTACCTCCTACATTAAATTTTGCAAAAGTACACAAAAAATGACACACCATGAGCAAGTGTGTCATTTTTGACATAAATTTTTTTTCGCAGGCGGGGACGCCCGCGTACCAGTGACGTTAGCAGAGCTCGTGGATGACGAGGCCGGAGCGCAGCTTAGGCTCGAACCAGGTGGTCTTCGGAGGCATGATGTTGCCGGTGTCGGCAATGTCGATAATCTGCTTCATTGATACGGGATAGAGGGCGAAAGCCACCTTCATCTCGCCGTTGTCGACGCGGCGTTTCAGCTCGCCGAGACCGCGGATACCGCCAACGAAGTCGATACGCTTGTCGGTGCGGAGGTCCTTGATGCCAAGAACCTTGTCGAGCACCAGGTTGCTCAGGATGGTCACATCCAGAACGCCGATGGGGTCGTTGTCGTTGTAGGTGCCGGGCTTGGCGCTCATCTTATACCAATGGCCGTCGAGGTACATCGAGTGCTCGTGCAGCTTGGTAGGTTTGTAAATCTCGGTGCCCATGTCCTGCAGCTCGTAGCTCTCGCCAACGGCGGCGAGGAACTGCTCCTTCGAGAGGCCGTTGAGATCCTTGACCACGCGGTTGTAGTCGATGACGTTCAGCTGGTTGTCGGGGAAAATCACGGTCATGAAGTAGTTGTATTCTTCCTTGCCGGTGTGGTGGGGGTTCTGCTCTTTCTTTTCTTGCCCCACGAGGGCTGCTGCGGCGCTGCGGTGGTGGCCGTCGGCGATGTACATTGCGGGGACCTTCTTGTCGAACAGCTCTACGAGTTCGGCAATCAGGGCCTTGTCGTCGATAACCCAGAAGCGGTGGCCGAAGCCGTCCTCTTTGGCTATGAAGTCATAGATGGGCTTTTTGGCGGTGACGCCGGCCACGATCTCGTCGATGCGTTTCACGGCGGGGTAGGCGAAGAAGACGGGCTCGACGTTGGCGTTGGTGATGCGCACGTGTTTCATGCGGTCCTCTTCCTTGTCCTTGCGGGTCAGCTCATGTTTCTTGATGACCTTGTTCACATAGTCCTCGCTGTAGGCGCAGGCCACGATGCCGTACTGCCACTTGGCGTTGGCGTCGGTGGGGTTCATGCTCTGGGCGTAGATGTAGAGCTTGTCGTCCTCATCCTTCACCAGCCATCCGAGGTCTTTGAACATGTTGTAGTTCTTGACCACCTGGAGGTAGACTTCGGGCGAGTGCTCGTCGGTGCCGGCGGGCAGGTCTATTTCGGCTTTGGTGACGTGGAGCAGGCTGTAAGGGTTGCCTTCGCATTCTTTGCGTGCCTCTTCGCTATTCAGTACGTCGTAGGGACGTGACGCAAGCTTTTCGACGATGTCAACGGGAGGGCGGAAGCCCTTGAAAGGTTTAATTATACTCATGAGTTTTGCTGGGTTTAAAAATTATAATAATGAATTAATTGTTGTTGTCGGAATGGCCAGATGACATATCGCGTAATCCATTGTGTATTATGGGTTGCGAGATGATTTTCGTTGGAAAAAATTATTTTTTGTGGTTGCAAAGATACGTACTTTTTTCGGAACAAGGAAATTATTTTTCTGTCAGCTCTTTCAGTTCCACTTTGGGGTGACGGTATTGGTGCTCTTTCGGGGTGGGTTTGCCGCCCACTTCCATAGCCTGGTGCGGACATTTCGTTGTCTTGCTGTCTCGTCATCAATTCAACAATCCTCCGTTCTCACTTCTCTTATCACCTTTGCCGGCACTCCGGCAACAACCATGTTGGCCGGCACATCTTTCGTCACCACGCTTCCGGCGGCCACTATGGCATTCTCGCCTATCGTTACGCCGGCCAGCACCGTGACGTTGGCTCCAAGCCAAGCGTTGCGTCCTATCGCTATGGGTTTCGTCAGCAGCTGATGTCGACGTGAGGGCTGCTCGGGGTGGTATTCTGTGGCCAGTACGCAATGCGGTCCTATGAATGCTCCGTCGCCAATCTCTATCCCTCCTAAGGCCAGCAGGGTGCATCCGAAATTCAGGAAACAGTCGCGTCCGAAGCGCACCCCCGGGCCATAGTTGATATGCAACGGGGTGAAGACGCGCACGTCGTCGGGCACGTCGTGGCCGGTTATGGAGCGCAGAAACTGCCGCACCTCCTCTTCGCTATGCCATCCGGTGTTCATAATTGCAGCCTGCTGCATGGTGCGCTGCACTTCGGCATAAATTTCGTTGCTACCAACGTATTCTTCGCCTTTATTGTTTGTGATATCTGTCATTTTTTAACTTTAGTTTTCTCGCGGGTGGGGACGCCTGCGTACTATATATGCCTCGTAAACGCAGACCTGAAAAATATATTGCAACTGTAAATAATTATTTTTTATGATATCCTCAAACGGCACAAATTTGAAATCGCGTCTCTTATTCGCTGTATTTGATTTTATTCAGCGGTGCTCATCACCCTTTCAGGGGTCGAGACGCGAGGACTGGTTTGATTTACAGACCCCCAGACTGCTCTCCGTTTGTCTGGGGTTATTAAGATTAAGCCTCTCCGAGGCTTCTTTGTGGAAAATGCGGATAATCATTTTATTTTTTACCGCCTCCCTATACAATAAAATATCTATATGCTCGTTTGTCGTCTATCTATTGTAATCTTAAAAACTTTATTTGAATGTTATCTGTTGGAACAAAAGCACCTTATTTCGAGGGCGTCATAGAAACTGGCGAGAGTGTCAGCCTTTCCGACTTTGCAGGGAAAAAGCTGGTTCTTTATTTTTATCCCAAGGACAGCACCCCGGGATGCACTTCCGAGGCCTGTGACCTTCGCGACAACTATCAGCGTTTCCTCTCGTTGGGCTACAATGTGTTGGGCGTCAGCCGTGACTCTGTAGTGTCCCATCAGCGTTTTAAGGAGAAATATCAGTTGCCATTCCACCTCGTTGCCGACACCGACCTCGCGATCTTGAAGGCCTATGAGGCGTGGGGTGAGAAGAAAAACTATGGCAAGGTCACGATGGGCACGCTCCGCACCACTTACGTCATTGACGAACACGGTGTTATTGTCGAGGCCATCGGTAAGGTCAACACCAAAGCTCATAGCGAGCAGATTTTGAAGTAGATTGCTGCCCCGACGCTCAAATATCGCTGCTCTTCTACTGCTGGTGGCCTATTTGCCATTGGTGGTTCTCTCGTCGTTGCATGTGCATCACGACACCATCGATGGCGACGACCACTGCCTTCAGTGTGTGGGCCACTACGACCAGCAGCACCACCATCAGCACGACTGCCTTTACTGCCACGTCCTGGGACAAGACTACCTGCCCCAGCTCATGGCTGTTTTCAGCCCTACGACGACAGGGCTTTCAACAATTGTGGTGCACCCCTGCGCCACCCCGTCGCCAAGTCTCATGGGCTTGGCACAGCTCAGAGCCCCTCCGGCTTGTTGAAAAGCCAGCACTCCTTTTTTTCGGTACGATTCTAAAGACCGCCACCTGAACCTTTTATTCCCTACGTTGCTACACAACGCCCGTCGGATGTTTTGTAGCGACGAAGATAGAAAATGTTCGGGGAATAGGTGCTTGCTATTGACCGTGATTCCCTATGTGGAATAATGAACCAATAGGTTTGTTGTCAACAATTAAACAAATCTACAAATGAACAATTCAACAACTAAACATACCTAATATTCCATCAAATGAAAAAAACAATCATATTTCTTTTCTTTTTTCCTTTCATGGTTGTCGCGCAGTCGCACGGCGACACTATCCGTTTGCGGCAAGTGGTGGTGACGGCCACTCAACATGCCACCTCGCGCACCGAGTCGCCACAGGCTGTGGGCGTTATCGATGCTGAGCAGATGAATGCTGCCACGGCTGCCAACCTTGGCGAGAGCCTGCGGTTCAGTACCGGCCTGCGGGTGGAGAACACCTGCCAGAACTGCGGTGCCAACGAAGTCCGCATCAATGGCCTTGGCCAGGCTTACTCACAGATACTTATCGACAGCCGCCCTGTCAACAGCGCCTTGGTAGGCGTCTATCTCCTGGACCAGTTGCCTGTGGCGCTTATAGACCGCGTTGAGGTTCTGCGTGGTGGCGGCTCGGCACTCTACGGCGGCAATGCCATTGCCGGTGTGGTGAACGTCATCACCCGCGAGCCTCGCAGCAACAGCGCTTCGGTGAACAACATCACTCGTCTTGTTGGCGGCAATGTGTTGGATATAAGCAATTCCTTTAATGCATCGGTGGTCAGCCCCGACCGTCGTGCCGGCCTTGCTTTCTTCGGACACAACCGCCACCGCGACCCCTACGACCGCAACGGCGACGGTTTTTCTGAAGTGGGGCTGCTGAAAGCCCGCATGGTGGGTTTCCGCGGCTATGTGCGCACCGGCGACTTCGGGAAACTCGGTATTGAATATCACAATATCAACGACTTCCGTCGCGGCGGCGACCGCTTCGACCAGCCCTCGCCTATGGCTCTGATTTCTGAGGGCGGCGAACACGATATCAACTGCGTCAGCCTGAAATGGGACTGGCTGCCAGCCAGCGGCATACGTCATGCCACACTCTTCGCCTCGTTGCAACATGTAGACCGTCAGAGCTACTATGGCGAACGTGAACCCGACGAGCCTTTCGGTACCGCTTACGGCTATACCAAGGAATTGACGCTCAATTATGGGACGCTCTATAGCCGTCATTTCGACAGGCTCTGGTTTATGCCGGCGGAACTCACGGCGGGCCTTGAACACACCGTCGACAACCTTAACGACCGCACCTTTGCCAGCCATGACACGCTGCAGCAGGAAGTGGGCATCGTCAGCGCCTACCTCCAAAACGAGTGGAAGAACAGCCGGCTGAGCCTGCTGCTCGGCGTCCGTGCCGATAAGCACACTATGGTGGCCGACCCGGTAGTAAGTCCGCGGCTGAATGTGCGTTACGCTGCCAGCGACCACCTGACGTTTCGGGCCGGATATGCCACGGGCTTCCGTGCACCACAGGTCTACGACGAAGACCTTCATGTAGGCGCCGTCGGCGGTGAACTCTACAAAATTGAAAATGCGTCAGGTCTTCGCATGGAACGTTCGCACTCTTTCAACGCTTCGGCGAACCTCTGTTTCCATCTGGGCGACTTGGAGGCCGATTTGTTGGTAGAAGGCTTCTATACACGAATCAACGATGCCTTTGTCAACGAACTTCTTATGGACGACACTGTAGGAGGCTTCCTTGTCTACGAGCGCCGCAACGCCGATGGTGCCGTGGTGAAAGGCCTCAATGCAGAGCTCACTGTTTCGCCTATAGAAGCTATGCGGCTGCAGGTTGGCGGCACATGGCAGCGAAGCCTCTACACTGGGCAGGGCAAGGAATGGGCCGAGGACCAATATGAGCGGCGCATGGAACGCACCCCCGACCTATATGGCTATCTTACTGCGGTATATATTCCCTTTGCGAGGATGCAGTTCACGGCCACCGGCACTTTCACAGGGCCTATGCTGGTCTATCATCATGAGGCCAACCACGACGATGGCGATGCCAAACATGGCGGTCATGGCCATGTTCATAAGGAGACAACACCGTCGTTCTTCGACCTCTCGTTCAAGGCGACCTACACTGTTCCCTGTGGGCAACACACAAGTCTGGAGGTCAGCATTGGGGTTCAAAACCTCTTCGACAGCTACCAGCGCGACTTGGACAGCGGCGCGGAGCGCGACTCACAATACGTCTATGGGCCGTCGTTGCCAAGGACGGTGTTCGCCGGGGTGAAACTGTGTCTATAAACCTATAAAAAACGCCGAATCCCGTGGGTGTTAAGTAATCGTGCAAGAATAGTTTACATATTGGGATGCTATTTGGATTATTATATTAATATGTCGCCCCTACGGGGCTCAATGTAACTGCCTGGTTTATACCGTGGGCTTTCGCCCACGGCTAATATATGTCGCCCCTACGGGGCTACGAAAAGAGGTAATTTAATTTTGAACAGTTACTTAAGAAAATTCCAGTGAAGCTATTGTATTTTTCACACAAACTATAAAAAACTAGAGGGGCTGCCCTTAGAAAGAGCGGCCCCTCTGTTCTTCACGCTGGGAAGCGTGCTGTCCGGCTGTCCGGCAGATATTAACCTTCGTAGAAGGGCATCTTCACGGTGACGGCTTTCAACAGCTTCTCGCGGATTTTGATGTATATCTCGGTGCCGGCTTTGGCATATTCAGCCTTGAGGAGGGCTGTGCCGATGTTCTTGCCGGTGCTGGGGCTGGGCGAGCCGCTGCGCACCTCGCCGATGCAGTTGCCCTCGGCGTCGCAGACCTGATAGCCGTTGCGAGCAATGCCGCGGTCCACCATCTCGAAGCCGGCCACTTTGCGTTTGAAGCCTGCCGCTTTCTGGGCAAGGAGGAGCTCCTTGTTGATGAAGTTGTTGTTCTCGGCTTTGAGTTTGACGATGAATGCCAGAGGGGCTTCGAGGGGGCTGATGGTGTCGTCCATCTCGTGGCCATAGAGGGCGAATCCCTTCTCCAGGCGCAGGGTGTCGCGGCATCCCAGGCCGGCGGGCATAATGCCGAATTCCTTGCCGGCCTCGAAGACGGCGTTCCATACCTCGATGGCTTTGTCGCGGGGGATGTAGATCTCGCATCCGCCAGCTCCGGTGTAGCCGGTGGTGGAGAGGATAATGTCGGGAATGCCGGCGAAAGTGAGGATTTTGAAGGTGTAGTACTCCATGTCCACGATGTTCTCATCGGTAAGCTTCTGCATGGCCTTCAGTGCGTTGGGGCCTTGCACGGCGAGCTGAGCCCACTGCTCGCTCTCGTTGACGAAGTCTTTGCCCAGCTCCAGGCCCATCTTGTCGGCAATCTGGCTCATCCAGGCCCAGTCCTTGTCGATGTTGGCGGCATTGGGAACCATGAAGTATTCGTCGTCGTGGATGCGGTAGACGAGCATATCGTCGACAACGCCGCCCTGACCGTTGGGGAGGCAGGTGTACTGCACCTTGCCGTCGAAGAGGTCCTCGACATTGTTGGTGGTTACATACTGCATGAAATGCTTGGCGATGGGGCCTTTGGCACGGAACTCGCCCATGTGGCTGACGTCGAAGACGCCGACGTTGTTGCGCACGTTGTTGTGCTCCTCAACGAGGCCGGTGTACTGTATAGGCATGTTGTAGCCGGCAAATTCGGCCATCTTGGCACCCAATGAGATGTGCAAATCGGTGTACGGTGTGGTTTTCATTATGTTTAAAATTTTGATTTATTTTATTTTACATTATTTTTTCATGGAAATATCAATTTACAAAAATACAAAAAAAAATATAATCGAACGTTAAAAATCATTTGTAGGGCATAAAATGTGATTCATTATAGTGATGATAATAGTTAAGGCTATATAATCGAGCCCGTAGGGGGAAAGAAATATCCAGTGGATGTTCCGATAGCGAAGCGGAAAATAATAATATAATAGCCGTGGGCGATAGCCTATTGTGGAATTCATAATAAGCATTCGTGTAATTCGTGTTAATTCGTAGACAAAATAAGCATTCGTGTAATTCGAGAGATTTGTGTTCAAATCGCAGGCGAGGACGCCCGCGTACCACGACGCATAAACACAATTCTATACATGTCTCAAAGAAACGAGATTCCATGCTGATTATCACTTCACCTTGTTGTTTTACGATAAAAAAAAGCACCCTGGATGGTGCAGGGTGCTTTTCTTAGAGGATGTAGGGAATGGCTTATTTCATTGATGCTGCAAAAGCTTCGGCCAGAGCCGTCAGGGGCTCGTCGTCGTGCAGGGCGCTCTTCAGTGTTGCGGTGTCGCCGACGATGGTGATGTCCTTCATCTGTTCCAGTTCGGTGCGCATCAGCTTGCCGCTTTGCGGTGCCCAGCTGCCGTTTTCGATCAATGCCACTGTACGGCGTTGCCAGGCGTGAGCCTTAAGGTCGGCCAGCAGGTTCTCGATGGGGGTGAAGATGCCGTTGTTGTAGGTGCTTGCCGCCAGGACAATATGGCTGGCGCGGAAGCACTCGGCAACGAGGAGGCTCATGTCGGTATGGCTGGCGTCGTAGGCCTTGATGTTGGCTATGCCGCGCTGGGCCAGCAGCGTGGCCATGCGCATGGCGGCTGCTTCGGTGTTGCCGTAGACGCTGCCGTAGATAATGACGACTGCCTTGTCTTCAGGCTCGTAGCTGCTCCAGGTGTTGTGCTTGTCGATGAACCATCCCAGATTCTTGCGCCAGACGGGGCCGTGGAGCGGGCATATCATTTTGATGGGCAGAGTGGCGGCTTTTTTCAGCACGTTCTGCACCTGGACGCCGTATTTTCCCACTATGTTGATGTAGTAGCGGCGGGCATCGTTTATCCACTCCTGCTCGAAGTTGACCTCGTCGGCGAAGATGTTGCCGCTGAGGGCTCCGAAAGTGCCGAAGGCATCGGCGGAGAAGAGGGTGCCGGTAGTGGTGTCGAAGGTCATCATCACTTCGGGCCAGTGCACCATGGGGGCCATAGTGAAAGTGAGGGTATGGCTGCCGCAGCAGAGGGTGTCGCCTTCCTTAACGGTCATCAGCTTCTCAGGCTGGCAGCCGAAGAATTGCTGTATCATTTGGGCTGCTTTTGCGGTGCATACCACCGTGGCCTCGGGGTGGCGCAACAAGAGGTCGGCGAGGGTCGCCGCATGGTCGGGTTCCATGTGGTGCACCACCAAGTAGTCAAGTCCACGCGAGCCGAGGGCGTGCTCCACGTTGGCGAAGAACTGGTGGGCCACAGAGGCGTCGGTGGTGTCGAAAAGCACTGTTTTCTCGTCGCGGAGCAGGTAACTGTTGTACGACACGCCGCGAGCTATGGGGTAGATGTTCTCGAAAAGGGCCAGCCGTCGGTCGCTGGCGCCGACGTAAATCAGGTTGTCTGTAATGTTTTGCGTGTTATGCATTATTATTAGTTTAATAGTTTGATAGCTAATAGTTTTGGTGATTTAATAGTTGGGTGGTTGTTAGGTGGCCGTATTGAAGTGGTTTACTGTCATGTAGTGGTTAACGCCTCCGAGCGTCAACATTACTTATTTCAGACCGGCCCATTCTCCCACAATGGTTTTGCACTGGCTGTAGGTGGCTGGGCAGTTGAACACCTTGAAGTATTCGCTGCCTGCCAGCTGGATGATTTCCACCGAGCGTTGGAAAGTGTCCCAACCGTTTGCCAAGATATATAGGTAGTACATGGTGCCACCGGTCAGCGGGGCCTCTTTTGTGCCGTTGGGGCTGGAGCACATCTCCACGGTGTAGGGCTCGGTGGGGGTGTAGGCGTTCTTGCTGTCGGCGCCTTTGAGGAGTGCTGCGGCCATGTAGCGTTGCAGGTATTGGTCGTTTTCGGGGCCGTACTGCGAGGCCTCGAGTTTTGTTTTCAGGATACTCACCATTTCGCTCACCGTAGTAGGAGCGTTGCAAAGCAGCTGCAGGCATTTCTCGCCCACGGCGTGGTCGCGTGCAAACATTTCTAAGGCCATGGGAACCATGGCGGCGGCTCCTTGTGACGACTTGCCCAGCAGCCCCTTGTAGACAGCCTCGAACTCGGCATAGTCGACAGGCACGTTGGTGAAGCTGACGCTTGCCGTTGGCTTCTTGTGGTCCTTGGCGGCGAAGTCTATCGTGCCATCGACGGTGTAGGTGTGGTCGCCGTAAGTCAATGTGTTGCCATCTATCTGCGGCACGACTTCCTGTGCGGCCTCTTTGGCCGGGGCTTCTTTCTGACTGTTTTGAGGGGTGCTGTCGCCACACGAGGCCAAGCCTGTTATCCCCATAACAAATATTGCTGCAAGAGCCAGCCTGCTATAATTTTTCTGTCGTACATTACGTGTCATCGCGTGCGTTCCCAATATTGTAAATGTTTTCATATTATCTGATTATTTATGGTTAGGTAATTGTTGATTTTAAATAATGAGCGTCAGAGATGAATGGTATAATATATTGTAGGACTATGAATTGAATGTTGATAATATGGTTAATATCTTGAATTTTAGGTATGTATAGTGCTGGGTTTTGTGTTGTTTTCCGTTGCAAAAATAGTAAATTTGAATAAAATAAATAGCCTATTTTCTTTTTTTTCGGCGAAATGGTCCTCCGGGACAATAATGTTGATGTTTCTACGTTTTGGAAATAAAACTATTATGGTTATAGATCAACTTTTAGAGTACAATAAACGTTTTGTGGCCGAGAAGGGCTACGAGAAATATGTCACGGATAAATATCCCGACAAGAAATTGGCGGTGCTGTCGTGTATGGACACACGCCTCACCGAGTTGCTGCCTGCCGCATTGGGGCTTCGCAACGGTGATGCAAAAATTATAAAAAATGCCGGAGGGTTGATAATCACTCCGTTCGATTCTGCACTGCGAAGCCTGGTTGTGGCTGTCTACGAATTGGGCGTCGACAGTATTATGGTTGTGGCGCACTCGCATTGTGGAGCCTGCCACATGAGCTATGACCATTTTCACCACCAGATGTTGGAACGTGGCGTTACCGATCAGACCCTCGACACTATTCGCCGCTGTGGTATCGACCTCAACCACTGGCTCGAAGGATTTAAGGATACCGAAGAATCGGTGCGCAATACTGTCCAGACCATCCGCACGCATCCCCTGATGCCAAAAGATGTGACGGTGCGTGGCTTTATTATCGACTCTGAAACCGGTGCGCTCGAAGAGGTGAATTAATCCGCGCAACAATAGCTCAAGACTGATTAAATCAACACGATTTTTCTTTTTTTTCGTGTTGATTTCTGGGCCGAGCTGCTTTAGTCCGCCCCGGTTTCTTCCTCACGCTCGGGAATCAAGCGTCGCACGGGTTTGAAATGGTAGAAGAAACGGCTGGCCACAACGCGAACGACGGTATAGGAAGGTATGGCTACGAGCATTCCTATGGCCCCTCCGATGTGGCCAGCTATTAGCAGGACGATGAAGATCTCTAATGGGCTGGCTTTGATGCTGGTGCTGTAGATAACGGGCTGGTAGAGGAAATTGTCGACCAGCTGGGTGGCCAGCATCACGGCCAGCACTATGAGAGCAAAAAGCCACATATTGACGTCCAGCCCCATGCCGGTGCCGTATTTAAGGATGACGCAGAGCACCACGCCGATAACCTCGCCCAGCAGCGGGCCCACGTAGGGTATGACGTTGAGCAGACCGGCGATGAAGGCAATGCCCAAGGCATAGCTGAAGCCTATGCGCGCCACGAGCCAGAGCCCTAACAAGTCGAGCAGCACCACGCCCAAGATCTCTATGATCAGCCCTACGAAGTAGCGCGACAGCAGCCTTTCGATGTCGAGGATGGTACGGCCCACCTGCTCTTCGATGCGGTCGGGCACCAGGGCTCCCACCACACGTCCGAAGAGGTGCTCGTCTTTGATGAAGAAGAACGCTATGAACACCACGGAGAAAGCCCCCACCGCAAGTCCGGCCACTGCCGATGCCACCGAGCCCAGTATCTGTCCGGCGGCCCCCACGCTGGTTATCGTCGACAGCTTCTGAAGCAGCAGCTGAGCGGCATCGAAGTCTTGGCCCACCCACGGCGCTACGCCTATAATCCAGCCGTTGAGCTGGCAGATCAGGTTGTGGCTGTCGAAGCCCTGCGCGGCATTCAGGAGCGAAGCCTCGTGCAGGATGCCCGACACCACAGGCACCACCTGGGTCACTACAAGCAGCAACAGCACGAAGATTGCCACCAGCGTAACCACCGCCAGAAGAGCGTCGGGAAGCTGACGGCCTCCCAGTTTCAGGTGCCGCAGCAGTCGCATGATGGGCTGCCCTACCAGCGAGACCACAAAGGCTATGAGTATGTAGGCTATGATGCCGCTGAAGTAGCGGCAGAGCAGGAATGCCACCACTATGACGGCGGCTATTATCAACAGCCGTGCCAGTTTGTCGATGCTGCGTTCTTTTTCCATAACTTGCAAAATTTCTGTTTTGTATTTGTGTGTGTTGGTTCAATGTAGGAGGTCGGGATTCCTATCCCGACCAATTATAACAGGTGCAACAGTACAAGGCGCTCAAATGTAGGAGGTCGGGATTCCTATCCCGACCAATGCGACTGCAATCCCACCGCAATATCACTTGCTCAAAGCCGATATCGTCGCTCATCGATTCGCTGTTGCCGCAGGCGTCCCCGCCTGCGAATGCTGCCGCTATCCCTTGATTTGAACCTGGAAGCCCTCGTCGATTATAGGCTGCAGTAGCCGGCGCATCTCGTCGGGCGAGACCTTGGATAGGTTTTGCGCCGGGGTGGGGCGGTCGATGGTGTAGGCCATCACCTCGCGGGGATGCAGCAGGCGTATGATGTCGAGCATAGGCAACACTACGTCGTTGCTTGTGGAGTCGAAGTCGGGGCTGCGCAGCAGGCACCATTGAAGGATGAAGTTGCCCTGAAACTGCCGCAGGGCCTCCACCACGCGCGCCACGTCGTAGCCCGGCGCCGGGTTGTTGATTTTGGCCACCAGCGCGTTGGTGGGGGCATCGATTTTCATGATGGGGTTGTCGACACGCACGAGGGCGGCGAAGACCTCGGGGAGATGCACGCGCGTGGCGTTGCTGAGCACGGAGACTTTCGCCGTGGGGGCGTATTGGTCGCGCAGCCGTAGGGTGTCGTCGATAATCTGTGGGAAGTCGGGGTTCAGTGTTGGCTCGCCATCGCCGCTGAAGGTGATGGAGTCGACCTTCACGTTGTCGGCATAGAGGTCCTGGAGTTTGTTGGAGAGGTCGTGACGCACCTTCTCGGCCGAGGGTAGCGTGGTGTCGCCGCGTCCGTCGCGGTTCCAGCCGCATTCGCAGTAGATGCAGTCGAAATTGCAGAATTTGCCTTTCTCGGGCAAGAGGTTGATGCCCAGCGATGTGCCAAGCCGGCGACTAAAAATGGGTCCAAATACGGTTTCTTCTCTAAGCATTGCTATATGTTGATTGTTTAATTGTTTGGTAGGCGGGTGTTTCCGCCTGCGATGTTTTTTCTTCGCAGAATGCGAAGAGCTCCTTGTATTCAGTTTGCAAAAGTACATTTTTTTCTTGACAAAAGACTTATTCGCAGTATCTTTGCAAAATATTTTTGGCTTGTAATAATAGTGTAGCCTCTTGAAAAATAGTTAAATATCTTATAAAGAAACGATGCAAAAATACAGAAGTTATGTGTTGCCGGTAGCCATTGTGCTGGGTCTGTTGCTCCACGAATGGTGCGCTTTTCTGAATTTTTTGGTGCCCTATCTTATCTTTTGTATCCTGTTGCTGACTTTCTGCGCCGTCGACATCAAGCGGCTTCGCATGACCATGCTCGACGTGTGGCTGATGCTGTTCCAGATTGTCGTCAGTCTCGGCTCCTACCTGCTACTGCTCTGGTTTGGAGCGAGCGACATCGTAGCACAGGGGGTGCTGATAGGCGTCGTCTGTCCCGTGGCCTCGTCGGTGGCTGTCATCAGCGTTATGCTTGGTGCCAACCGCGAAACGGTGACGGCCTACACCATCCTCGGCAACCTGATGGTGGTGGTGGTGGCGCCAATCTATTTCTCTTTTATAGGCATACATCAGGATATGCCTTTCCTTCAGTCGTTCTGGTTGATATTTAAGAAGATAAGTATGGTTTTGGGATTGCCGCTGCTGGCGGCCTTGGCACTTGAGATGTTCTGGCCAAAGGCTACCGAGGTGCTTCGCAAATACAAAGGCATGTCGTTCTATCTGTGGGCTGTGGCATTGCTGCTCACGCTCGGGAAGACCATCGATTTCATTTTCCTGCATGGCGAGGGCAATTGGGACAGCATCCTCTGGTTGGGGGTGTCGGCACTGCTGTTCTGCATCATTCAGTTCGGCTTCGGACGCTGGTTGGGAGGCAAATATGGCGATAAGATAAGTGGCGGCCAGCTGCTTGGACAGAAGAATACCGCCATGGGTATCTGGATGGCCAACTATTTCCTCACCCCTCTGGCATCGGTGTTCTTGGCCTTCTACTCGGTGTTCCAGAATTTGTGGAACAGCTGGCAGATGTGGAGACTTAAAAAATAATTAAGTAACAGTAAAAAAACAACATTAAATGATACTATTTCCTATCTTAATCCCGTAGGTGAACCTCGCAGGAGAAGCCCCGTAGGGGTGAAGAAAGCTCCAGTGGAGCTTTCGATAGCGAAGCGGAGAATATAATATAACAGCCGTGGGTGTGAACCCACGGGAATCGATGGCAAATCGGAAAACAATAAATATTTCAAAAACAATCTAAATGACAATAATATAATTATTTTTGATTGATTATTTAAACAATTTAACAACACAAAATAGTTCAATTGCAATGAAAACATATATCCCATTATTTCTCTTGGCACTCTCTGCCGTAACCGTTTCTATGGCACAGCAGGCCGACAGCACTATGGTAGGCCGTGGCGCCGGCGTGCCAAACAAGACACAGAAAGTCAGCATCAAACCATACGGTTTCGTGCGCAACTACTTGGTTTTCGATTCGCGCCGTGCCGTGACGGTATGTGGCGGCGACTATATCATGATTCCCTACGATGAGGATTGGAACATTCCGGAGAATGCCGTCACAGGTTTCGTGCTGCCCGAGGGCTCGGAGGAACGCTTCGACCGCAATGCCACTCCCCAAAGCCATTTCCAGGCACTTAGCAGCCGTATAGGTGTTGAACTCCACGGTCCACTGCTGCTCGGCGCTAACAGTAGCGGAAAACTTGAGGGCGACTTTGCCGGATTCGGCACCAACAATACGGTGCTGCGCCTCAGGTTGGCCTATGTGCGCCTGGAATGGGAGTGTGGCAGAGGGATCGCTCGCGGTGAGGCGAACTCTCTGGCAGGGGGCTCTTCGAACAGGGAGACCTCTACGTGCAGTGTGCGGCACTCGCTCCTGATAGGGCAGGACTGGCATCCGCTGAGCGGCAATATCATGCCCGAGGTGTTGGGCATGGCTGCCGGTGCTCCTTTCCGTCCGCATAGCCGCACCCCACAGGTGCGCTACGAACTGGAGCATGGTATGTTGCGCCTGATGGCTGCCGCTATGTATCAATACCAGTTCACCACACCAGGCCCCGCCGGCGAGAGTACCCAGTATGCCAACGAGAGCCTTGTGCCTGAACTCTTTCTCGGCGTTGGGCTGCGCAACGACAAGCTGTATGCCCAGCTCGGGGCCGATTTCAGCAGTTTCTATGTCCGCGAAACCATGAATGCTCTGCCCGACGGGACGCCGACGGCGGCACCCTACCAGTTCCACGGTCGCGTCAACTCGCTGTCGCCCACGCTCTATTTCCAGTACGCCCCGGGCCTCTTCTCGTTGAAGATGCGCTCCACGCTGGGACAGAACCTTGGCCATCTTACCATGCTCAGCGGCTACGCCCGTGTGCTCGCCGACGGCGACCCCTCCACATGGCACTACAAGCCCCTCACGAACTTCTCCACCTACGTCGACCTGGCCTACGGCAAACGGTGGCGCACCAACCTCCTGCTGGGCTATATGAAAAACCTGGGACTTGCCGACGGCTACAGCATCGACGCTGATGCCATTTTCATGAAAAAGGGCATCACCAACCTCAATAGCATCTACCGCATAGCCCCGTCCATTAGCTTCAATACCAAGGCTATCAATATAGGCATGGAATACGAGTGGACTGCGGCCACCTACGGCGACCTCCAGCCTGACGGCACTGTGGCCAACGATGATAACCTCCGTCAGGTGTCCAACCACCGCATCTGCCTCCTTGTGAAATATAATTTCTAACCACCTGGCTTCATCGGGGCGACATATAATATTGACAAATAGCCCCATCGGGGCGGCATATAACAGCCGTGGGTGCGAACCCACGGTATGCTACAATTTTTCCTCTTCCACCCGAGCTCCATCGGGGCGGCATATTATTACTTCTTTGAACGTTTGCCAAACAATAAAACATCCATTATTGCGTTAAAAAATTAAATAATCTTGCCACAGATTGCATGATCAAATATATCGCCGATAAGGAACATTATAGCGAAGTCCTTGCACGCTGCGAGGAGGTAAAACACGACCTGTGGATTGCTACGGCCGACATCAAGGACCTTTATGTAGAGGGTGGGAGGGAGGCCGTACCGTTCCTCTCGGTTCTCGACAGATTGACGAAGCGCGGCGTAGAAGTCCGTCTGCTGCACGCCAAGGAGCCTGGCGGTAACTTCCGTGCCGACTTCGACCACTATCCCGACCTTTGGTCCCGCCTGGAGCGCAGGCTTTGCGTGCGGGTGCACTTCAAAATTATGATTTTCGACTGTTCGTTGGCGTATATCGGCTCGGCTAACCTGACCGGCGCCGGTATTGGCATGAAGGGCGACAGCACACGCAATTTCGAGGCTGGCATTCTCACCGACGATGCCTCCCTTGTCGATGCCGCTGCCGACCACCTCGACAGCGTGTGGCAAGGTCTGCACTGTAAAGGCTGCCGCCGAAAGCCATTCTGCGGCGACCGTATACGAACGTGATAAAGCACTACAACATCAATACTCTTTTTGCAATGACAGAATACGAGAAAATGATAAACAATCTTCCGTACGACTATACGGACGAGGAGATACAGCGCCGCATCCTCCACACCTATCACGCCATGCGCGCTTTCAACCAATGCGGGGCCTGGGACATGGAAGAGGCTCGCCGCTGCATGCTCGACCTGCTCCCCAACGCCCACCCTTCGGCACTCGTCATCCCGCCCTTCCATTGCGACCATGGCGAGCGCATCACCCTCGGCGAGCATGTGGTCATCAACTTCAACGCCGTCTTCCTCGACGGTGGCGGAATCACCATCGGCAACCACACGCTCATAGGCCCCAACTGCCAGCTCCTCACCCCCGACCATCCGCACGACTTCATGGAACGCCGCAAGACCATCGAGACCGGCCTGCCCATCCGCATCGGCGACGACTGCTGGCTGGGCGGCGGCGTGACCGTCTGCCCGGGAGTGACTATCGGCAACCGTGTCATTGTCGGCGCCGGCAGCGTGGTGACCCACGATATCCCCGACGACGTGGTCGTCGCCGGCAACCCCGCCAGAATAATCCGCAAATCATGAAATACGTCTCGTCCGCAAATTGAAATATCATCGATTTGGAAACACCGTGCAAACACATTGAGCCCCGTCTGGCTTTTGGTGGCTGAACCGAAAAAATGCTCTCAGTGGTTGTTTTGGCACGCCAATAATCTTGAAAAGATGTAAATTTTATTTGTCCATAATCTTGAAAAGATGTAATTTTGCACCCGTTAATAATCTTGAAAAGATGTAATTTGTTATATGAAGAGGAAGATATACAGTAAGTTACTTGAATGGAAAAAACAACGAAATGGAGCAACAGCCGTGCTGATAGAGGGTGCAAGGCGAATCGGCAAGAGCTATATCGTTGAGGAATTCGCCCGAAACGAATATGATTCCTACCTCCTTATAGATTTCAACAAGGCCGACAAGGTGGTCAGCACATGGTTCGATACGATGCTGGAAGACATAGACTTGCTGCTGATGAATCTGCAGATTCACTATGGTATCCGTCTTACTCCAGGAAAATCTGTCATCGTTTTCGACGAAGTGCAGCTATGCCCACGTGCAAGAGCCGCCATAAAATATCTGGTGGCAGACGGTCGTTTCCACTATATTGAAACCGGTTCGCTTGTCAGCATCAAAAAGAATGTGCGCGATATTGTTATCCCTTCCGAAGAGGAGGTCATGCCCATGTTCCCGATGGATTTTGAGGAGTTTTTGTGGGCCAGTGGCAACGACATCCTGATGCCGTATATTGAACGGTGCTTTGAGAAGCGTCAACCACTTGGCACACATCACCGCAAGGCGATGGAATATCTTCGCACGTATATGATTGTAGGAGGTATGCCTCAAGCCGTCAAAACCTTTGTCGAAACAAAGGATTACGATAAGGTGGACCGGATGAAACGCTCTATTTTGCAGGTCTATACTAACGATATATCCAAGTATGCAGCAGGGCAGGAATACAAGGTGAAGAGCATTTTCGAGCAGATACCAGCGCAGCTGCAAAAACAGGAAAAGAAGTTCCGCCTTTCTTCTTTGGAGGCCGGCGCTGCATATCGTGATTACGACGATTCGTTTTTCTGGCTTGCCGATGCGGGCATTGCGAATATCTGCTACAACTGTACAGCCCCCAATGTGGGTCTGCGTCTTAATATGGAGCGTAATACCCTCAAATGCTACATGGGTGACACGGGTCTTCTCGTCTCCCATGCTTTCGACGAAAACGGGAAGGTTCCCATCGAGTTGTATCAGAAACTGCAACTTGGTAAGTTGGAGGTGAACGAGGGAATGATTGTGGAGAACCTTGTCGCCCAGATGCTTCGGACAAGCGGACACAAATTGTATTTTTACAGCAATTCAAGTCGGGAAGATGCAAGTGAACGCATGGAGATTGACTTCCTTACAGCGAAAAACAAACTGACTTCCAGACACAATATCACACCCATAGAGGTGAAATCATCGCAACGCTATACGCTATCTTCTTTACGCAAGTGCATGGATAAGTATGGAGAATATCTCACGACTCCCGTTGTGCTTCATGGCTCCGACCTGAAGGAGGAGAACGGAATACTTTTCCTGCCTGTCTATATGGCGCCGTTACTTTAACCCACAATGCAACACGACCGTTCTTTTTAGAATTGCCGATAGTCTTCTTAACCCAAGTTCACCCCTTGCTTAATCTAACCATCCTGTCATGAGCGATTTGGCGCTTCGAGGTTTTATGTTTGGGTACTACAGATTTTCTTTTTTCGGAATGGGTTATGGGAAGATTCCCATAACCCATTTTATGACAAGTATATCGTTATGGGAAGTAAGCGTTCTCCATGTACTCCCATATTATTGTATGCATGATTTTTTCTTGTTTCAGTTGACATAATTACTTCCCATAATATTATTAAAGGCAAGGCATAAGCCCCAACTAGCAATATCAATATTTATGGAAGAAGTAAAGATTTTAGAGCTGACGGAGCGATGCACTCGGCATTTTCAGGAGCATTGCTACACTGAGAACAGAATCTCAAAGTACAAAAGTCTGTGGCGTACAGGCATCATCCGTTACATGTCCGACAAGGGCATTGAAAACTATTCACCATCGGTTGGCGCGGATTTCATTTCAACCTGCC
>JAFSQF010000086.1 GCA_017446745.1 Bacteroidales bacterium
CCAACTCCGCTTCTGTTGGCGGCGCAAAAGTACTAACTTTTTTACAACCCACAAAATTTCTTCCCAAAAAAACAGCCTAAAATTTGTCCATTAGAACACCGCGTCTCTAAAACAGCCTAAAATTTGTCCATTACACCAAAATTTCCGACAGCATCACAACCCCAAGCCCCACCATCCTGGCCTCGACCAATCCAGTGGCCCTCGGCATTGCGTTGGCCATCGACGAGGGCTTCCCGACGGCGACACATAGACTTCACCCCTGCTTGCGGTACTGCAGCGGCGTCTGGCCCGTCTGCTGACGGAAGAAGCGGATGAAGAACGAGGGCGTGGCGAAACCAAGCGTCTCCCCTACCTCGGCCACGGGCATCGCGGTGTGGTGCAGCAGCACCTTGGCCTCGCGCACCAGGGCGCGGTCAATCCATTGCAGCACCGTCAGTCCGCTCTCGCGCCGCACCAGGGTGCTCATGTGGTTGGGCGACACACAGAGGCGTCTGGCATAGAACTCGATGGGGTGCTTGGTGCGACCCTCCTTCGCCAGCAGCTGCAGAAAGCGGTGCATGAACTCGCCGCCGTGCGACAGCTGTTCCTCTTGCCGCAGACTGAACATGTCAAGTATCAGTGCTTCGTAGAAATGGACTATTATATCGATAAAGACGGGATTGCGGTCGAACTGGTCGAAAATCATCGTCAGGTATTGGTTGACCCGCGCGAATGCCACATTGTCGCCGCTCACCACAAAACTCTCCACCGTAGCCTGCACCTGCGGCATCTGGCGGAAAACGACGGCACTGACCGCACAGTCGCTGCTGGCGCTCTCGATGAGCATAAGTGCATCGGGCGGCACAACGGCTATGTCGCCCTCGCGCAGCACATGCCGCACCAGGTCAATCTCCACATCCATCGTTCCACACTGCACTATGATGATGCGTCCGTCTATGGCGCGATAGGGCTGTCCGAGCTTGAAAAAGTCCGTATTCACCGCGCTGGCGTTCATTATGATGCCATAGTCACCCACATGACGGAATCCATTGCGGACCAGCTCGTTCATCGCCATCCTGGCGTCAAGATCTCGTATTTCCATAATTAAATGTATTATATTATTATAACGCATCATCTCTGCCATTAGTATATGCATTTCGTAGAAAATGGACATTTTTGCATCGGATTGTCGTATTTTAGGTCATTCTATGGTAGTACTTTTGCATTGTGAAACAAAAGAAATAGCGAAGTATATTAACCATTAAAAACAAGTAACTTATGGAATCGAATAAAATCAACGGTGAGGCCCTCGGGCTGAAATTGGCGGGCGGCGTGGAGCTGACCTACTGCGAACTGGGCAAGGAGAACAGCGAGATTCTGATCACCACGGCTTTCTACTTCCACACCTTTATGCCGGTGGTGGAGCTGGTGGCAAAACGCTACCACGTCTACGCCCTGGTGATGCGCTTCGACGGGCCCACCGACGAGCTCAACTCCGACGGCACCACCAACTGGGCACGCCAGTGGGGCAAGGACCTCTACGACTTCGCCACGAAGATGGGCATCAAGCGTTTCATCCACTTCGGCAAGCGCCACGGCACCATCCCCGGTTGGTATATGGTCAAGGAGCACCCCAAAATGCTCGACTGCTTCGCCTCGTTCTATCTGTTGCCGCACGTCAAGGGGCAGACCTCCAACACCTGGTTCGACGGCGCCAAGGAGGGCGTGGAGCACATGATGGGCATGGGTATGCGCAAGCAACGCACGGGGATACCAAAGAAGATAGCCGAGGTGCGCTGCATCGGTGCCAACGCCATGAGCCCCGAATTCCAGAAGTATGCTCCCGCACCCGAGCTCATCTGGCCCAGCCTCGAGGAGTGCGACCAGACGCTGAAGAACATGACCGTACCCGTGGGCTACTGCTTCGGCACCGACGACCCCGTATTCCACGACTACTACGAGAGCAACATCTACGGCATCCTCAACACCCGCGGTGCCCGCACCGTCATCCTGCAAGGCGAGAAGCACCTGATGGAACTTGACGCCCCCGAGCGCGTAGCCGAAGAGGTGTTCAGCTTCATAGACCAGTGCCACAAAGGCTTTTACCGTGAAATCACCGAACCCACTGGCGACGAGCGTCCCTCATTCCTGCAACGCACCGTGATGAAGGCCGCCGCAAAACTGAAAGGAATCAAATAAATAAAAAACACAACAAATTAGCTTTCTTCACATATCTCTGACAAAATATCTATGAAGGGGCAAAAATCACCTGTCCCCTTTTGCCTCTGGCTCGTCGTCAGCATCGGACCTGTCGGGGGCTATCGGATCTTCTCCGCCATGCGGCGGCCGGAGTCGTGGACCTGCTGCAGGTCGTGCTGCCAATGCTCGTCGCGGTAGCGGCGCTTGTCCTCCTCGCTGAAGCCCGCCAGCTCGTAGCGCGAGTAGTCCTTCACCTGGTAGGTGTTGTAGGCCACGAGGCGTTCGGGTTCGCCAAGGGCATTGGCAATGGGCCATTCCATGGTGCCGTAGCCGTTGCTGTTGTTGCGTTCGGGGGTGCCGTTCATGGTCTCCACCAGCACCACGGGCATACGCCGCGGCGCGGTGAGGCTGTAGTCATTGTACGAAAGCCACGGGAACGTCAGCCGCTCGAGGAATGCGCGCATCTGGCCGGTGACGTCGCCGAAGTAGATGGGCGACCCCAGCACCAGGCCGTCGGCCGTGGCTATCTCCTCCAGCACGGGCGTCAGCGCGTCCTTGAAGCGGCAGATGTTCGACGCCCGCCCCTTCAGCTTGCAGCCCAGGCACGAGATGCAGCCCTTGTAGTCGAGGTCATAGAGACGCACGGTTTTCACTTCAATCTCCTCGCTCACCGAGGAAGCGCCCTCGGCAAAACTCTTCAGCATTGAGGCCGTGTTGAACGTCTTCCGCGGCCCACCGTCGATGATGATTATTTTCTTCATTTGGTATATTTCTTTAATGATTTACAACACTTGTTTGCCATCCATTTCAGCAGCAAGTCCGCGTCTGGCGAAGCTGCTCCTTGCGAGCCGAGGGGATAATCTCCTCGTGGTAGAAGTAGTTGACCACCACGGGCGGCTCGCCGTGGCGGGCGCGGACGCTGTCGTCGTTGCGGACGTAGCGCAGCCCCTCGTCGGCACAGAAGTGGCGCATGTCGGCATCGAGCTCCTGCCAGTAGGCGCGGTCGCGGCGCGTGTAGATGTCGCGGTAAAGGGTGTCAAGCTCGGGGTGATGCTCGTGGATCCACGTGAGGATGCGGCCCTTGTAGTCGCCACGCAGGTTGAGGTTCTCGAGCCACACCAGGTTGCATTGGCCCTTGGCGCGACGGACAATGGCCTCGACGTCGGTGATGCCGGGGAAGATGGGCGAGATGAAGCAGGTGGTGTCGATGCCCGCCTCGTAGAACTGGCGCATGGCCTCGAGGCGCCGCTCGATGCTCACGCCGCGGTCCATCGCGCCGCGGAACTCCTCGTCCAGCGTGTTGATGCTCCAGCTGACGCGCGAGCCGGGGAAGCTGCGTATCAGGTCGATGTCGCGCAGGATGAGGTCGCTCTTGGTCGAGATGCTGAGCCGTATGCCGGTGCCCTGCAGCTGCTCCAGTACTCGGCGAGTGCGCTGGTATTTGGCCTCGTGGGGCTGGTAGGGGTCGGTGACGGAACTGAAGAAGGCCTCCTTGCCGCGGAACTGGCCACGGTCGCGGATGGCGGGCCAGTTCTTCACGTCGAGGAACTCGCCCCACGGCTCTGGGTGGTCGGTGAAGCGTTTCATGAACGACGCGTAGCAGTACTTGCAGGCGTGCACACACCCCACGTAGGGGTTCACCGAGAAGTCGGCCACCGGCAAGTTCGACTTCGACATCACCGACTTCACTTCTATTTCTTGTATCTTGAGCATGAGTGGTTTGCTATTTATTGGCTTTTCTGTTTGTATTAGTTAACGAAAGTGCAAAGATACATAAATTCCCTTACACAGGCCTTGCCGCCTTTGTTTCCGCGGCAGGCAATCCATGAGAAAAAAAATATGGTCGTGTTTGGAAATAGTCGTACTTTGCAAAACCAAATTGAAACCGGATCATGAGTATCGCAACATTAATCAACCTGCTTGAATACCTCTATGGAACGCTCTCGCGAAGCAATATGCGTTGAGTAGCCTACCACCTAATCGAACACATTGAAAAAGAAGCCCCGGAGCAGTTGAAACCCTATAAGTAACCGGTCAAATTTAATTGACATTTATGATAATTCACCTGCATTTACCGACATTCACGTTCTATAAATGTTATTTATGGTAATTGCTGGTCATTTATGGTAATTGCTGTTCAAAGAAAATGAAAGTTAATTTAGGTCAGCCACTTATTTTTTACTGTTACTTAATATGCCGCCCCTACGGGGCTCAGATTAATAGAGTATTTTGATTCCCGTGGGCTCGCGCCCACGGCTAATATATGCCGCCCCTACGGGGCTCACTCTGACAGAATATCGTTACACCTTATTTTTTTACTGTTACTAAAAAATCTTTGCGAAAATGCCCTTTGACTGCATTCGGATTAACTATGAATTACTAATTTGCACCCCTTATGCAAATTAAGCATATTTTTTTATGCTTAATTTGCAAACATACTTTAAACAAATATATTTCAGCAGTTTATATCTGCAATTTAATTTTAAAAGCACCTATTTTCAGGCACTTTTTCCACTAAATTGCACCTATTTTTCAAAATAAGCACGAAAAAAAAAGCTTATTTTGTAAAAAGTTCGTACCTTTGCATTTTGAAAAAAGGAGGAAACAACGTATGTTTTTGTCAGAATCAGCAGAACGCCAAGCAATTGCACGATTGAAAGTAGACAACCCATGGTGGTCGGAAGGCTCTATAAGAGCCGATTTCAAGGCCATGGGGCCGCGCTCCTATCTGGAATTGTTCCACGCGCTGGTACGCAACACCCGCGTGCACCGCTCCATCATCCTGATGGGACCGCGCCGCGTAGGCAAGACGGTGATGATCTACCACACCATCCAGCAGCTGATCGACGAAGGCATAGGCCCGAAGAACATCGTCTACGTATCCGTCGACACGCCCATCTACAACGGCATCCTCCTCGAAGAGCTGATGCATGCGGCTTTCACCTCGAGCGGCAAAGCTTTCGCCTCAACCGAGCAATACTTTGTCTTCTTCGACGAGGTGCAATACCTCAAGCAATGGGAACTGAGCCTCAAGTCGCTGGTCGACACCTACCCCAACGTGCGCTTCGTGGCGTCGGGTAGCGCAGCAGCAGCGCTGAAAAAGAGCAGCATAGAGAGCGGCGCCGGACGCTTCACCGACTTCAGCCTGCCGCCGCTGACCTTCTACGAGTACGTGCGTCTGCGCCATTGCGAGAACCAGCTGCAGGAGAGTACCCTCAGCTGGAACGGCCACGAGGTGCACTCCTTCGAACCTACCGACATCACCCTGCTCAACAACACTTTCGTCGACTACATCAACTACGGAGGCTATCCCGAGGTGGCGTTCAACACCGAGCTGCAAGCCGACCCGGGGCAGTATATCCGCCACGACATCATCGACAAGGTGCTGCTGCGCGACCTGCCCAGCATGTACGGCATCAGCGACGTGCAGAAGCTCAACTCCCTCTTCGCCATGATTGCATTCAATTCGGGCGGCGAGTTCAGCTATGAGAGCCTGGCACAGAACACCGGCGTGAAGAAGGAGACCCTGCGACGCTATGTGGAATACTTCGAGGCAGCTTTCCTGCTGAAGAAGATACACCGCACCGACGACACCGCCAAGCGCTACCAGCGCGAGCACGCCTTCAAACTCTACCTGACCAACCCCTCGCTGCGCTGCGCCCTCTTCCTCCCCATCACCATGGAGGACAAGGAAATAGGCAACATGGTCGAGACGGCAGTCTACGCTCAATGGATTCCGCGCTTGGGTGCCAACATAGCCTATGCCAGCTGGCGTGTGGGGCGCCAGGCCATGGGCGAGGTGGACATCGTGGGCGTCAGCGAGGCGCGCCAGAAGCCCGATTGGGCCGTGGAGGTGAAATGGACCGACCGCTACTTCGAGAACCCCGGCGAGCTGACATCGCTGCGCTCCTTTATGGCCGTCAACAACCTGACGCAGGCTCTGGTCACCACCCAGACGCGCAGCGGCCTGATGAGCCTCTCGTGGGGCAACCTACAATTCATGCCCACCGCCTGCTACGCCTACATCGTGGGCCGCAACACCCTCTTCCGCACCAAAGCCGGCATGGGGCTATAACCCTATGCCGGCCTCATTTGCAATACTGCAACGTGCTTCTCGCATTCTGCGGAAAAAAAAAGGTGAATAACCAGGAGACGTGTTCGATGATACCACCCTTAGTTCAAAAAATATTTGGTTTAGATGTTTTCGTTACAAGAAAAAATTAAAAGTAGCATTGTCATGGCAAAATTTATTTTGTCAATCCAATTATTTTATATACTTTTGCAAAATGAAACGAACGGATATTTGACCTATGCCGACCATATGTGAATTCTTTGGAATAAGAATAGAGATACGATTTCTCGACCATAACCCACCGCATTTCCACGCATAGTACCAAAAAGACAAAATTAGTGTGGATATCAAAGACGGCAAGGTGAAAGGCGAGATGTCGGAGCGTGCTCTGCGGTTGGTGCTGGAATGGCTCGACCAGCACCGCGACGAACTGCTGGTGGCATGGCAGCAAGCCTCCACGGGTATAGACCCCGACCCCATTGAACCTCTTAAATAACCATAAAAATGAGCGCAATGTTTTTGGAAATAACACACGCGGAATACCTTTCAGACTTCATACTGAAAGTGACTTTCAACAACGGAGAGTGCCGTACATTCGACTTCGCCGATGTCATTGCCCGATACCCTGCCTTTGCTCCCCTTGGCGAAAAGAGCCGATTCAAGGCTTTCACCGTCACCGACACCCTCGAATGGGATAACGGCCGTATTGACATTGCCCCCGAATACATCTACGAACACGGCAAGGCCGCATAACATTTGCAGCCACGCTTTATAACTTATTAAAAGACAGAATAAAACAATAATATAAAACAAAGTATTAAAATAGAAATAAAGAAATTTTAAAGCGTATTCGCTTTTTATTGCATCTGTCTATCAGTTAGTCGCTTATTGGTTCTTAAATTTGGCTTTTAAGTAACAGAAAAAAAATAAGGTGTACCAATATTCTATCAGAGTGAGCCCCGTAGGGACTCAATGTAACTGTCTGGTTGATACCGTGGGCTTTCGCCCACGTCTGATATATGTCGCCCCTACGGGGCTATGAAAAGATGATTTTTTTTGAACGGTTACCTAATCATTGCTAGACGGCATGTATTTAAGGGGGGGGGGGGGGAATACGAAAATAAACGAAATTTACAAAAAAAAATTGTCATTCCATAAAAATGTTGTATCTTTGCATTTTGTAACAACAATCGCACGCATCGTTTATCATGTCAAAATTTATCAATCCATTCACCGACGTAGGCTTTAAACGAATCTTCGGCCAAGAGGTAAATAAAAGCCTCCTTATCGAATTCTTAAACAGCCTCCTTGAGGGCGAACAACATATTGACGACATATCG
>JAFSQF010000087.1 GCA_017446745.1 Bacteroidales bacterium
CCATGTGATGTCACACCAAGACTCGCTGCGGCAGGACAGCCTTCTGCTCCAGCAGCGGGTCAAAACCCTCAAGGCCATCTCCGTCCGCGCCCCAAGACCCATCTACAGCATGGAAGGCGAGGTGGTAAGCTACAATGTGGCAGAAGACGAGACCGTCCGAGGTCTTACTGCTCTCGACGCCCTGCAGAATGCCCCCAGCGTGGAGGTGGACATCGAAGGCAACATCACCATGCGCGGCTCCACCAACATAGAGGTATGGATCAACGGCTACCCCACCCACATGGATGGCAACACGCTGAAAGTCTATCTCGAGTCGCTGCCCGCCGACGCCATCGACCGCATCGAGGTCATCAAGAACCCCTCCGCCAAATACATGGTGGAGGAGGGCTGCCACATCATCAACATCGTCACCAGTGCCAAGATTCGCAACAGCCATTTCCTCTCTTTCGGCCTCGGCGGCAGCAACCGCCCATCGCTCAGCCCGTGGGCAAGCTATGTGTTGAAGAACGAAAAGTTCTATGCCAACCTCTACTTGGGCGTAAACAGCACGCCCACCCACAAGACGGAGCATTCTAGCTCGCTATTCCGTCAGGATGGCACTGAAGGATTCGACACTACGGCCGCCACCACCACTGCCACAGAAAACTGTAACAATCGTTACACCGGCACCATGGCCGTCAGCCTCAGCTATCAAATCGACTCCCTGAACGACCTCTCCCTTTTCGGCTTGGCAGTGACTTTCCCTGC
Source organism: Bacteroidales bacterium (assembly GCA_017446745.1). Lineage (GTDB taxonomy): Bacteria > Bacteroidota > Bacteroidia > Bacteroidales > P3 > Colimorpha. The sequence continues at coordinate 748 of JAFSQF010000087.1, forward strand.
CATTAATAAAACGCTTTCCACTACCGACCAATGGTATTACTTCCCACAGATGTTGCACTACACTTTTTCAAACAGCCAGGAGAGCAAGTCCTTCAGACTGATTGGCATGGCCAATCTGAATTGGAAACACAGGTTCGACAACGAAGGGCACAACCTATCCCTAACCCTCTACGGAAATGGTGGTTATAGCCACAGTGAGCGCACCCTACAGCGCGACTACACCCTGCTTGAAGGCATACTGCCACAGGAACTGGCCGACTTCGACAAAACCTACCTCGGCGGCATGACCAACAACAGCCTCACCCTCAGTGCCGACTACAACCGCCCTCTCACCCTCGACGACGAACTGACGTTGGGGCTCTCGCTTGTCCCCTCGCAGGCGAGCGACTATTCGTCACCCAGCTTCTTCGGCTCTACCACAATGACATACGACAGTCTCGACCTGCTGCGCCGTTTCGATAAGACTAACCGCACTATGCAGACCTCTGCCTCAGCCAGCTGGCGCCACAAGTGGAAAACTGTCACCATGACCCTGGCTCTGCGTGTATATTGGAACCAATGCCGTTATTCTTTGGATGCGCTCTTCCCCGACGATACCTCTTTCGCCTATTTCTATCTCAAGCCCTCCCTACGCCTCACCTATCGCACCAAGAACATGCACTATTTCCGCTTCGCCTACTCCCTCGCCACCTCCATGCCTACGGCCGAAAACCTCTCCACCACCCGCCGCTACGACGAAGACACCTACAAGGTGGGCAACCCCGACCTCAAGGCTGGTCACACCCACAGCCTCGATATCAGCTGGAACCGCTATTTCGCCTCCCACGGCTCGGTGGGCATCGAGAGCTACGCCCGCCTTTCGACCAACGACATCGACTACTGCCGCGAGGCAGCCAGCGAAATAGACCCCTATCTCGGACGCCTCATCTCCTTCAGCACCCCCTACAACGTGGGCAGCAGCTACCGGGCCGGTGTCGAAGGCAACCTTACCTACCGCCCCGCGGCGTGGCTCAACATCCGCCTCTATGCCAACCTCTACCGCTCGGGCTACGAGGTAGACCACCCCAAGGCGGGACACTACAGCAGTGCCATGACCTCCTACAGCCTCCGCCTCAACTGCTGGGCCAACATCGCCGGGCGTGTGCGCCTCAACCTCTCGGGCAACTACGCCTCGCCCACACAAGCCCTCTTCGTCGAGCGTCAAAGCGGCTACACCATTGATATGGGCCTCAGCGCCGACTTCTGGCAGAAACGTCTCTCGGTGGTGCTCAATGTCACCGACCTCTTCAACTGGAACCGCTCCCAGTCGTGGAACACCAACCCCTACCTCCTCGGCTACAGCCTTTCCCACACCGACAGCCGCTTCATTAGCCTCTCCGTCACCCTCCGCTTCGGCAAGATGGAACTCCAGAACATGGCCAGAGAAGGCGAAGCAAACTGACAACGAGTTCCTTCCTGCCTTTGGCACTTCTGTTGTGTCGGATTTGCAATCTGTTGTGTCGGATTTGCAATCCGACACTATTTAATATAAGGATTTGCAATCCGATGTTGAAACAAGTCCTATCCCCCTTTTGAATAGTTAATGAATATTGGACTGCATGAATATATTTAACGACAATGAGCAATAAGAAATCCATACGTTTTTTCAACGACTACGAGGTGCGGGCCGTGTGAGACGAGGAGGATTGAATTATATAAAGTATATGTGACAAAAATAAATATAATTCCATTTTATAAAATATAATTCACGAATATTTTGTATCTTTGCATTGTCAAATATAATCATATTATTATGAAATTGATTGAACGACAAAGATATATAGACAAAATTACCAAATGGTTTGGTAAAGATATGGCCATAGTGCTCACCGGACAGCGGCGGGTGGGCAAGAGTTGCATACTGCGTTATCTGTGTGAAAAGTTGTCTGAAGAGGGTAATGTGATATTCATCGACAAGGAGCAACGCCAATTCGACGGCATTAGAACCTATACCGACCTGAACGAATACATCGACGCTCAGATGGCCGAAGGGAAATGCAACTACATTATGATTGACGAAGTGCAGGATATAGTAGAGTTTGAACGGACGCTGAGGAGCTTTTACAAGGAGCCAAACACTGAAGTGATTGTCACGGGGAGCAATGCGAAGATGCTGAGCAGC
>JAFSQF010000088.1 GCA_017446745.1 Bacteroidales bacterium
ATGCGGCTCACGCTGACGGCCGAAGAGGCCGACAGGCGGAAACGCACCACACCGCACAGGTTGTAGAAGTGCAGCTCCATGTCGTCGCTCACGGCGTACATGGGCAGGCCTGTCAGCGACCCGTCGGGTGTGTGCTGCACCTCCGGCAGGCTCACCGTAGTAGCACCCGTGCGAATGGCAGCGGGGTACACCGCGCTGTAAGGTGTAGCGGAGGGTGTTGTGCCAGAAACTTTGGTATACTCCGCATTGGCGGTGCCAGCACCAGAGGCGAGCCCGAACACAGCCGAGTTCGACGAAGCGTCGTACACGCTGATTTGGTCCCCCGCCTGCCACAGCAGGCGACTGCCGCTAAGGGCAACCTTGGCGTTCTCGGCCGCAGGCTCCGCTGTGGCCTTGAAAACCTTGTCATTGGCAGCATCCTTGGTGCACGAAGCAAGGAACGTAACGGCAAAGAGTGCTGCCAGAGAGATAATGCTGTTTTTCATTTGTTGAATTGAGTTTACAATAATGTGCCGCAGACTCATTGGCATTATACATGTATATACAACAAGAAAGTGGAGCCATCCATTGCAACCTCATTTTTGTAGTGAGGGCTTCGACTCCCTTGAAAGTAAAATCAGGTTCAATAAATCGCTCCACACAAGGATGTATCGTAAGACAATACAAACCAATAGGAGCAATCATCTTCCCTTTATTCCATACTTTCACGTTGTGAGTTGTCGAAGTTCACTACAAGGAATAAGGCGAAAAATGCGCTTTCTCGGCAAACCATTTTCTTGCGGTTTGCGAGTGCAAAGTTACAACTTTTTCGTGATATGGCTGTAAAAATTACGGCGAAACACCGAAAATTCGTTTGGAAAATTACGGCAATGTACCACAAATTCGTTTTGAAAATTACGAATATACAATAAAAAAAGTGTATATTTGCACTATAAAAAGAGAACCGAAATATTATGCTAAAGAGAAGAATATTAGACACTTTAAAAACATGGAAAGAGACACCGGGCCATGCACCGCTTGTCATAGCGGGCATTAGACAGTGTGGAAAGACATATATTTCGCAACAATTTGCCCAAGAAAATTACAAGCACGTAGCCTATATCAACTTCATCAAGCAAGAAGAACGGAAAACCGCTTTTTATGGGTCGAAGGATGTCGACGCCATTATCCTCAACCTGTCGGCTCAGATGCGAGGCACCCAGTTCGTCCCGGGCGAGACATGTATCATACTCGACGAGATACAAGACTGTCCCGAAGCCCGCACCGCGCTGAAGTTCTTCAAGGAAGACGGGCGCTACGACGTCATAGCCACCGGGTCGTTGCTTGGTGTCCAGGGCTACGGGCAGGAGACAAAGAAGGGGCGAGTGCGGAACGGGCACGAAACGAACGGCAGCTCCGTTCCTGTTGGCTACGAACAGATTGTGGAGATGTACCCTCTCGACTTCGAGGAATTCCTATGGGCCAACGGCATGGGCACGGATGTCATCGACGCTCTGAAACGCTGCATGGAGGAGGCCACGCCAGTGCCGGACGGCATACATGTGGCAATGAAGACGCTGCTGAACAGGTATATAGCCGTTGGCGGGCTGCCCGCTGCCGTCAACGCACTGCTTGAGACCAACAACATGAACGCCGTGGACTCCGTCTGGAAGTCCATCCTCAGGGAATACCGCTCCGACATGGTGAAATACGCCAGCGACAAAGACAAGCCCTACATACGCGCCTGTTTCAACGCCGTGCCCAAGATGCTGGCCAAGGAGAACAAAAAATACCAGTACACAAAGGTGGAGGGCGGTGGTCGCGGGGAGTACTACAAAGGCTCGCTGCAGTGGCTGGAGGACGCCGACATCATACGCCGGTGCTACAACACGAGCATCACAGGCCTCCCCTTGGAGGGCAACGCCATAGAGAACAACTTCAAGGTCTACGCCGCCGACATAGGCTTGCTAGTGGCCATGCTGGGACCGGCAGCGCGGGTGGACATACTGCAAGGCAACCTTGGCGGGTTCAAGGGGGCTATTTACGAGAACCTTATGGCCGACACGCTGACAAAGAAAGGCCAGAGCCTCTATTTCTTTCAGAAAGAGTCGGGGCTGGAGCTTGACTTCCTTGTGCGCTACAAGGGGGAGTGTGTACCCATGGAGGTGAAAGCCCGTAGCGCTCGCGCCAAGAGCATCGCCACGGTAAGGAAACACCCGGAGAAATACGGGGTGAGGCATTTCATCAAGTTCGGCGACTACAACATAGGGCGCGATGGCGACCTGCTCACGCTGCCCAACTATATGCAGTTCCTTCTCGACCTTGCGCCTGAGGATGTGGAACTTGAGGCAATAAACATGGCCGCTCTTTCGCGGATAGCAAGAGAGAGGCTGCAGTAGCAAAACGAGGTTATGTAAAACAGCGCGGGGGGCACCAATGCCCCCCGCGCTGTTTCCACGCTCCCACCGAGCGTTATCTAATATAAGGTGTCCTTACACTATTTGGTGGAGATGACCAGATACTTGGTCTGGCTCCAGAAGGTGGCGGGGTTGAGGATGCGGAGGTAGGCCACCACGCTGTTGTCGGTCTCGTCCATCACCATCTCGTAGGAGTTGGTGGGGTGTTTGGAGATGACCACGGCTTTCTTGCGGTTGATGGTGATGGTGGTCACCTTGGTGCGGTCGATAAGGGTGAAATTCTCGGTAATCATGTCGTCGACAGTGTTCTGCGTGCGGCCAATGCCAATGAAGCCACCCGTCTTGTTGACAATACCCATGTTCTTGAGATCCTTGAAGGTACCCACTATGAAGTAGGCTTTGTTGGCCTCGGCAATCTGATGGGCTATGACCTCCTCCTTTTCCTGCACTGTGGCGGTGAGGTCGGCCACATTCTGGTTGAGGTTGGTAATCACCACGCGGTTGCTCTCAATCTCGGCCTGCAGGCGGGAGATCTGGGCCTCCTGGCTTGCCATGCGCTCTTCGAGCTTGGCGACGAACTCCTTGAGCTGGTCGTTGTCGCGGTTGAGCGAGTTGATCTTGGCATTGAGGGAGGCAATACGGCTCTTGTTGGCGGCAAGCATGCTGTCGAGCTGGCTTATCTGAGCTGCTATCTCTTTCTTGGTATTGTAGTTGGACTCCACGTTGCCACGCTTCATCTCCTGGACATTACTATACTTGGCGTTGATCATCGTGAGGTTGTCCTCAATCTCGTTGAGCACATCGAAGAGGGCGTCAATCTCACCGTCCTTGTCGTTGACAATCTGTTGCAGAGAGTCGGCGGCACGCAGTGCAGCGTCGCGCTCATCCTTTATGCCGCACGAAGCAAAAAGGGATACAAGCACCACCGCACCCACAAGTATTAATAGTTTCTTCATTGTTTTTTTTCCTTTCTTTGGTATTTGTGAACAATAAATTGATTTTTATGCGTTATCTACTATAAACGCACCCTTTGTGCAATTATTGTTGAATGACGTATATTTTTCCTAAAAAAAAGTGACAAGTTTATGAATAAACATCTCAAACTACTAATTGTCATGACTATAGCAACCACCGCAGCCAACTCACAAACCAATCCACTGCTCGAAAAATGGCAGTCGCCTTACGGGGCACCGCCTCTCGCCACCGTACAGGCCTCACACTACACCCCGGCCATCCACACCGCCATAAGCCAGGCCCAAAGCAATATAAACCAGATCGCCAAGCAAAAAGCCCCTGCAACATTCGACAACACCATACTGGCATTGGAATACGCCGACACCCTGTTGCAACGTGTCAGTGCTGTGCTGTTCAACCTCAACGAGTGCAACACCAACGCTGAGCTGCAGAGCCTCGTGATGAAACTCTCGCCGGAGATTACACGTTTCGAGAACTCTGTGTGGATGAACGAACAGCTCTACAAGCGGGTGGAGGCCGTGTATGCACAGCGCGACCAGCTGGGCCTCAACGAAGAGCAGCTCATGCTGCTCGACAACTGCCACAAACGCTTTGTACGCAACGGCGTGGGGCTCAAAGGCAAAGACAAGAAACGCTTTGCTGCCAACAATGAGGAGCTTGCCAAACTCACACAACAGTTCAACAGCAACGTTCTGGCCGACAACAACAGCTTCACCCTCCATGTGACCAACGAGGCGCAGCTGCGCGGCCTGCCGGAGCGCGACAAGGAGGAGGCGCACGCCGAGGCGGTGCGCCGCGGCAAAGGAGGCTGGCTGTTCACCTTGCAGCAACCATCCTACCTCGCCATTGTAACCCACTGCGACGACCGCAGCCTGCGCGAGACCATGTGGCGTGCCTACAACAGCCGCGGCAACCACGCCGGCAAGAGCTACAACGGCGACATTGTCAAACGGATAGCACAGCTGCGCATGGAGCAGGCCAAGATGCTGGGCTACGACACCTACGCCGACTACGTGCTCGACGACCGCATGGCCCACGACCGCAAGAACCTCACCCAGTTCATGACACAGCTCATAGAAGCCGCCTACCCCGAGGCTCGCGAAGATGTTCATATACTGCAAGTCTACGCCTCGCGCCAAGAGCCCGAGGGGTTTGTGCTGCAGCCGTGGGACGTCTCCTACTATGCCGAAAAGTTGCGCCAGCACCAGTTCAACTTCGACGAAGAGCTGCTGCGCCCCTACTTCCAGCTCGAGAAGGTGAGGCAGGGCATCTTCGACCTTTACGGCCGCCTCTACGGACTTGGCTTCAAGCCCAACAACTCGGTGCCAGTGTACCACCCCGACGTGAAGGTGTTCGAGGTGTGGGACAGCCAACGTTTCATGGGTCTGCTCTACCTCGACATGTTCCCGCGCGAAGGGAAGCGCAACGGCGCGTGGATGACCGAGTTCCGCGGACAATACCGCACCGATGGCCACGACGTGCGTCCGCTCATACAGGTGGTGTGCAACTTCACACGCCCCGTGGGCGACACCCCCTCGCTGCTCTCGCTCAACGAGGTGAGCACCTTCATGCACGAGATGGGGCACGCCATGCACGGCATGCTCAGCGACGTAGGCTACGAGAGTCTTTCGGGCACCAGCGTGAAACGCGACTTTGTGGAGCTGCCCTCGCAGCTGATGGAGAACTGGTGCTACGAGCCGCAGTTCCTCGCCACCTTTGCCAGCCACTACAAGACCGGCAAGCCAATGCCCACGGAATACATAGAGCGCGTGCGCAATGGCCGCAATTTCATGGCTGGCTACTACTGCTCGCGCCAGCTCGGCTTCGCCTCCATTGACATGGCCTACCACACCATCACCGAACCGCTCACCGGCAACATCGAGGAGTTTGAGCGCCAGAACAATATCAACCTGCTGCCGGCACATGAGGGCTGTCTCACCTCCACGGCATTCACCCATATCTTCGCAGGTGGCTATGCCGCAGGCTACTACGGCTACAAATGGGCCGAGATACTCGATGCCGACGTCTTCTCGCTGTTCCAGAAAGAGGGCATCTTCAACGCCAACACCGCCTCGCGCCTGCGCTCCACAATACTCAGCAAAGGCGGCACGCGCCACCCTGCCGCGCTCTTCAAGGACCTTATGGGACGGGAACCCAAAATCGACGCCTACCTTATCCGCAGCGGCTTCATACAGGCTGTTGATATGCCTACGGAACAAGGCGTGCATGGACGGTAACCCACAAATCACAGTATAACGAAAAAGGCGAAAACAAAGAAACGTCATAACGCCCAATGGATCTCAACACTCTAAAGAAAACCATACTCAAGATATACGCCAACAACCCTTTTGACGCATACAACCACAAGCAGGTGGCGGCACGCGTGGGAGTTCACGACAAGCAGACACGCCAACAGGTTATCACCATACTGCAAGAGTTTGCCGAGGACAAGATTCTCGTCGAAGAAGGCTACGGCAAATACAAAATCAATCCCAAGAACATCAACGACGACCTGCTGCCAAAAAACTATGTAGTGGGCACCATAGACATGAAGCAGACCGGCAAAGCCTACGTGATACCCGACGAGGAAGGCCGCGACGATGTACAGATAGCACCCAACTACACACGCCATGCGCTGCACGGCGACAAGGTGCGCGTGCTGATGTTTCCACAGCGCAAGATGCACAAGCCCGAGGGGCAGGTGGTGGAGATACTGCACCGCGCCAAGACACGCTTCGTGGGCTGCATACAGCGCACCGACCGCTTTGCATTCCTCGTGTGCGGCAACCGCAACATGGTGGTCGACATTTTCATACCCATCGCCGACCTGCAAGGTGCAGAGAGCGGCGAGAAGTGTGTGGTGGAGATGACCGACTGGCCCGAAAACATGAACAACCCCGTGGGCCGTGTGGTGAAACGGCTCGGACAGCCGGGCGACAACGACGTGGAGATGCAGTCCATACTGGCCGAGTATGACTTCCCCCTCGACTTCCCCGAAGAGGTGGAGCGCGAAGCCGCCAAGATAAAATACAAAGCCTCGGCAGCCAAGGGGCGCAAAGACTTCCGCAAAGTCACTACCTTCACCATAGACCCCGCCGACGCCAAGGACTTCGACGACGCCCTTTCCTACCGCCCTCTTGACAACGGCAACTGCGAGGTGGGCATCCATATCGCCGATGTGTCGCACTATGTGCAGCCCGGCTCTGCCATCGACCGCGAAGCCTACACCCGCGGCACCAGTGTCTACCTTGTCGACCGTACCATACCCATGCTTCCCGAGAAGCTCTGCAACGGAGTGTGCTCGCTAAGCCCCGACAGCGACAAGCTCTGCTTCTCGGCAGTCTTCGAGCTCGACGAGCAAGGACACACCCTCAGCCAGTGGTTTGGCAAGAGCGTGATACACTCCGACCAGCGGCTCAACTACGACGAGGCGCAGGAGGTTATAGAGCAGCCCGACACAACGCCGCAATGGGTGGCACGAGCTGCCAACCGCGACGCTGCCGAGCAGGTGCGCCAGGCCATACTGAAGCTCCACGCCATAGCCACGGCGCTGCGCGCCGAACGCTACAAGAACGGAGCAATAAACTTCGAGACCCAGGAGGTGAAATTCCAGCTCGACCCCGACGGCAAACCCATTGGCGTGTATATCAAGGAAAGCAAGGAATCCAACTGGCTCATCGAGGAGTTCATGCTGCTGGCCAACCGCAAAGTGGCGGAGCTGATAGGCAAGCCCAGCGCAGACAACGACAAGGGTGGGCCAGGCCGCAAGAAGAAAGAGGAGGCCAAGACCTTTGTCTACCGCGTACACGACGAGCCCAACCCCGAGAAACTCGAGACCTTTGTGCAGTTTGTCGCCAAGCTGGGCTTCAAGATGCGCGTAGGCTCGCGCAAAGCCCTCGCCGACTCCTACAACCGCCTCTTCCAGTCCATAGCCGGACGCGGCGAGGAATACATGATAGACAGCATAGCCATCCGCACCATGAGCAAGGCCTGCTACTCCACCAACAACATAGGGCATTATGGACTGGCTTTTGCCTACTACACCCACTTCACCTCGCCCATCCGCCGCTACCCCGACCTTATGGTGCACCGCCTGCTCGAACGCTACCTCGAAGGCGGCAAGTCGGTCAGTGCCGACGAGTACGAGCACTACTGCGAGCACTGCTCGCTGATGGAGAAGCGTGCCGCCGAGGCCGAGCGCGCCAGCGTGAAATACAAGCAAGCCGAATACCTGAGCCAGCGCATAGGGCAAACCTTCGACGCGCTCATCTCCGGCGTCAGCAAGTGGGGCATCTACGCCGAGATAGAGGGCAACAAGTGCGAAGGCATGATAGCCATAGGCTCCCTGCACGGCGACTACTACATGCTCGACGAGGACAACTACCAGGTGATAGGCCGCCGCTCGGGCAAGACCTACAAACTTGGCGACCCCGTCAAGATAAGGGTGCGCGGCGTCAACATGCTCAAGAAACAGATAGATTTCGACCTCATCGACGAGACCGCGCCGCAACATTCGCCCCAAACCCGCGACAACAAGCCAAAGAAAAACGGCGCACCAAAGAAAGCCAAAGAGAATGCAAAGAAACCCCGGAAATCCAGAACAACAAAAAAAAACAAGAAATAAGATATGAACGAGCTTACCGAACAAGAACAGGTGCGCCGCAACTCGCTGGAACAGCTTCGCGCCCTTGGCATCAACCCCTACCCGGCAGCCCTCTATGAGGTCAACTGCAACAGTGCAGAAATTCTTGAGCAGTATCCCAAGGACAACACACTCTTCCAACAAGTGAGCATTGCCGGCCGCATCATGAGCCGCCGCATCATGGGTGCCGCCTCCTTTGTGGAGATACAAGACCACGCAGGACGCATACAGCTCTATGTCAAACGCGACGAGATATGCCCCGGCGAGGACAAGACCCTCTACAATACCGTCTTTAAACGGCTGCTCGACATTGGCGACATCATCGGTGTGACCGGCTACGTCTTTGTAACCCAGATGGGCGAGACCTCCATACATGTCAAGAGTCTCACTGTACTCAGCAAGAGCCTGCGCCCGCTGCCTATCGTCAAGGAAAAGGACGGCGTGGTCTACGACGCCTTCAGCGACCCCGAGCTGCGCTATCGCCAGCGATACGTCGACCTCATTGTCAACCCACAGGTGCGCGACACCTTTGTGAAGCGTGCGCAGATTGTCAACACCATGCGCGACTACTTCAACGAGCAGGGCTACCTGGAAGTCGACACGCCGGTGCTGCAGAGCATCCCCGGCGGAGCCGCCGCACGCCCCTTCATCACCCACCACAACGCCCTCGACATAGACCTCTATCTGCGCATAGCCAACGAGCTCTACCTCAAACGCCTCATAGTGGGCGGCTTCAAGGGTGTCTACGAGTTCAGCCGTAACTTCCGCAACGAGGGCATGGACCGCACCCACAACCCCGAGTTCACCTGCATGGAGATCTACGTGGCCTATAAGGACTACAACTGGATGATGCGCTTCGTAGAAACCATGCTCGAGCGCATCGCCATGACGCTGCACGGCAAGACCACCGTCAACGTGTGGGGCAACGACATCGACTTCAAGCCCCCCTTCCGCCGCGCCCCCATGTGCCAACTCATCAAGGAGATGACGGGCTACGACGTGGCCGACATGAGCGAGGAGGAGCTCCGCGAGGCCTGCCGCCAGCTGGGCGTGGAGACCAACGAGACCATGGGCAAGGGCAAACTCATCGACGCCATCTTCGGCGAGAAATGCGAGCATACCCTCATCCAGCCCACCTTCGTCACCGACTACCCCATCGAGATGTCGCCCCTCTGCAAGCGCCACCGCGACAACCCCAACCTCACCGAACGCTTCGAGCTCTTCGTATGCGGCAAGGAGCTGGCCAACGCCTACAGCGAGCTCAACGACCCCATCGACCAGCTTGAACGCTTCCAAGAACAGCTGCGCCTCAGCGAGAAAGGCGACGACGAGGCCATGTTCATCGACATGGACTTCGTCCGCGCCCTCGAGTTCGGCATGCCCCCCACCAGCGGCATGGGCATAGGCATCGACCGCCTCACCATGATGATGACCGGTGCACAGACCATACAGGACGTCCTCCTCTTCCCTCAGATGAAACCCGAGAAGAAAGCCTCCGTCACCTCCGACGAAGAGTTCGCAGCCCATGGCGTTACGCCGGCATGGATACCAGCCCTGCGCAAGGCCGGCATCAACACCATCAGCCAGCTTAAGGAAGCCAACGTCAACAAGCTCTTCAACGACCTCGGCGGACTACGAAAAAAGCTGAAACTCGACATCCCGGCCCTCCAGAAAGAGGAACTTCAGAAATGGATTGAAGCATAATATCGAAACATCGAAACATCGGAATATCGAAATATCGAAATATCGAAGCATCGAAACATCGAAGCATCGAAGCATCGAAGCATCGGACAATCGAGAATAAACCATGATCAAGCAATTCCTCTTCAACCATTTCGGGGTGAACTGCTACGTCATCTACGACGAGGTGGCGAAGCAGTGCGCCCTTGTCGACCCCGCCCCGGAAGCCTCCTACGAGGATGCCCAACTATACCAGTTCCTCGACAGCAAGGGCCTCACACCCACCCTCTTGCTGCTCACCCATGCCCATGTGGACCATATCTGCGGCCTGCGCGAATGCTGCCAACGCTTCGCCTTGCCCGTCACCATGCATAGCGAAGGGAAAAAACTGCTCCGCCAAGCCGAAGCCTATGGCTCCATGATGGGATTCGAAGTGAAGAGCATGGACGACCTGCCGGCAAACTATATCGATGATGGCGACATCCTGAAAGTGGGTTCCATAGACATCGAATGCCGCTACGTGCCGGGCCATTGCCCCGGCAGCATCTGCTTCGTCGTGCCCTCCGAAGAAGCCGTCATCACCGGCGATGCCCTCTTCCAAGGCAGCATAGGCCGCACCGACCTGCCTGGCGGCAACTACGCCTTGCTGATAGAGAAAATCAAGGAGCGCCTCCTTACCCTTCCCGACCCCTATGCCGTCCTCCCCGGCCACGGCGAACAAAGCACCATAGGCGACGAAAAAAAATACAACCCCTTCTTAAGCATTTAAGCAAAAAAACTAAACATCGTAATATCGCAGCATCGAAATATCGAGATATCGAAATATCGAAACATCGAGATATCGAAACATCGAGATATCGAAATATCGAAACATCGAAATATCGAAACATCGAAACATCGAAACATCGAATAATCGAAATATCGAAAAAAACAAAAAAAATGATTAACATTGACCCCTCGTGGCTTGAGGTTTTGCGGCCTCAGTTCGAAGCCCCTTATTTTGCACAACTCAAGGACTTCCTTGTCGCCGAACGCCAGCAGTACACCTGCTATCCCAAAGGCAGCGACATCTTCGCCGCCTTCGACCGAACGCCGTTCGACAAGGTGAAGGTCGTCATCCTTGGGCAGGACCCCTACCACGAGCCGGGACAGGCCATGGGGCTTTGCTTCAGTGTCCCCCAAGGCATTGCCGTACCGCCATCGTTGGTCAATATCATCAAGGAAATCAACAGCGACCTGGGCACCGACATCCCCCTCTCCTGCGGCGACCTCAGCGGATGGGCCGCACAGGGGGTGCTGCTCCTCAACGCCACCCTGACGGTGCGCGCCCACCAGGCCGGCTCGCACCAGCGCCACGGCTGGGAGGCTTTCACCGACGCCGCCATCCGCGAGCTCTCCGCACGCCGCAACAACCTGGTATTCCTCCTCTGGGGCAGCTACGCCATAAGCAAGAGCGCCTTCATCGACAAAGGCCGCCATCTGGTGCTCACAGCGCCGCACCCCTCGCCGCTCTCCGCCTACCGCGGCTTCTTCGGCTGCCGCCACTTCTCGCAGGCCAACGCCTATCTCCAGCTCCACGGACTTCAGCCCATCGACTGGAAAATCTAAAAGCTTCTAGAAAATATAGAAGCTCTATACAATCTATAAAATCTAAAAGCTGAAATTAGCGCCGAGACACACCAGCAGGGGAAGCTGGTTCACGCGCCCTGCCGTCAGGCGGTCGAAATAGAAGATGTTCTTGCGGCTGTAGACGTTAGTGACGCTCAGCGAGAGCTCCAGCAGCCCCCGACGGCCAATGGAGAACTTCCGTTTGGCTCCGAGGTCGAGCCTATGATATGTGGGCAAGCGCCCGGCATAGATATCGCCGTAGTAGATGCCCATTTCGCCGTTCTCGGTGGTGTAGTCGGTGCTCATGCCCTGTCCGAAGGGAAGCCTCTCGTAGAGACCTGCCGTCAACGTCACGGGGAAGCCGCTGCCGAAGCTCCAACGCCCGCTGAGCTCCCATTCGCGGTCCTCGCCCAAGGCATAGGTGGTCAGCAGGTTGACGGTATGGCGGCGGTCGTAGTGCGGGTTGTAGGTCTGAAGCTCGTCGGTGCGCTCCACGTAGGCCAGCGAGTAGGTGGCCCACAGATACAGCCGCTCCAAGTCATAGCAAGCACTGATATCCAAGCCCTTGGCATGGCCTTTCTCTATGATGAAATCCGTCATCAGGTAGACGGGTTTCTCATAAATGCCTCCCGGCACGTATGCCGGGTCGCTGCGGCTGTATATCTGGTTGTGGTTCGAGCCTATCAGCTGGTCGAAGCTCTTGTAGTACACCTCCAGGTTGAGGCTCAAGTGGTCCACCGGATCATATTCCACACCCAGGACAATATGTTTGGCGCGCTGCACCATATTTTCCACCGTCTCGCCGAGGAACGTCGGCGGGGTGTTGAGCTGCCCCGAGCCGGTAAGGAAGCCGGTGAAGATGTTCACGATGTCGCGGTCGGAGCGCGAGTCAAGCAAGATCTGGCTATAAAGTCCCGAGGCCATCTTGATGCGTAGACGCTCGCCGAGGTTCATCTTGGCCGCCAGGCGGGGCTCCACGCTCGCCTCGCCAAGCGAAGCATAGTAGACGAAGCGCAGCCCCGGGTCGAGCAGCACTTTGCCAAGGTGGGCGTTGAAAGTGCTGAAAGCCGATATCGACGTGGTGTTCTCCTTCTGCTTGCGGCTGACGCCATAGTCGTTTATAAACTGGAAATCGGTGGTATAGCCTTCAACGCTGACACCACTCTTCAGCTTGTTGACGCCGAAGAAATTCACCACGGCCAGCTGCATATTGAACCCTCCTATCGAGCTGTAGCGCGGTTTGTTACTGCCATCGTCGAGGTTCATCATGTAGTTGGAATAGGCTATGGTTCCGTCGATAAGCGACGAAGAACCTGTCATCAGTGCGAAATTGGTGCCCATGCCGTAGTTGTTCCAGTGGTAGTCGGCCAGCGACTGGTAGTTGTCCACCCGGTCGTCGAAGCGGAAGCCAAAGAAATTTATCTTGCTTCCTCTGTTCGAATTGATTGATATCTTGCCATAAAGGTCAAGGAAATCGAAAGGCAGCCCACCCTCGATATAGGGGTAGAGCAGCGTGGAGCTCTTCGAGAGGAACGAGTTCTTGGCGGTGAGCAGATAGGTGATGGTCGACGGCGATTTAGGCTTTTCTTTTTTCAATGGGCCTTCGAGTATCAGGCTTGCGCCGAAGGTGTTGAGGCCCACTTTGCCGGTGTGGTGCCTCTTGTTGCCGTCGCGCGTGGTGATGTCGAGCACCGACGACATGCGTCCCCCATATTCGGCCCCGAAGCCTCCGGTATAGACATCGGCATTGAGGATCACGTCGGTCTCGAAAATGGAGTACAGACCTATGGAGTGGAACGGATTGTACACCACCATGCCGTCCAAAAGGGTGAGGTTCTGTATCATCGAGCCACCCCGGATATAGAGCTGGCCGCCTTGGTCGCCCGTGGAGTTGACGCCGGGCAGCACCTGCAGATACTGCGCCAAGTCGGCCTGGCCGCCAATAGAAGGCATCTGCTGAATCTGCGATGCCGTGATTTTCTCTACCGACACCTGCGTCTCCATCTTGCGCTCCTCCATCTTGTTGCCCGTAATCACCACATCTTTCAGCCTTACCGTAGAGCGCTTCAGGTGGATATTCTTCACCAAAGTCTGGCGTTTCAGCGTTATCGGCTCGCCATATTCCTGATAGCCTATATATTTAACCTTCAACACATAGTCGCCATCCGGAATTTTATTGATGACGTAGTAGCCGTTGATGTCGGTGGAAGCCCAATAGTTGGTGCCCTCCAGAAAAACCTGCGCGAAAGGAACAGCCTCGCCTTTCTCATCGTCAATCAGGCTCCCTTTCACCACATTCTGCGCCACGGCACCCATCATAGCCACCATCAGCAACACCCAAAGGAAAAAGATCTGTTTTATAGTAGCTCGCATATCTCTTTTTTTCTAAGTAATCGTTCTTAATTAAACTACACCTGACTGCCCAATGAATTAATTAACTGCCCTTTCCGGGCGTTATCGGGTAGCTGCGGATAATCATATTTTTTTCACTGCAGGACCTCAATAATCACAAGTGTACCCTTAATGTGTCACTCTGAATATCAGCTCCTTCAGCAGCTCGCCTGAGGTCACTGTGCCGTTGTTGCGTACCCCCTTGCTGCGCAAGTCGGTGTCGTAGATATAGCCTATGCACGAGGCCAGCTTGCCGAGGCTGTAGTTGCGTGCCGCGGCCTCATAGTCGCGCACGGCAATAGGGGGCACCTTAAGGACCCTGGCGGCTTCCCTCTTGTCGGTAAGCTGGTGGTAGAGCATCACCTTGATAAAGAAACCGTAGAGCACCGGCAGCATCATCTGGATGGGGTTGTCCTTGGGGTTGTCGGCGATATGATTGACGATGCGGTTGCACTGCACCACGTCGCGGCGTGCTATGGCCGTCTGCAGCTCGAAGATATTATAGTCTTTGCTGATACCTATCTCTTTCTCTATCACCTCTTCGCTGATCACCGAGCCTTTGGGTAGCGAGATGTAGACCTTCGAGAGCTCGTTGGCAATCTTGCCAAGGTCGTTGCCGAGGGCGGCGGTGATGAGCATTGCCCCACGCTCGGTGATGCTGTAACCACTCTTGGTGACCTGGTCTGCTATCCAGCCCGGCACCTGGTTGTCGTATAGCTTGGCGCGCTCGAACACCACCCCTTTCTCGTCGATGGCCTTGTACGCCTTGGTGCGCTTGTCGAGTTTCTTATGGCGATAACAGAGCACCAGGATGGTCTGCGGCATAGGACTCTCGAGATAGCTTGCCAGCTGGTCCCATTCCCTGATGTCGATGCCCTGAGCCTCCTTCACCAGCACCAGCTGCACGGGCGACATCATGGGGAAACGCTTCGCGCAGCCCACCACCTCGCTCATGTGCGTCTCGCCGCCATAGAGCACGGTCTGGTCGAAATCGCGGTATTCCTCCGCTACGATTTCTTTCTCAAAAAAGTCCGATAGCCGGTCGATGTAATAGTTCTCCTCGCCCGTCAGCAGGTAAACGGGGGCAAATTTACCGCCCCTTACATTCGCAATAAGTTCGTTTTCAGTGATTGCCATAAATTTAGCCGCATAAAAAGCGTACAAAGATACACTATTTTTGCGTTATGGTAAAATTTTTTTTCCGTCAGGGGCGGCGAGCAAGAGCGAAGGTGTGCGTGCAACGTCCATGTTCATCGACGATACCGCGGCGTTCCAAGCTGTCGCATCGCACGAAGCCCGACGCATGCACTATCCGGCCCTCGCCCGTGGCAATACCCACATGCACTATGCGGCCCTCGGCATTGCAGAAAAAAACCAGGTCGCCGCGCCGCAGCTCCTCGAACGCCACCTCCACGCCGCAACGGGCCTGCTGCGAGGCATCGCGCGGAAGCCATTTGCCGCACTCGCCGAAAGCCACCTGCATCAATCCCGAACAGTCTATACCCATCCGGGTGCGCCCACCCCACAGGTATGGCACACCGAGGTAGCCCTCCGCCACCGCCACGGGGTCGGCAGCATTGCATGTCGCGGACTGCGAGAGGTGGAACGGGCTTTCCGCTGTGCCACTGTCGGAGCCGTCCGGACGGAGCTGAAGCACACTCACCCACCCCTCATAACCGTCATAGTGCGAACGCACACGAAGCCATTCCTCCCTTTCTTCAAGCAACTCCACGGTGTCGCCCTCAAGCAGCTGGTTCACCATCTCGGCCCTATGGCTGGGCTGGCTCCGCATAGGCACAGCAGCAAGGAAACAGCGTAGGGTTTTATTCTCAGCCTTTTGCATCGGTTTAATTATTTCTATGGTTTCTATAGCGTCTATATTTTCTATAGCCTCCCAAATTCCACACTGCGGGCCACGCGATCCAGGAGGTTGTCGTCCTTGTTGTGCTTGGGGTCGAAGCGCTCTTTCATGTTGAAGCCGAACATACGCGCGAAGGTGTTGTAGAACGAGGCTCGGAACTTGCCACGGAGGTCGGCGACAAGGGTGTAGCTGTTGCTCCCCGTCTCGCGGTCCACAAGCTTCAGCAGCACCTTGCCCTGCGAGAAAGTGAGGTTCTCCAGGTCGTCGCGAAACTCAGCCAGCAGCTCCTGCTCCACCTGTTTGATGTAGTCCTTACGCTTCTTAGTACTCATGCCGGCCATCTCGTTCTCCAGCTCCTCCAGACGCCGTCGGGCCTCCTTGGCGTAAGGTAGGGTTTTCTTGACGTTGCGTATCAGCTTCTGGTTTTTGCGGATCTCTTTCTCGCTAAGGAGTGCGAATTTCGCGACCACGCGCACCGGCCGGAGGTGCACCAACGGCACCGTGTCGCCGTCAAGCACCGAGGCAAGGCTCAGCAGCTGGTCGCCACCACGCTCCTCCTGCGCCATCAGCCTCCCACTGCACGGCAAGCAGAAAACAAGCATCGCAACGATGGAAAACAATATCTTAAAACTATGCCTCTTCAACATAAGTAATAAGTCAAATTTATTTGACATTTATGATAATTCACGGGCATTCATGGTCATTCACATTCTATAAATAATTTCTGGATAATTGCTGTTAATTGCTGTTAATTGCTGTTAAAAGAATATGAGCGCTAATTATGACCGTTTACTTATTAGATTATTATTAGTAACTCAAAATCGATTCTTTTCGTATCTTTGCAAAACAAAACAAATGTTAATTCATATATAACAGTCTATTTTTCAACAACAAGAGCGAACACTCTTTCCACATCTATGCCCAATGAAAGCCATTCAAGATAACAACCGGCTATATAATTTCCTCAGTCCGCTGGTGCAATTCGGCACGCGATGCCACTACCAGAGTTTCACGGTGCGAGGCCTCGAGAACCTCCCCACCGATGGGGCCTACATCATAGCCCCGTGTCACCAACAGGCCCTCATGGAGCCTCTTGCAGTGCTCTGCTTCGCCCCCAAGCCACCGGTCTTCCTGGCGCGCGCCGACATCTTCCGGAAGCCCCTCATCCGCGCCATACTCACCTTCCTCAAGATCCTTCCCGTCTATCGCATTCGCGACGGACAGAGCAACCTGACCAAGAACAACGAGATCTTCGACAAGTCGCGCGACGTGCTCCTCGACGGCTTCCCTCTCTGCCTCATGGCCGAGGGACGCCACAACGACCGCCACCACCTCCTCAATATGGGCAAGGGCATGTTCCGCATCGCCGGCGAGACACAGCTGAAACTCGGCACCCATCCGCTCTACATTGTGCCCACGGGCATCGACTTCGACGAATATGAACGCCCCTTCAGCAACCTGGTGGTCAATATCGGAAAACCAATAGCCGTGCAGCCCTACATGAGCAACTGGCACGACAACGAGGCCGTGGCCCTCAACCAGATGCGCCAAGCCCTGGCCGAGCACCTAAGCCCTCTGATGCACGACATCCGCGACGAGGAGCACTACGACGAGATCTTCACCCTCTGCAACATCCTCAACCCCACCATGCGGCGTCAGAAAAACCTGAAGAACAACGCCTGGAACCGCTTCCGTATGCGGCAAGAGATAACAGCACTGTTCGATTCAAAAGAAGCCTCGAAAACTCAAGACAGCGATGCAGCGATGCAGCGAAACAGCGAAACTTTAGAAAAAGCGCGGCAATATGCCGTGCTCTGCCGCGAGCTGCACATCAGCCAGAAAGCCCTCCCCGACCGCTGGAGCCTGCCGCTGACGCTCCTCAGCGTTGCAGCCCTGGCGGCATTCCTCGCCGCCACAGTCCTCTGGGCTCCACTGCGTTGGATTGTCCTTTTCTGCCTGCTGAGCTTCCCCATCCTCTTCATCCCCACCCATCTGCTGATACGCAGCCTCATCGCCGACCCGCAGTTCCGCAGCTCGGTGAACTTCGGCGTCCGCTTCCTGCTCACCATCCTCTACACCATAGTCATCGCCATCGTGGTGGCCTGCGGCGACGGCCTCTGGATGAGCCGCCTCGCCGACCTTGGAGCCTGGTGGGGGGTGGTGCCCATAGCCTTGGCGCATATCGGCGCCCTGCTCGAAGCCTCTGTCGTCAACCTGCTCAAAGCAATAGCACGCAACAGCCACCTCTGGCTGCTCCACCTGCTACGCCCCAAAAAGATAAAAGCCCTCAAAGAAACCCTACAGTCCATCTCAGCAACACTCTGATAATATGCCGTCCCTACGGGGCTCAGAGGTGTAGAGAGGGGGGGGGATTGCATCGTTCCGTGGGCTCTCGCCCACGGCTATTATATGCCGCCCCTACGGGGCTCTGAGGTGAAGAGAGGGGGGAGAATTGCATCGTTCCGTGGGCTCTCGCCCACGGCTATTATGTGCCGCCCCTACGGGGCTCAGAAATAATTATCCGCTATTGCCACAATAATGCCTCGGAGAGGCATATTCTTATTAACCCCAGACAAACGGAGTGCAGTCTGGGGGACTATAAATCCAACCCGTCGCTGCGTCTCGGAGAGACGCGATTTCAAATTTGTGCTGTTTGCGGATAATCATTAAGTAAGCGGTCAAAATTAATTGACATTTATGATAATTCACGGGCATTCACGTTCTATAAATATTATTTATGGTAATTGCTGGTCATTTATGGCAATTGCTGTTCAAAGAAAATGAAAGTTAATTTAGGTCAGCCACTTAACCTAAAATCTCCGGCATCACGAACACCGTCTCCGGGAAAAGCTCTTTCAGCTGCTCCACGCCACGCCGCACCTCGTCCCAGCGCTCCCAGGTATGCATCGGATAGAAATGCTTCACCTTCAGGTGCTGCAGGCATTGGCATACGCCCCTGAGCATCTCGCCCTCCAGACGCGGGTCGACAGGGAACATCAGATAGTCCACAGCCTTGCTGACGCTCCTCACCTCGCGCAAGTTCGAGAGGAACATCCCCTCCATCTCGTCGAGCGTGCAGCGTATATGTTCTCCCTCGTTCTCGACGAAATACCAGTTATTATTGTCGCCGGCATGATAGATGGTGGTGCCGTCGGGCATTGTTGTCAGCGTCGAGATACCCACGTCGGTGGAGCGCATGGCATGCACCTTCAGGTGCTCGTCCTCGTAGATGTCGGCGGGACGCAGCACGGCGCTGAGCCTCTCCTTGGGAAGCCGGCGGCGCTTGGCGGCGTCGTACGACACCAGCAGCCTCGCCCCCTCGTAGTCCACTATGGAGGCGTTGAAATGGTCCTCGTGGAAGTGCGACACAATGAAGTAAAGCTGCCTCTCGCCCACCCCCTCAAGGATATGGGCCAACGTCGCCGCCTCGTTGTCTCTCCAATAGTCGTAGACAACCACCACATCGTCGTTCTCGGCCACGAAACAGCTGTGATATATGTATGTTATTTTCAAATTAAAAGAAATAATGAATTGTTGTTTTGGGATCAGCCCATGGCCTCACTCCTCGGTTCGTTTGCGGCTGCTGTCGATAGCCTCGCTGACGTTGATTACATAGTCGCCCAATTTCTCGTAGAGGGCATAGAGGGTACTGTAGGCATTGCCTATGGCGAAGTCGTAGATGCCCAGTTTCAGCGCATCGAGGTGTTGCGACCGCAGCAAGTCGCGGTAGGCATTGATATCGTGCTCGGCGGCGTAGGCCGCATCGAGGTCCACGTGGTCGTAGTCTTTCAAGTTGTTGTCCATAATGTCGAGCGCATGCTGCACCAGCTCGCTCATGTGGCTCAGGTTGGCATTGAGGCTCTCATCGAAGTGCACGGCATCCTCGCGCTTGCTTTTGCGCGTCATGGCTATCTGATAGATGGCGTCGCCTATGCTCTCCAGGTTGTCGATGATGCGGAGCATGGTGCTTATGCGCTCCGAGGCGTGCTGACTCACGTCGCCGCTGCCCAGGCGCGTCAGGAAGCGTGCTATCTCCTGCTCCATACGGTCGGTGATATCCTCATACTTGGCAATACGTTGCATGATGGCCTCAAAGTCCTCCTCTCTCTTGGCGGTGCGAAGGCCGGGGAGGAACGTATACATCCGCAGCACACGCTTCGAGAAGACCTCAATCTCGCTCTTGGCCGACTGCAGGTTAAGCTCGGCAGTGGAGAGCAGGTTGGGCTCCAGGTAGGTGAGGCGGAACTCCTCCTCGCCATCGTCGGCTTTCTTGTCGGGCACCATCCATTCCACTATCTTCACAATCTGAGGGATGAAGAAAGCCAGTATTATGGTGGTCACCACGTTGAAGAAAGTGTGGAAGATAGTGATTGCTATAGGATAGCGTTCCTTATTGAAAGGGTCCGACAGGTCGTCGGTGATGCCCGTGACCGACATGATGCCATTGCAGATAGGCACGAAGAAGAGGAGGCATAGGATCACGCCGGCCATATTGAACACGAGGTGTGCACGTGCTGTGCGTTTCCCCGTGGGGCCGGTGGTGACAGCCACCACCTGGGCCGTCAGAGTGG
Source organism: Bacteroidales bacterium (assembly GCA_017446745.1). Classification (GTDB taxonomy): domain Bacteria; phylum Bacteroidota; class Bacteroidia; order Bacteroidales; family P3; genus Colimorpha. The sequence continues at coordinate 20,125 of JAFSQF010000088.1, forward strand.
TGCCCAGGTTCTGCCCCATCACCAGGGCCAAGGCTATAGGGAATTCTATCCAGCCCTGGCTGGCCATGAGGAGGATGACGGCGGTCATGGCCGCCGAGGTCTGCAGGATGATGGTGAGCAGGGCTCCCACCACGATGAAGAGCAGCACCGACCAGAAACCCCAGTGGCTCCATGTGGAGATGGTGTGCACCACGTTGTCGCTCAAGGCCGGTATGACACCGGAGAGCAGCTCTATGCCCACCAAGAGCAAGGCAAGGCCAACGATGGCCTGGCCCAGCGACTGCATCTTGTCCTTTTTCGAGAAGATAAAGAAAAGGCTGATGGTTGCCAGCAACATAGGCAACGAGAAGGCGATGCCGTTGTCGTTGCCGCCGCCCATACCGAAGAGGGCTATGATCCATGCCGTCAGCGTGGTGCCGATATTGGCGCCCATCACCACAGCAATGGCTCCCGACAGGGTCAGCAGCCCGGCACCGGCAAAGCCCACCGCCATCACCGTGGTGGCCGTAGAGCTCTGTATGGCGGCAGTAACGGCGGCACCGGTGAGGATACCACTCAGCGGCTTGCTGGTGATCTTGGAAAGCAGGTGGCGCATCTTGCTGCCAGCAAATTTCTGAAGACCCTCGCTCATGAGCTTCATGGCGAACAAAAAAATCGCCAAAGCCCCCGCCAGATTCAGAATTACAAAGGTGATATCACCGACATTCATAGTATAAAATACTGGTTATTAATCAAAACAGAAGAGATTGTTATCATGTCTTAAATCTGCAAAGATAAAGAAATAAACAATATTGTAATGGTAAAAAAATAAGGTGTAACGATATCCTATTTGAGTGAGCCCCGTAGGGGCGGCATATATTAGCCGTGGGCGCAAGCCCACGGGAATTGAAATACTCTATTTATCTGAGCCCTGTAGGGGCGGCATATTATTAATTAACATTTAAAATCAGCGAACTTACTTTATTTTTTTGCCATCGCGTTTTGTATTTGCAGTAGATTTAGAATTGGTTTCTTTTCTAGAACCTCTAGAATTTCCGGAATTTCTGGAATTTCTGGAATTTCCGGACTTTCCGGAATTTCCGGACTTTCTGGAATTTCTGGAATTTCTGGAATTTTTAGGTTCTTCTGCCGCGCTTTCTTCCACCAGGTCGAAGTCGATCTGCTTCTTCATCATATCCACATTGCGGACGCGGATTTTCACCGGGTCGCCAAGTTTGTAGCACTTGCCGGAGCGACGCCCTATAACCTGGTAGTTGTCCTCGTCGAGCATGTAATAGTCGCCCTTCAGGCTGCCTATACCTATCATGCCCTCGCACTTGTTGCCCTCTATCTCGGCATAGATGCCCCACTTGCTGACGCCCGAGATCAGAGCCGGGAACACCTGCCCCAGCTTGTCGCTCAGGTACTCGGCCTGCTTGTATTTCACGCTGGTGCGCTCGGCGTCGGCGGCACGTTTCTCCATCACAGAGCAATGTTTGCAGTACTCCTCATACTCTTCGGCGCTGACGCTCTTCCCGCCGCCGAGGTAGCACTCCAGCAGGCGGTGCACCATCAGGTCGGGGTAGCGGCGTATGGGCGAGGTGAAGTGGGTGTAGAAGGGAAAGGCAAGGCCGTAATGGCCAATGTTTTGCGTGGAGTAGTAAGCCTTCGACATGGTACGTATGGCAATGCTGTCGATCATATACTCCTCGCCGCGTCCCGCGATGCTCTCGAAGAGGCGGTTATAGCTGTCGGCCAAGGCCTTGCGACTTCCCACCTTCATCTTGAAGCCCAGCTTGGCCACGAATTCCACGAAGGTGTTGAGCTTCTCGGGGTTAGGCTCGTCGTGGACGCGGTAGACGAAGGTTCTGGAACTTCTGTAATCTTTAGAGCCTTTAGAATCTCCAGCGCCTCCGGCCCATTCGGCCACGTTCTTGTTGGCCAGCAACATGAACTCCTCCACCAGCCAGTTGGCCTCTTTCTGTTCCTTGATGTAAACCCCTATGGGTTTGGCGTTCTCGTCGAGCTGGAATTTCACCTCCTGGCTCTCGAAGTTGATGGCGCCGCGCTTATAGCGTTCTTCGCGCAGGATCGTGGCGAGTTTGTGGAGCACCAGGACAGCCTCGCGCGTTGTGGGGTTGGCTGCCGGTGCCGCGGCACCGCTCCCGGCCTCCTGCGCGCCCTGCTCTATCATCTCCTGAGCCTCCTCGTAGCAGAGACGGCTATTGCTGCGTATCACCGTCTTGCCGAACCATCGCGAGAGGACCTCGGCGTTGTCGTTCATCACGAAGACGGCGCTGAAGCAGAGCTTCTCCTCGTCGGGACGCAGCGAGCAGACCTCGTTGCAGAGCTTCTCGGGGAGCATGGGGACCGTGCGGTCCACCAGGTAGACGCTGGTGCCGCGCTCGAAGGCCTCGCGGTCGGTGGCGCTGCCCGGCTTCACATAGTACGACACGTCGGCTATATGCACGCCCACCTCCCAGTTGCCGTCGGGCAGGCGCTGCAGCGAGAGGGCGTCGTCGAAGTCCTTGGCATCGGCGGGGTCGATGGTGAAGGTGGTGACGTCGCGGAAATCGCGACGCTTCTTCAGCTCGGTTTTCGTGATCTTGAATTTGGCTTTCTGCATCTCTTTCTCCACCTCGGCGGGGAAGTCCAGCGGGAAGTCGTACTCTGCCAGTATGGACTGCATCTCCACGTTGTTGTCGCCCGGTTTGCCGAGGCGTTTCACCACGCGTCCCACGGGGTTGTTCATCTGCTCGGGCCACTCGGTCATCTCCACCACGGCCTTCTCGCCATCCTCGGCACCGCCGAGGTCGGAAAGAGCGACGAAGATGTCCACCGGCATATTGCGGTTGTCGCAGAGCAGGAAGGCGAATTTCTCCATCTTCTGTATGCGCCCCACGAAGCGGGTCTTGGCACGTTGCAGCACCTCCACCACCCTGCCCTCCGGCTTGCGCATCTTGCGCTGGGGGAACATGCTGACGCGCACCGTGTCGCCATGCAGGGCGTGGCCGGTGTTGTTGGGGGTTATAAGGATATCCTCCTGGCCCTCCTCCTGCGGGATGACGTAGGCCTTGCCGGTCTGTTTCATGTCCATGGTGCCCACCACGTAGGTCTTGGGCAGCAAGTCGTCGTTAAGGTGCTGCGGGTTGATTTTATATTTGCCGCGTTTCTCTTCAATGATGATGCGGTCCTCGGCCATCTGCTGCAGGGTGGCGTGCACCAGCTGGCGTGCCGCCTTGTCGCTGGCACCCACCTTGGCCGACACCTGTTTATGGTTGAAACCCGTGAAAGGGTTCTTTGCAAAGAGTTTCAGTATCTGTATGTCTAAACTGTCGTTATTCATGATATTAAGATTTTTATTATTGTTGCAGTGTTGAATTGTTGAATTGTTAAATTGTTGAATTATTGAATTATTGAATTGTTGAATTATTGAATTGTTTAATTGTTGAATTATAATATGCCGCCCCTACGGTGCTCAGTGCCGTTCAATTGCTGGTAATTGCTGTTTAATTGCTGTGCATTGCTGGTAATTGCTGTTCAATTGCTGTGCATTGCTGGTAATTGCTGTTTACTGTTTAATTGCTGTGCATTGCTGGTAATTGCTGTTCTAAATATTTTTTCGAAAATTGCCGTGATTCTATGAAAATTTATGCCGCCCTTACATGTCTATTTTTTGCTATAAAAAAACAATATTTCATTAAAAAGTTACACAATTATAACACAATATTTTAAGTACATCAATTCCCGAACTTATGGACATTTTATTCCCGAACTTATGGACATTTTATTCCCGAACTTATGGGATTTTTATTCCCGAACTTGTGGACAATGCCATGTCTTAAAGCCCTCCGTTCCCCGGTCTCAATCCCTCAGGCTTCCGATAGGCACCACCCACACGTCGTCGGGGCGTTGGAAGGCGTAGCTGCCGTTGGCGGTGAGCACCATCAGGAACGACGGCCGTTTCATCTTGGTGGTGTCCAGCTTGTCGGCGAGTTTGCGGAGCGACGAAGCCCCCTCCTCCACCAGACGGTCGCCGCCCAGTTTGATCTCCACCAGTCCGTAGTCGCCGTTGCGCAGATGCACCACGGCGTCGCATTCCAGGCCGTCGCTGTCGCGGTAGTGGTACACCCTGCCGTTGATGGCCTGGGCATAAACCCTCAGGTCGTGCACCGCCATGGTCTCGAAGAGCAGTCCGAAAGTCTCCAGGTCGTTGAGCAGGTCCTTAGGGCCCACGCCAAGGGCCGCGGCGGCTATGGAGGCGTCGGTGAAATAGCGGGTGTCGACGGAGCGTATGGCGGCTTTCGAGCGCAGGTTGGGATTCCACGACGGCATGTCCTCGATGACGAAAATGCTGCGCAGGGCGGCGAGGTACGATGCCAAGGTTTTTTCGTCGAACGAGTTCTCGCCGCCCGCAATGATGTCGGCACGTATGCGGCTCATGGGGGCCTGTGAGCCTTGGAAGCGGGCATAGGAACGCATAAGGTGACGGCTCTTGTCGGGCGACCGTCGAACGCCGTCGGCGCGCGAGATGTCGCTGGTCACCACGGCCTCCACATAGTCGAAAGCGCGCTCTAAGGCCTGTGCCGGTTTCTGGCTCACGGCGCGGGGCCATCCGCCGCGGCACACTAAGAAAGCCACCTCCTGCAGGCTTTTATCCATCGTCGTGGCGTTGCGTGCCGAGCCGCTGAAGAGAGCCAGCAGGCTGACGTCACCCGTCGAGTCTCCCGACTCCCACAGGCTCATCGTGCGCATAGCCATCCTCACTATACGCCCGGTGCCGGTGTGGTGCACCTGGCTCATATCGGCAGGCACCGCCGAGCCGGTGAGCACGAACTGGCCGTCCTCGCCACGGCGGTCCACCTCATAGCGCACCGTATCCCATAGCTTGGGAGCCTCCTGCCATTCGTCGATAAGGCGCGGCACATCGCCCTCAAGCAACATCTGGGGGTCGCTGTCGGCCAACTGCATATTGCGCTGGAACGTCTTGGGGTCGTTCATGTAGAGTGCACTCCGGCACAATTGCGCGGCAGTGGTGGTCTTCCCGCACCATTTGGGTCCCTCGATCAGGACAGCCCCCATACCCTCAAGTTTCCACTTCAAAAGACGGTCGAAAATTCTCTCTTTATATTCACTCATCATACATCGAATTTTGTCTCATTTTCGATGCAAAATTACACACATTTTTTCGGATAAAAAAATAAATTTTAACAAATAACACTATTAAACTTATTTACAGTATTTTAAATATCACAATTCCCGAACTTATGGGATTTTTATTCCCGAACTTATGGGATTTTTATTCCCGAAGTTGTGGGATTTTCATTCCCGAAGTTGTGGGATTTTTATTCCCGAAAATATGGGATTTTCATTCCCGAAGTTGTGGATTTTTCACTCCCGAACTTATGGGATTTTTGTTCCCGAAGTTTTGGAAAAAACAATAAATTCGATAATGAATAACAGAGCAAAATAATTGAGCATATAAGGTAATGAAATACAAACATATAAAAAGGGCTTCTATAAATAACCCCGTAGGGGTTTCCGTTCAGTAGTAAAAAACAAACCCTCATATCTCAATCCCCGTAGGGGATTCCGTTCAGTAGTAAAAAAACAAACCCTCATATCTCAATCCCCGTAGGGGATTCCGTTCAGTAGTAAAAAAACAAACCATCATATCTCAATCCCCGTAGGGGTTTCCGTTCAGTAGTAAAAAACAAACCCTCATATCTCAATCCCCGTAGGGGTTTCCGTTCAGTAGTA
>JAFSQF010000089.1 GCA_017446745.1 Bacteroidales bacterium
AAGGCATCGGCGGAGGTGACGTAGATGTTTTTTACCACGAATTGTCCGGTGTGGTCTATGCATCCCCAACGTCCGTCCATTTTGGCAGGAGCGGCGCGGTTGTTCCATGTCTTTATGAAGAGCTTGGCGTCTTCGAAGGTGGGCTCTATCACCCAGTTGCCGCGGAAGTCCACATAGCCCCAATAGCCGGTGGCGAGGTTCTTTATGGGGTAGAGCCAGTGCCCCAGCTCTTGGTCGTTGTCCCACTCGTAGCCAGCCTGCCAGGCCTCGCTGCTGAGGGTGAAGACAGGCTGGGAAAGCAGCTCGCCTTGGTCGTCGATGCTGGCCCAGCGTCCGTCGATTTTGCAGGTGGCGAAGAGGCCGGTGTCGTTGGTGAAGTGCGAAGCATCTTGGTATTCAGGGCTGATGCACCATTCTCCGGTTTGGTCCACCCACCCCCAGAGGCCTGTGGCGAGGTCGGTGACGGGCAGCCGCCAGCCCTCTAAGGGACGCCCATGCTCCAGCTGGCTGAGGGCATAGTCGGCATCTTCGCGGGAGAAGAAGATGCAGCGTGACACCACGTTGCCGTTGCGGTCGATGCTGCCCCAGCGCCCGTTTTGTTTCACCTGAGCGTAGATGTAGTTATTGTCGGGTCCGAAGAAGTCGTAGTCCTCATATTCGGCACTTATTACCCAACGTCCCAGATAGTTGACGTAGCCCCATTTGCCGCTTTCTTTGTCGCGAGTGGGGTAGCGCCAGGTGTCGTAATGGCGGCTGTGGATCCACTGCTTGCCGGCCAGGTCGGCATGAGCTTGTTCCATGAAAACGGGAGCGATGACCATCACGCCTTTGCGGTCTATGCATCCCCATCGGCCGGCGGTTTTCACAGCCGAGAAGCTCATGGGCTCGTCGCCAAAGAACTGCGACGCACCGTCATATTGGGGTTCGAATTTCCAGTTGCCATAATAATCCACGAAGCCCCATTTGCCGTCGGCGGGGTTTTGTGCCGGGTAGAGCCATTTGCCCGGCTCGTCGCCTTTTTCCCACTCCAGCCCCGCCACTTCGGCTTCTTCTTTGGAGAAGAAAATATTGCGGACTATTCTGTTGCCGCGGGTGTCGATGCAGCCCCACGTCTTGTCGATTTTCACCACAGCGAAGCGTTTGAAATGGCCCTGAAAAGGGAAAGCATAGGCAAATTGGGGTGCAATCTGCCATGCGCCCTCGCTGTTTTTATACCCGTAGAGCTTGGTGCTGGGTTGTATCTCAAGTTTTTGAGCATCAATGGTTAATAAGGCGACAAAAGCCAATATCAGAAAGCAAAAAACTCGTTTCATTTTTATAATTTACGGTTTCAAAACAATCTGCAAAAATACTAAAAAAAAGCAAAATGATAATTAAAAAAGCAAAATAAATCTTTATGTCTTTATTTGGTTAAGTAACTGTTCAAAATTAAATAACCTCTTTTCGTAGCCCCGTAGGGGCGACTTATATTAGCCGTGGGCGAAAGCCCACGGTATAAACCAGGCAGTTACATTGAGCCCCGTAGGTGTGAAGAAAGCTCCAGTGAAGCTTTCGATAGCGAAGCGGAGAAAAAAAATATTATAAATAATAATCCAAATTTATCTGTTTGATTTGAGTAGATTTGTAAGATTTCTCGCCATAGGCGACTTAATATCAAATATTTCGCATACATGCGAAATTTGAATTAAGATTAAGTATCTCCGAGGCTTCTTGGTGGAAAATGCGGATAATGATATTGCAATAATAAGCTGATACAATCAAATAGGCATAATAAAAATTGTAAACACCTCATTTTTACTGTTTCCTAATATGCCGCCCCTACGGGGCTTGTTGGCGGAGAGGGGGGTCATCGTTCCGTGGGCTCTTGCCCACGGCTGTTATATGCCGCCCCTACAGGGCTTGTTGGCGGAGAAGGGGGGGCATTGTTCCGTGGGCTCGCGCCCACGGCTGTTATATGCCGCCCCTACGGGGCTTGCCTGCGGGGCTCATCTGTAGGGTTCAGAGAGGATAGGAGGTAATTACACGTTATTTTGTACTGCTGCTTAGTGCTCACTAATGTTATGAAAGATATCAGAACATGCTTTTTTTGTTTTTTTTGTGCTTCAAATGCAAAGATTATGATTTTTTTTGTATTTTTGCATTTCCAATAAAAAGTTAATAGTTAAAACATATTATTGATATGCAAAGAGATAACGAGATTTTTGACCTCATCAAGAAAGAGCGTGAGCGTCAGACCAAAGGCATCGAGCTGATTGCCTCCGAGAACTTTGTCAGCGACCAGGTGATGGAAGCCATGGGTTCCGTTATGACCAACAAATATGCCGAGGGCTATCCTGGCAAGCGTTACTATGGCGGCTGCCAGGTGGTGGACCAGAGCGAGACCATCGCCATAGAGCGTGCCAAGAAGCTTTATGGAGCCTGCTGGGCCAACGTGCAGCCCCACAGCGGAGCTCAGGCCAATATGGCGGTGTTCCTGGCCTGCCTCAATAGCGGCGACACCTTTATGGGTATGGACCTCAACCACGGCGGCCACCTCAGCCACGGCAGCCCCGTCAACTTCAGCGGTATCAACTATAAAGTGGTTGGTTACCAGGTGAAAGAAGAGACCGGTAGGGTCGACTACGACGACATGGAGAAGAAAGCCCTTGAGCATCGTCCGAAGCTCATCATCGGTGGTGGCTCGGCCTACAGCCGCGACTGGGATTGGGCACGCATGCGCGAGATAGCCGACAAGATAGGAGCCATCCTGATGGGCGACATCAGCCATCCCAGCGGCCTCATCGCCAAAGGTTATCTGAACAATGCCTTGAAGTACTGCCATATTGTCACCACCACCACCCACAAAACCCTCCGCGGTCCCCGTGGCGGTATGATTCTGATGGGTCAGGATTTCGACAACCCCTGGGGCAAGACCACCCCGAAGGGCGAGATAAAGAAAATGAGTGCCCTGCTTGACAGCGCCGTGTTCCCCGGCACTCAGGGCGGCCCGCTGGAGCATGTCATCGCCGCCAAGGCTGTTGCCTTCGGAGAGGCCCTGACCGACAGCTACGACCAGTATATCCAGCAGGTGATGAAGAACGCCAAGACCATGTGCGAGGCCTTCATCAACAAGGGCTACAAGGTTATCAGCGGTGGTACCGACAACCACTTGATGCTCATCGACCTTCGTACCAAGTTCCCCGAGCTGACCGGTAAAGAGGCAGAGAACGCTTTGGTTGCCGCCGACATCACCGTCAACAAGAACATGGTGCCTTTCGACAGCCGCAGTGCCTTCAAGACCAGCGGTCTGCGCGTTGGAACGCCTGCTATCACCACTCGTGGTCTGAAAGAGGGCGACATGGCCGTTATCGTCGACATGATCGACACCGTGCTGTGCAACCCCACCGATGAGGCTGTCCGCACCCGCATCGCCGGCCAGGTCAACGAGATGATGCAGAACCGTCCTCTCTTCGCCTGGTAGTCTTTAGGTTGAACATCAATGAGTTGGGGAACGGCTCTCGGACTGTTCTCCAACTCTGTTTTTTTTATCGAAGCACCGAAACACCGAGACAACGAAACAACATAATTGACGATGCAACGAAATATAGCAAACTCTTTAATCATGAAAATGACTCTCTTGGCTATTGCAATGCTTGCGTTTTCCATTAGTGGCCTGTCGGCCCAGAACTGGACACGCGACGGGCAGACAGTGGGCGAGCGCTCAGGCGGAAGCCGTTACTACACAGTGGACAGAGGTGCTGTTACCGAACGTTTGGCGGCATGGCTTCGCACCCATACACGTCAGAGTGGCGGCACAATAAGCACCGAGAGCGACTATCAGATGTCGGTTACTGTCAGTAATCCAGCCTATAATGGTGAAATGGCACGTGTCAGCAGGGGGAGTGTACTGGAGCTTGAGGTTGCCAATGGACAGAGCAAAAGGCTCTATTTCGCAGTGGCTTTTGTCGACGAGAAGGAGCAGTGGCACGTGATGGAGATTGGTGCCGGGACTGCCGTCCTCGAGTTGCCTGCCAATGGCAAGAAAACGGTGAGCTGCATGCTGAAAGATGATGTGGCTGTGGGAGCGGGGCATTTCTTTGTGCTGGCCTATAGCGAGCCTTTCGATATGGCCATAGCCATCGACCGTTATCTTCACGAGTTCCTCTACGAGCGTCATGTCAAGGCTGGCGCCGCCATCTGTCCGGCAATGGTGAATTGAGGGGGGGGGACGCGATGGCGTTAATGCTGACTTTTTGTCAGCCATTAGGGTTTGGAATCGTTTTTGATGTCTCTTTTCGTCAGAAAGGAGAAAAATAAAACGTATGAACCTTAACAATTTTACAATCAAAGCACAAGAGTCGGTACAGAAAGCGTCGGAGATAGCGCAGGCTCATCAGCACCCAACCATCGATACCGTTCACCTGCTGAAGGGAATGCTCAGCGAGGACGAGAACGTCACGCCCTATCTGCTGAAGAAGATGGAGGTCAATGTGCCACGCCTGTCGCAGGCGCTTGATGCCCAAATGCAGTCGTTGCCGCGCGTCAGCGGCGGGAGCCAGTACGCCAGCAGCGACCTCAACAACGTCCTCATCAAGGCACAGCAGACTGCCACGGAGATGGGCGACGAGTTCGTCTCGGTAGAGCATCTGCTGATAGGACTTATCAACGGACGCGACAATACGGCGCGCCTGCTTAAAGATGCCGGTGCCAGCGACAAGGGTCTTCGTGCAGCCATTGCCGACCTTCGCAAGGGCAGCAAGGTGGGCAGCCAGACCGCCGAGGATACCTTCAACGCGCTGAATAAGTATGCACGCAACCTTAACCAGCTGGCACAGAGTGGCAAGTTAGACCCGGTGATAGGCCGCGACGACGAGATACGCCGCGTGCTGCAAATCCTGAGCCGGCGCACCAAGAACAATCCTATATTGATAGGTGAACCTGGCGTGGGAAAGACGGCAATAGCAGAAGGCATAGCCCACCGAATAGTGAGCGGCGATGTTCCGGAGAATTTGAAATCCAAGACCATCTACTCGCTGGATATGGGAGCCTTGATTGCCGGAGCCAAGTACAAGGGCGAGTTCGAGGAGCGCCTGAAGAGCGTGATTCGCGAAATCAACGAGGCCGATGGCGAGATTATTCTTTTCATCGACGAGATTCACACCCTGGTGGGAGCCGGCGGTGGAGAGGGTGCAATGGATGCTGCCAACATTCTGAAACCTGCCCTGGCGCGTGGCGAGCTGCGAGCCATAGGAGCCACAACGCTGGCCGAATATCAGAAATACTTCGAGAAGGACAAGGCCCTGGAGCGTCGTTTCCAGAGTGTGCTGATCGATGAGCCCAGCGTGGCCGACACCATTTCTATACTTCGTGGGCTGAAAGAGCGCTACGAAGTGCACCACAAGGTGCGTATCAAGGACGAGGCCATCATTGCCGCCGCCGAGCTTAGCAACCGCTATATCAGCGACCGTTTCCTGCCCGACAAGGCCATCGACCTTATCGACGAGGCGTCGGCCAAGCTGCGTATGGAGATAGACTCGGTGCCCGAGGAGCTTGACGAGATTGAGCGCAAGATACGACAGCTGGAGATAGAACGCGAGGCTATTAGCCGCGAGAACGAACATGCCGACACCAGCGACCCCGATTCGGTGCAGGCCAACAGCGACAAGCTGCACCGCATAGGCCACGAGATTGGTGAGCTCAGCGAACAGCGCGACCAGATGAAAGCCCGTTGGCAGAACGAGAAGAACATGGTTGAGGCCATACAAGCCGAGGTGAAAAACATTGAGAGCTATAAGTTTGAGGCCGACCAGGCGGAACGTCAGGGCGATTACGGCAAGGTGGCCGAGTTGCGCTACGGGCGCATCAAGGAAGCCGAGAAGCACGTCGACGAGCTGAAGCTGCAGCTGCGCTCCATGCAGACCGACAAGGCCATGATTAACGAAGAGGTGGACAGCGAGCAGATTGCCGAGGTGGTGAGCAAATGGACTGGCATACCTGTCACCAAGATGATGCAGAGCGAACGCGAGAAGCTGCTGCACCTGGAGGAGGAGCTGCACAAGCGTGTGGTGGGCCAGGACGAGGCTATCGAGACCATCTGCAACGCCATACGCCGCAGCCGTACCGGGCTGAGCGACGGGAAGCGACCCATCGGCAGTTTCCTCTTCCTGGGCACCACCGGGGTGGGCAAGACCGAGTTGGCCAAGGCATTGGCCGAGGTGCTGTTCGACGACGAGGACATGATGGTGCGTATCGATATGAGTGAATATCAGGAGCGTCATAGCGTCAGCCGTCTGGTGGGGGCACCTCCGGGATATGTGGGCTACGACGAGAGCGGTCAGCTGACCGAGGCCGTGCGCCGCAAACCCTATAGCATTGTTCTTTTCGACGAGATAGAGAAGGCTCATCCCGACGTGTTCAACATACTGCTGCAAGTGCTCGAAGACGGACGACTGACCGACAACAAGGGACGTGTGGCCGACTTCAAGAACACCATCATCATCATGACCTCCAATATGGGCAGCAACATCATCCATGAGCGCATGAGCGACGTGCAGAACATCAACGACTACACGCTGGAGAAGACCAAGAACGACGTCATGGAGCTGCTGAAGCAGAACATGCGTCCCGAGTTTCTGAACCGTATTGACGAGATTATAATGTTCCGTCCGTTGAGCAAGAAGGAAATCCGTGAGGTGGTGCGCATCCAGCTGGCCGGTGTTGCCAAGATGCTTGAGAAGAACGAGATTCTTATAAGTGCCACCGACGATGCCGTCAACCTGCTTGCCGAGGTGGGCTACGACCCCGCCATGGGAGCACGGCCTGTGAAACGTGTCATCCAGCGCCGCATACTCAACGAGCTCTCGCGCCAGATACTTGAAGGCAAGGTGCACACCGGCGAAGACATTATCATCGATGTTATCGACGACCAGTTTGTCTTCTACAACGCCAATAATTCAAGATAAAGGTTCTCGTAGTTGGCAAAATGACGTTCATAGCTGAACATGGCCGCGTAGGATTTTTCCTGCGCGGCTTTTTCTTTTGAGAACGACTGTAGGGCTTGCTGCACTGTTGCTGCCATGCCTTGGTGCGAGAAGTCGGGGAAATAGAAAGCGTGGGTGCTGCCAATCTCCGGCAGGCTGGTGCATTGCGAGCAGCATACGGGTTTTCCCCACTGCATGGCTTCGATGACTGGCAGGCCGAAGCCCTCGGCCAGCGAGGGGAAGAGCAGCGCGGAACAGTGGGCGTAGAGCCACCGGCGCTGCTCGTCGTCGACGGTGCCAATGATGTGGACGTTGGGATGCTCGCCGAGTTGTTTTTTCAGCTGGAGAGCGTAGGGGTCGGTGTCGCTGCCGGCGATGATAAGCTGGTGGTGTGGGAAATGGCTCATGAGAGGCAGCAGGGTGTGGATGTTTTTCTTGGCTTTTACCACGCCGAGCGAAAGGAAGAAAGGCACGTCGGGATTCAATCCTTCGGGGCATTTCTGAGAGCCCAGGGTGAGGTCCTCGACGCCGTTGTATATTATTTGAGTGCGTTTGCCATCAAGATTCAGGTTGCGTCGAGCCTCGTCGAGTGCGAAATGCGATATGAAGCATACCACCGCGGCACTGTCGACCTCGCTTTGAAGACGAGCCTTGTATTTCAGTTGCTTTTCGGGTGTTTTCTCGTAGAGGAAGTTAAGATCGTGGATTGTCAGGATGCGTCGTGTTGCCTTGCTTCCCGGGCGGTGGTTGGAGAACTGGTGGATGGAGTGCCATACGTCGTAGGAGGGAGCCAGGGCCGGGAAGGAGCGGTAGATTTTGCGTGCCGGGTGGAAGATGGCGCTGCCGCTGTCGGAGCTCATGTAGCGGTGAGGGACCAGGAGCGTGAGCTCGTGGCCGTGGGCCTGGAGCTGAGAGGGTTGGCAAAAGTGCTGCTTATAGTTCAGCGCTATCTGTCCCAGGCCGCAGAAAGGGTGGCGCAGCACGCTGAGGTCGATAATAATCTTCATGAATTGGCCTCCTTCTCTTTGCGTAGTTCGTTGAGGCGAGAGTATTTGAGGAAAGAATAGTAGGCCGACATACGGCAGATGAGGAAGCCGGTGCGGCCATCGAGGAAGCCTCCGAAGAAGACATAGTTCCGCACGAACGACCATAGTGGTTTCAGTACCACGTGGACCATGCTGCCGCGTTGTCCCCGTTGGAAGGCCTCTTCAGCCGAGAGGAGGGCGTAGCATTTCGTTTTCAGCGCATGTTGTTCGAGGGTGTAGTAGGTGTAGTGCAGCAGGTTTCCTTTTATGTGTTGTGTCTTGATGTCGTTTTTGAAAGCGAGGGTTTCGTGCACCATGCCCTCCCAAACAGCAGTGCCGCGGTGCCAGAGTCTGGTGCAGAAGTCGGGGTGCCATCCGCTGTGGCGGACCCATTTGCCGCAGTAGTTGTTCAGGCGGTTGAAGAAGTAGGCCTTGTTAGGGTCGAGGGCATTGTTTTTTAGCTTGATGATATTGTCTCTCAATTCGTCGGAGAGAGCCTCGTCGGCGTCGATGCTCAGCAGCCAGGGGTGCGAGGCCAGGCTGATGGCGAAGTTTTTTTGTCCCGAGAAGCCCTCCCAAGGGTGGTAGGTGAATTTGGCGCCCAAGTTGTTGCAAATCTGCTCTGTGGCATCGGTGGAGCCGGAGTCGACCACCACGACCTCGTCGGCCACGCCCTGGAGCGAGCGGAGGCAGCGCTCGATGTTGCGTTGCTCGTTCTTGGTTATTATAATGGCGGAAATTTTTTGCATCAGAGAAAGGTTCTATTTCATAAGTCGTTTCCGTGCCTCAAGATAAGAGCACGCTCTTCACCTCGCGGCTAAACGAAAACAATACGCTCTTGTTTTGCGGCTGCAAAAATATGAAAAATAGATTAGTTGCAAAAATAAATGTTCTAAAGAGGCATATAACAGTGGTTTGTATTGACGATTACAATGGCTGGTCATGGCTGCCGGACGTTATCTATGTAGTAATTTCAGTGTTTTCTTGGGGAACCAGCGCCTGACGTCCTGGTCCAGGCCGAGGCCGTACATATAGTTGTATGTTGCCAGCCGCAATGCGGAGCCCACGGCGTCGATGTCGTAGTTGAATTGTCTGCTGCCGCCGTTTGCGGGCATCCAGTCGACTTCGTTGTTGCAGAATGGGTTGAGGACATTATTGGTTCTGCGAGCGCCGAAGAGTTCTGGATGTAGCCCCGAGGGGCTGTGGCACGTCATAGCATAGCGGTGCCAGAAAGCGCTTTGCACGATGCCCTCGTCGAACATGCGTCGCACCGTTTCCAGGGCATCGATGCTTTCCTGTAGTGTCTCGGACGGGAAGCCGTACATGAGGTAGGTGTGCACCATGATGCCGGCGTTGTGGAGATGGCGGCAGGCGTCGACTGTTTGCTGAATGGTAACCCCTTTGTCCATAAGGCGTAGCAGGCGGTCGCTGGCCACCTCGAGGCCGCCGCTGGCGGCCACCATGCCGGCCTTGGCGAGCAGTTGGCATAGCTCGTCGGTGTAGGCCTTTTCGAAGCGAATGTTGCCCCAGAAGCTTACGGCCATGCCGCGGCGAATGATTTCCTCGGCCACGTCGTGCAGCAGTCGCGGCGGTAGAGCTTCGTCGACAAAGTGGAAGCCGGAGCGTCCTGTTTGCTCCGCCACCCGCTGCATGTGGTCGACCACGGTGGAGGCTTTCGGAGCGCTGTAGTCGGCAATATATGGCAGCGAGGTGTCGCAGAAAGCGCAACGGTGCCAATAGCAGCCTCGCGCCATGACCATCTTATTCCATCGCCCTTGGCTCCATAGGCGGTGCATGGGGTTGGTCATTTCGCTAAGCGACAGATATTTGTCCAATGGCAAGTCGCTGAAGTCGGGCTGGTGGTCGATGGCTTCGGGATGGCCGTCGATTGTAATCTTGTGGCAGAAGACGTAGATGCGAGGCTCGTTCAGCTGCCGCCACTCGGTGTTTGGGAATCCTCCTCCGAGTTCCACGGAGGCGGAGGTGTTGGCTTTCAGCCATTGGCCACAGCGCAACGCACCGTAGAGGCATCCGGGGAAAGGGATGGTAATGAGGACGCTTTCGGGGCGAAATGCAGCCACGTGCTCTTGTAGCCTGTCGAGCAAGATGCGGTCGACAGGAGATGGGGGGAGCTGCAATTCGGCGTAGAGGGGGTCGAACGTAGGGGCGTCGTTGCTTAGATATTCAGCATAGCGCACCAGGTCGAAGTGAGGGTCGACCTGCTGACGGATGTAGTCGGCGATGTCTTCAATGAATAGGGTTGCCAGGTGTTGAGCCTTGTCGGTTGTGCCGCCGATGCCGAACGCCCATTCCAGGTTGTCGGGGTCGAGCTGGCTGAAACGGGGTCCTTCGGGCAGGAGGGTGCGGTTGACGATGCGCGGGGCCAGGGTGTCGTCGTTGCCCCTGAGGAAGCGTTTTATGGGTTCGATCAGGCAGGCTTGTCGCGACAGTCCGATGCTGAGCAAGAAGTCGTGAGAGAGCACGCTGTCGGCCACCTCGATGCCGAGGTCCACCTGAAGCACCTCATGCCCCTGCTGGGTGAAGAGCCCTTTGAGGTAAGCCGTGGCAGGGTAGGGGGTGTTGAGCTGGGTTAGTGGTGGCGTGATAAGCAGTATGCGCATCGTGAACCTTACAGAGAGATGTCGTCAATAGTTTTGAGAGGCAGGCCGGTGATGTCGGCAATGACGGCTGAGGGGAATCCTTTTTCTTTCATTTTGCGAGCGGTGGACATCTTCTCTTGCTCGCGTCCCTCCTCGCGTCCTTTGATGTATTGGCCCTCGAGGTGGGCCTCCTCGTCGTGGATGGCGAGCCAGAAGCTGTTGTAGGCGTTCATCTGAGCCTCGTTCATGGCCGATTTCTCCACGATGCCGAGGGCTTTGTTGGTGAGTTCGTTCTCGAGCAGTTCCGCCGGGGCTTCGGTGGTGTCGCCGCCTATCTCGGTGAGGAAGCGGAGCCAGAGCACAGCCATCTTCTTCTCGGCGATTGTCTTGGGTTTGAACTTGGGGAGTTCGACGAATACGAAGCGGAGCCCATCGATGCGTCGCTCGGGGTGAAGGGTGTTGACCACGGCATAGTCGTGGTAGAACTCGTCGGGGCCGCTCTTGAAGCCTATGTCGTTGATGAGGCTGAGGCAGTAGACGGGTTGGATGAGGCTGTAGTTCTCGTGCTGGTCCAGCTGTTTGATGACGGCTTTGGAGGCGTTGAGGAGCACGCGCTGCCGGAACCAGGGGTTCCAGTAGAGCTGCATCTCGACGATGAACTGTCGGCCCAGACTGTCGGTGCAGCGCACGTCGACGATGCTGTTCTTCTTGCCGGGGTTGTCGGGCACCATCTCGTTCGAGAGGTACTCCACATCGGTTATCATCTCGTCGGGATCGAGTGGGAGGAGCGAGTTGAGCAGGCTCATCACCAGGTCGGGATGCTCGCCGAAGACCAGCTTGAAAGTCAGGTCGGCCTTAGGGTCAAGGTATTTCCCGCTGCCGTGAAAATTACTGTATCTCATTGCGAAAATAAGCTTTTATTTTGTGACTATACATGAGTGTAACGCAAAAAAGGTAATATAATTGCCTTGCCGCATGAAAACTGTATAGAAATTGTAAGTAACCGGTCAAATTTAATTGACATTTATGATAAATCACCTGCATTTACCGGCATTCACGTTCTATAAATGTTATTTATGGTAATTGCTGGTCATTTATGGTAATTGCTGTTCAAAGAAAATGAAAGTTAATTTAGGTCAGCCACTTAAAATTGCGGTGAAAGCCGTATTGTGAAGTTTCCAGGGCCGTTGTGATTATGTGGCCGCATTGGCTATGCCATCTAACGGCTTTTTCTGGCTGTTTTTTTATCATTCTTCAACGCCAAAAAATGCAAAAAATGCCATTTTTTTTGCTTTTTGTCAAGTGGTGTACTGATACGATAGTCAATGATATAAAGCCATTTTGACGTTTTTCGTTTGCAAAAATACCAAAATATTCGAAAACTGAGCAATTTTTTTTTGGATTACAGCAGGTCACGGTGTGCCGTAATGGTTAATTGTGGACTTCTATGTTTTTGTATGTCAAAAGTTAACTTGTGTGGTAACTTTCTCAAAATTGAGTTAATTTTTTTTAATTGTTTTAGGATTTGATGCCATTCAGATTGATTTTTGTCCAAATTTTTCTGCAAATAATTCGGAATATGAGCGCATTTTCGGTGGTTATGGCTAATGGAAATGCGAAAAAAAGATTTTTAATCTATTGGTAATTAATGAAAATCAAACTGATACAATGGCTAAAATTGACGGCACATTATTCTCTGTTTCGCTGTTGAAAACATTTGCAGGATTGTTTTGTATTGACATGTCAATTATTTGATATACAATAATTCCACGCTGAATAGACGACTATTGATGGTGAGGGTCTCTGAGCCTTTTCAGTTGTAACTTTTTTTTAATCATCGATTGTTTAATGATGTGGTATAACTTTCAGATAAATAATGTGTTTCTGTGGTGTAGCATCATAAGATGACTTTTTTGCAAACGAAAAATGTCAAAATGGTCTAAAGTGCTACAAAATGAGCGCTTCTGCAACATGACCTGACATAAAAAACGCACCGCTATCGGCAGTCCATTTACAGATTCTATTGAGATAATCATGTGACTGACGGTGCTACCGCATTGGTATAAAGATAGTTTGTGTGCATAATTATACAACGTTTGACTGGTTGTATGATTTTTTGATTTGTAAGTAACAAGTCAACTCTATTTGTCGTTGATGATATTCGTGAGGAAATTCCATTTAGTTGAAAGATAATCATTTGTGGCCAATTTCTGTTTGTTCGTAGCCAATTACTGTTCGACGAAAAATGAATGTTGATTTTGATAAGGAACAAGTCAAACGTGTCAGACGTGAATGATGATTCACAGACCTTGTGGTTGGCATTCACGTTCTATAATGTTGATTATCCAAGTTTTGTATGTATGCAAAATATTTGATATTAAGTCGCCTACGGCGAGAAATCTTGTAAATCTGCTCAAATCAAACAGAAGATTATTGAAAGATTTGAAATGATTTGCGAGATTCCTTTCGCGAAGTGACGCTCATTATCATCGGTTAGGACTTGCTAAGATTGAGTTATTTATGGTAATTGCTGGTTATTTATGGTAATTGCTGTTCAACGAAAATGAAAGTTATTTTTGATCCGTTACCTACCGCCACAACCTGTAGAAGCCATGGCTGTGCCATCCATGAGCCTGGCACACCTACTCATTGCCTCCAATGTGGCGGCGTTCACCATAATCTTACGACGCAAGGAGCTCTTCGCATTCTGCGAAGATAAAAGTTGCAAGGAGTTCTTCGCATTCTGCGAAGATAAAAATAATTCAAAAAGTCCTTATATGCTGCCGCGCCGCCATAATGTACACCTTCTTCTGTACGTGCCAGACGGTTAGGAATGATACCGAGAAATGGCTCACCCATATCTTGAACCACATCGGCTCTGCCAAGCTGGAATACCTATACCGCCTGTTGTCCATTGCCTATAAGAGGTGCTTTCACCGTAAACATGCGAAGAAACCACCCGCTGCCTGAGGCCAATGTTTTTTTTGAAAAGCTGGAGGACATCTTCCACGATGACGACTACACCAAGGCTCAGGTCGTCAAGGCTATAAAACAGTTTTATCAAATTTCCGGCATGAAGAAACAGGTATAGACCAAAAAATGTAATGCCACCTACGACTTCGCCCCCACGCCCCTCAGCGAGCAGAACCTCCTGGACGAGAAGGCGCAGGGTCAGATCTTCGTGACCGGCAACACCGTGATTGATGCCCTCCACATGGTTGTGGAGAAACTGAAAAACGACCCGAAACTGGCCGCAGAACAGGAGAACGTCCTCCGAGCTGCTGGCTACGACGTGAAACGTCTCAATTCGTGTGATTCGAGTAATTCGTGTTCAGAAAAAAAGAAACTCGTGTTAATCACCGGCCACCGTCGCGAGAACTTCGGCGAAGGCTTCATTTCGATAGTCACGGCGATGAAAGACCTCAGCGAGAAAAACCCCGAGGTGGACTTCTTCTATCCGATGCACCTCAACCCCAACGTGCGCAAGCCCATCCACGAGGTGTTCGTCGAAGACCTTACCAAGTACAGCAACTTCTTCTTCGTCGAGCCTCTCCAGTACCTGGAGTTCGTCTATCTGATGGAGAAGTCCACCGTTGTCCTCACCGACAGCGGCGGAATCCAGGAAGAGGCCCCCGGCCTGAGCAAGCCCGTCCTCGTTATGCGCGACACCACCGAGCGTCCCGATGCCCTCAAGAGCGGCACCGTCCATCTTGTGGGCACCAACCACGACCTCATCGTCGGCGAAGTCAGCACTCTGCTGGATGATGCAAAAGCCTACGATCGTATGTTCAAGGCCGTCAACCCCTATGGCGACGGCAAAGCCTGCAGCCGAATCGTAAGGGCGCTGAAAGGGGGAAACGTCGACCGCTACGAGGTGAAATAGAACCCACTTATATCCTCCTTGGGCGATCCTTTGATCTTTCTTAGGTGTCCTTTTTGATTGAAATATTATAAGAGACGTGGCTGTGAGAGCGTGATTGCTGTGAAAAGGCGAGTAGTTTACAGGTTATTCAATTTATGTGGTGTAGGCAAATCGAGATTTTTGATGAATCACAAAAGAAATGTTAAAAATAGACATTTCACCTGCTATCTGAAAGAAATGTCGTATTTTTGCAAAAAAGGCCAAGATATGAGTCGACAGATATATCTACCTGAGCTTCTGAGTGTAAACATCAAAAATTATACACTTTACCCTAATGGATTGGACTATACCTATGTCTTTGTCAAAGGTATTAATCTGATTCTGGGGGGCAATGGTATGGGCAAGACCACATTTGTTAACATCATCAAATTCGGACTCATCGGTCTATACCGGAAAGCCAAGGATTTGACACGCACTTATAAGGAGAGGGCTATTGTAAAAAGACTTCTTTATCCAT
>JAFSQF010000090.1 GCA_017446745.1 Bacteroidales bacterium
CGCATGTCCGACCGCAACTGGCATACCGTTGACATGGCCTCAGATTTTTATCCTTACATACTCTGCAAGCTGCGCCGCACCGACGCCCTGCGGCAACGTCAGCGTCACCCCGTTGGGGTACGTGAGCTTGATGTACTCGTAACGTTTCCTCCCTGCCGACACTGGCTTGTCGGTTTCCTCGGGCCTGTCGCTAATGTTCAGTTCGGCGAATGTTGCGAAAGTTGAGCGCAAAGAAAACTCGTTTTCTCTGCCGAAATGAAGCAACATGGCGTTAGCAACACAGGCTTGTTTCTCTGAATTTTATTGCTCATTGCAGTCGATTTTTGTTATTACTAATTCGGCTGCAAAATTACTACGGCCCGGAAAACGTCACAATACGGCTTTCACCGTAAACTTACAAAAGGCTTCGTCTTGCGACGAAGTTCTGTTGTGTCACACGGATTACACAGATTATGCTTGCCGCGGGGCAAGCGGTTCCTGCACAACAGCAAGCCCATAGGCATTGAAGCCCACAATCAATTATCTTACCAAACTAAGAATGTAAACTATTTCGCCAACTCTTCCTCTAAAAGGGAATATACATATCCGGCACTTTGAAAATATAGTTTTGTGTTGGGGTCGGAAAGCCGGGCGTATGTCTGCGAACGGTATAGTACCGTGAAAGCCTCCTCTATCGACAAACCTTTCTCTTCCATCAATATGGCAACCAACTCCTCGGTCAGTTTGAGCTTAAGGAATTCTATGCGTTTATGTACCGTCATAGTCTCTTGAGTTTAAGGATGGAGGATTCTGTGCAGAAAGCATATTGGAACGTTATGCCGCGCATCAGTTTCAATTTCTGTAGAAAACGTTCCTTGCTGATATATCCGCCCTTGAACAGCACCACCTGCTCACCCACTTTGTCGTTGGCAATAGGTCCGTAAACTATATCATAATCGTGATGATATGCGGGTTTGCGCCTGTCTCGGTTAGCGAAGATGAAATCAGCCCAAGCTTCGGTATAGGCATCAAAGCGTAACACATTCAATTTTCCGGAATCCAGTTCCTGCTCGTCAAATTCAAAAACAGTCACTCGGGGTACACCGCCCCACATGGTGATGGCTGCGTATGCCCTGTCCCATGCTTGCTGCTCATCGGCTGACAGATAAAACGCACGTCCGAAGTCCTTATTCGGACGAGACTTCGAGAGGTCTATCTTGTCGATGGCCACATTGCTGCCATGGTACAGTTTAATCATAGCGTACCTCCTTTGCGACGACAGTAGTCACCCAATTCGTCAACCACCTGGTCATAATCTTGGGTGTGCAGATACCCGTAGTGGTCAACCAACAGACGGTCGCCACCGTATTGGCTGAGGTACTGGTAGGCAACAGGTTCGGTGTAACGGTGTTTTTTGGCAAACATCGACACTATCATTGCGACAAAACCTATCTTGTTATATGTTATTTCCGGCATGATTCAACGACTGATTTCAAAATGCAAAAGTACACAATATTTTTCACATACGTGGAAATATTTTTTTCCGAACCCAGATTACATATTTTTCCGCTAACCGCTAACCATTAACCGCCAACCTAAATCGAGGCGCAGCCATCCACGCCAAGTATTTGGCCGCTGACGTAGCTGGCACGATCGGAGGCAAGGAACGATACGGCATTGGCGATGTCCTGTGGGGTGCCGAGGCGACCGAGGGCAATTTTTTGTAAGTTTACGGTGAACGCCCCCCGCCACACATTAGAGGCGATGGACGGCTGTACCAGCCGCTTGGGCTGGCACGGTTATGATATCTACAGATGATGATGTTGAAAATTACGAGAATCTATTCCGTCCACTCGCCGGGCAACAGGCGGTGGAGGTCTTCCGGCTTGGCAGAGCCGATGTGCTTCAGGACAAGGGTGAGCCACGTCCCGGCATCCTTCCCGAGCGCCTTGCACGTACAGAAAAAGGTGTACATTATGGCGGCGCGGCGGCAGGAGTCGTCATTCCGGCAGTACAGGTAGGAGTGCTTGCCCATCACCATGTCGCGTATCTGCCGCTCGGTGTCATTATTGTCAATAGGCATGCC
>JAFSQF010000091.1 GCA_017446745.1 Bacteroidales bacterium
CCCGTTTACAATGCCATTTTTCTTGGTAATCGGGCTTCCACAGTGGATGCATTTTTTTTGTTCATAACCTTTGAACGCCAGAATATGTAGATTATTTCTGCGTTTTCAAAGATTTCAGCCTAAAATTTGTCCATTACCTCTAATTTTTGTATATTTGCAAAATTAATCAGTTAGTGTATAATCAGGTCAACTATATGAAAGCTAAACTATTATTCCTTTTCTCTTTTATTGTTGCCGCTTTGTGTTCAGTGGCACAGGACAACGTGACCGACTCGGTGGATGTGCTCCACTATGACTTGCGGCTGGATATTGGCAACCATACGGCAAAACGCATTGAAGGCTCGGCAACGGTGACGATGAGGGTGTTGAGCGAGATCGACGCCATAACGCTCGAGATATGCCCGTCGAATATCGACTCGGTGTGGATGAACGGCATAAGAGTGGCATACAGCTACGACACCGCCGGACGCCTGCTGCACGTTCCCTTTGGAGGCGACGAGGGCGACACGGTGCAGCTTACGGTGTTCTACCGCAAGGGGCAGCATGTGATGCCCCAGGGATGGGGAGGATTCTATTTCGACAACAACATCTATTATAACCTGGGCATAGCCATCTATGAGTATCCTCATAACGCGGGGAAAGCATGGTTCCCGTGCCGTGACAATTTCTACGATCGCGCCACCTACACGTTTCAAATCACAGCCCAGGCGGGATGGAAAGCCATATGCACTGGACTGCTCGACACCGTCTTGGCCCATGCCGACGGCAGCAGCACTTGGTGCTGGAACCTTCAGCGCGCCACACCCACCTATCTGGTTGGCGTGGCTGTGGCTCCTTTCCACATTATCGAACGCTATTATGAAAGTCATGAGGCTACCTATCCGGCCATAATAGGCTTCCTCGACCACGACAGCACCAACGTGTGGAAAGCCTTCAACCATATGAGCAAGGTTATACCATTCTATGAGCAATGCTTTGGCCCATACCGTTGGGACCGTGTGGGCTACGTGTCGACCCCCAAAGGCTCAATGGAGC
Source organism: Bacteroidales bacterium (assembly GCA_017446745.1). Classification (GTDB taxonomy): domain Bacteria; phylum Bacteroidota; class Bacteroidia; order Bacteroidales; family P3; genus Colimorpha. The sequence continues at coordinate 1,036 of JAFSQF010000091.1, forward strand.
ATGTGGGCAACGTGGCGTTCACCACCGAATGTATGGCCTCGCAACAGGATGCCTGCCTTGCCACCATGAGCCACGAATTTGCCCATTCATGGTTCGGCAACCTGATAACATGTTCTTCCAGCCTCGACATGTGGATTAACGAGGGCGGCGCCTCGTTCTGTGAAGAGGTGGCCATGCAGGCCCTCGGAGGCACTACCAACACGCTTCGCGGAAGGAACTATGCCCGCTCCAACCTCCGCAATGTGCTGATGAGGGCTCATATCGATGATAATGGCTTCAAACCCGTGTATGGTCAGGAGCCGGCATACACCTACGGCACTACGGTCTACAAAAAAGGTGCCACGGTATGGCATTCACTGCGTGGCTATATGGGCGAGGAGCTTTTCTACAGCTCCATGAAGCGTCTGTTTAAGAACCATGCCTTTAAAAGCATCGACAGCCGTCAGCTATGCGACAGCCTCTCGCTCTACAGCGGCATAGACCTGTCGGGTTTCTTCGCCTTCCATGTCTTTTCGCCCGGCTTTGTCGACTATGAGATTGACTCTCTGTCGTCAAGCCGTTCCGGCGCTATGGTCTATATTCGTCAAAAGAGCTACGGCACCGATAGCCTGATGCAGAGCAACAGGGTGAATGTCACGTTCTTTGCTGACGACCTCCGTTCTCTCAAGCGTCAGGTGCGCTTCGACGGTGAACATGCCGCTGTGCCTGTTCAGCTGCCATTCAAACCGGCCTTTGCCATAGTGGACTTCGACGATGAGCTCTCAAAGGCCTCCTTGGGGCAGTATGCTATACTTTCCGAAACAGGAGAAAAGGACTACGGCGAAGTGTTCTTTAAAGCTAATGTAACCCAAAGCGATACCTGGTCGTGGCTCTATGTCAAGCACCACTGGACGTCGCTGGATGCCAACGGTCAGCCGTGGATAACCAAAATGGCATCGCGACACTGGACGGTGACCGGTGTCCTGCCAGAGGATAAGCCAATAGATGGCTATTTCTACTATTCGCGCAGCGGCTCCGACGGCACTCTCGACAACCAATTTATTGCTTCCGGCAGCCAGCTGGCCAGCGTGAGGCTGCTCTACCGCCAGGATGTGGGCCACGATTGGCAGCAGCTACCTTTCGAATACTCCGGCTCCAATTCCTACGGCTATTTCATAACCCATAACCTGCGCGCCGGACAATACGCATTGGCACTGGTGGATACGACACATGTGGGCATCGACGTGGCTGAGGTGGCGAAGCACGACGACGTGCGAATCTATCCCAACCCATCGAGGGGGACCTTGACCATAGAGACGTCCAATCCTGGCGAAGAACTCCGTGTGGATGCTGTCGACATGAAAGGAGATAAAATTCTCTCGCATGCTGCGGTGCGCAGTGGCGAACAATTGTCAACCCCGTTTCCATCAGGGATCTATATCCTTTATGTGTTTCGTCCGGACGGCTCAGAGATAGGGCGTTCAAAGATTCAAATTATGAATTTTTAACATTCCGGCAACAACTTTATTCTTTTGTGTAGCCACTTACAGCAGAGATGGAAACTCTGGAAAGCGTCATAGAAGGCTGTAAGGTAGGTGATGAGGCAATGCAAGCCGAGTTGTACAGGAGGTACAGTCCGCGCTTCTACCTCCTCTGCCGTCGTTATGCACCTGACGACGACGTGGCGCAACAGATACTGGTCGATAGCTTTTTGACCATATTTGCAGAGGTGGGTCACTATCGTGGTGAGGGAGCCTTTGAGGGGTGGATGCAGACTATTGTGGTGCGGCAGGCCATCCGGAGCTACAAGAAGAACCAGCGTCGATGGGCTCTGTTTGAAGATGCTGAGAAGGAGGACTTTCCGTATCATCAGCCAGATGTGGGAATGCAAATGGACATCCGCGAGGCTTTGGTGCGCGCCCTGCGGCTTCTGAGCGAGAAAGAACGAAGGGTCTTCAATCTGGTGGCCATGGAGGAATATACGTTGGCGGATGCCGCGGAGCTGTTGAAACTGCCGGAATCGACGGTGAAAACGCAATATTATCGCGCCCAACGTTTTTTGAAAAAAAGGCTTATGAAGCATCTGGGACGTCATTATTTGAAGAATTGACGAATAGGAGGTCGGGATTCCCATCCCGACCAATAAATAGGAGGTCGGGATTCCCATCCCGACCAGCAAATAGGAGGTCGGGATTCCTATCCCGACCAATAAATAGGAGGTCGGGATTCCTATCCCGACCAGCAAATAGGAGGTCGGGATTCCCATCCCGACCAAGGCAAGGACGTTCAACTATGCAGATTGATATTGAAAGAATTATTAAATTAAATTAATACGACGAAACTTATTCGCAAATGCAAGATATAGAAGAGATAATGCGCGATGTGCTGAAGAATGCAGACCAGCAGCCCCCCGAGAGGGCGTGGGACGAGATTAGGGCACGCATGAAAGGGACGACACCTGTACAGGGCAACGCCTCTGCCGCAGTCCGCACGTGGCTTGTGGCTGCGTCGGGCTTGTTGACAGTCGCCGCCATCGTGGTGACCACGCTGCTGCTCCGCCCCGGAGCAGATAGCTCAGAGACATTGACCACCACACCTGCCACCGCGACCGTTGCGGCTGCCGACAGTGCTGCCACTGAGCTACATGCTGTTCCGCAAGGACAAGAAACGCCTCAAAAAGTGCTATCGTCAACAGCCACAGAACCTGTAATTGCTAAGGCTCAGCCCGTGGATCTTGCTCAGCAACAGGCTGTACAGGCCTTTCAAACGCCGCCCTCGCAGCCCGTCGTTGCAGCCAACCACGATGTGCCACAAGACAGTGAGGCTCCTCAGAGGCGGGCTTCAGAATCGGACAATCTGGAATCCGCGCCAACAGTGACCGCTGTAGCACAACGAGAGCATGACACTGCTTCGGAAGCAGCTGCTGCCACAAAGCCAGCACCACGAGAAACGCCAGAGATGCTGACGATAAGCATCCCTAATATCGTCAGCCCTAACGGCGACGGCATCAACGACTGCTGGGAGATTCCCGCCCTGGAGGGTATGGGACAGGTGCAGGTGCAAATCTTCACCGCCAAAGGGCAGCGGGTATACAGCTCCAGCAACTATAGGGGCGATTTCTGTGCCGACGGCCTTCCCGACGGCAACTATTTCTATCAGCTGGTAATCCGCGAAAAGAGCTACAGCCGCCGTGGCGTACTGGTAATCAAACGATAAGGGAATATGTAGAGTTGTTGAACCGTTTAATTGTCGAACTTAGGTTATTTTACACTTCATAACAATAAACTCCATGTTTGTTCGTTAATCAATGTGTGATGCTACCGGCATGGCTGTCGGTGAGCAGCATCCATAATAAAACATCCGCCCCGATGAGATACAACAATATACATGGTAACGGCAAATACCTCGACCCCAAGGCCGACCTGACTTTCAAGCTGGTTTTCGGTGAGCATCCCGACCTGGTGATGAGCCTCCTCAACTCGCTCCTCCCCCTCGAGCCCGACGGTCAGATAACTGATGTGGAGTACCTCTCCAACGAGATGGTGCCCGAGAACCCTGGCAAGAAGAACAGCATTGTCGACGTGCGCTGCACCGACGGCCGTGGCCGACAGTTCATCGTCGAGATGCAGCTCTACTGGAACCCCTGGTTTCAGCAGCGCGTACTTCTCAATGCATCCAAGGCCGTCATAAAGCAGCTCGACAAGAACGAGAAC
>JAFSQF010000092.1 GCA_017446745.1 Bacteroidales bacterium
AAGTTGCCGAACGGCAGTCACGCGAGCAAAGGGCTCCCAATCCGCCGCAGCAGCGTGGATTTTTGCGGACGCCGCCGCCTATGAACGGCTTTACAGTGCAGCCTGCGACGCGGCCCGAAGTACCTGCTGCCCAGCCTGTGCAGCCGGTATCTCTTGTGCAGCCTCCTGTGGTTTCCGCGCCGACTGCGTACATTCCTCAACCGCCCAAACGGCATCAAATGCCTGCTCAGCCTGCCCAGCCTGCCAACCCTTCCCCTGCCCTCTAATGGTTCCGTATGTTGCAACATTGTTGCAACCCTCCCAACTCTCTCATAAACCCCAATAACCCCATAACGTTCTTCAAATGAAAACTTTCGCCATGGGTGGTGTCCACCCCGAAGAAAATAAGATATCAACCTCCGCTGCCATCGAGGAGTTCCCCCTTCCTAAAACGGCGGTCATTCTCATGAATCAGCATCTCGGTGCTCCGGCAACCCCTTGTGTCGCTAAGGGCGACAAGGTCCGTGTCGGTCAGCTCATAGGCCGTGCTGAGGCCTTCATGTGCGCCAACGTCCATTCCCCTTTCAGCGGTACCGTCACAAAAATCGACACCGTCAAGGATGCCTTCGGTCTTGCCAAGCCTGCCATCTTCATCAATGTGGAAGGCGATGAATGGGAAGAGTCCATCGACCGCACCCCGGACATTAAGCGTCAGTGCGACCTCCAACCCAAGGAGATTGTCGACAAACTCAAGGCCATGGGGGTTGTAGGCCTCGGCGGCGCCACGTTCCCCACACATATTAAATATAGTATTGCTCCCGACAAGAAAGCGGAATATCTCATCATCAATGCTGTCGAGTGCGAGCCTTACCTCACCTCCGACCATCGTGTCATGCTCGAGCATGCCGAGGAGATCTGCATAGGTGTCTCCATACTTCGCAAGGCTCTCGGTGTCCCCAACGCCTATATCGGTATCGAGAACAACAAGCCCGAGCCCATCGCCGTCATGACAGCCATGGCAGCCAAGTTCGAGGGTATCATTGTTGAGCCCCTCAAGGTAAAATACCCGCAAGGTGCCGAGAAACAGCTCATCAATGCCATCACCGGACGCCGTGTGCCCTCAGGCAAGCTCCCCATTGATGTCGGGTGCGTCGTCAGCAATGTCGGCACCACCTATGCTGTCTACGAGGCCATCCAGAAGAACAAGCCGCTTATCGAGAATATCCTCACTGTCACTGGCAAGACTCTCAAACAGCAGCACAACTACCACGTCCGTTTCGGTATCTCCTATGCCGATATCATAGCCCATGCCATGCAGACCCTGCCCGAATACACCGGTAAGGTCATCAGTGGCGGCCCTATGATGGGCAAGGCCGTGGCCAACCTCGATGGCCCCACCACTAAAGGAGCCTCCTCGGTACTCGTCATCGACCAGTCCGAAGCTGTCCGTGCCACGGAGACCAACTGCATACGCTGTGGCAAATGTATGAACGCCTGCCCTATGGGTCTCGAGCCTTACCTGTTCTCGCAGCTCGTCAAGAGCCGCCGTATCGAAGAGGCCGGAGCCCACAATATCCTCGACTGCATAGAGTGTGGCTGCTGCTTCTTCTCATGCCCGGCCAACAAACCCCTCCTCGACGAAATACGCCTCGGTAAGAACCTCTACCGCGGTATCCTCATGGCAAAAAAGAAATAACAATACATAATTTGACACCATCAACCATTTAACCCCATCATTCCATATTGATATGAAACTCCTTAACGTATCTGGCTCGCCTCATGTGCATAGCGACGAGACAACGAAAAAAATCATGTGGCGCGTCAACCTTGCACTCGTACCAACGCTTATCGTTGCCATTGCTTTCTTCGGCCTCAACGCCCTACTTATCAGCATTGTCTCTGTGGCATCGTGCCTCCTTTTCCAGTGGCTTATCGAGAAATTCCTTTTCAAGACCAAGAGCACTATCTCCGATGGCTCCGCAGTTGTCACCGGTCTTCTGCTGGCTTTCAATGTGCCGGCCACGCGCGAGATGATTTTGCTTGTCATCATTGCCGCCCTCGTGGCCATCGCCATCGGCAAGATGAGCTTCGGCGGCCTCGGCAAGAACCCTTTCAACCCCGCTCTTGTCGGACGTGTATTCATGCTCATCTCCTTCCCCGTTCAGATGACCACATGGCCTAAACCCGGCGAAACCCTCTTCTCGCTGATTTCCGTGCCCACCACCGATGCCACCACAGGTCCCACCCCTCTCGGGCTCATCAAAGAGAATGGTGTCCAGGCCGCCGGCGATGTCATGAACTATTTCGTCGGAAATATCGGAGGGTCGCTTGGCGAGGTCTCCGCCGTCGCCATACTCATAGGGGCCATCTACCTCCTTTGCCGTCGCATCATTTCGTGGCACATCCCAGTGTCGTTCATCGGCACCGCATTCATCTTCAGCGCCATACTCTGGCTCTGCGATAAAACGACCTTCGTTGATCCCCTCACCACCATCCTCACCGGAGGCATCATGCTTGGTGCCTGCTTTATGGCCACCGACATGGTCACCTCTCCAATGACAAAGGCCGGGCAGCTGATTTTCGGCTGCGGCTGCGGCCTCCTCACCATTATCATCCGCAACTGGGGTAATTACCCCGAGGGCGTCAGCTTCGCCATTCTCCTCATGAATTCCGTAACGCCTCTCATTAACCGCTGGTGCAAACCCAAACGTTTCGCCAACTAAAATCCTACAATCCCACAATAACGCAATCCCACAATCCATATCATCATGGCAAAAAAAGCTGAATCTACTCTTGTCAATATGCTCGTCTCTCTGACGGCTATCGCCCTCGTGGCCAGCCTCGCCCTCGCCTTGGTCAACAACGCCACCAAAGGCCCCATCGAGGAAGTCAACAAGAAAAAAATCGCCGAGGCCGTGGCTAAGGTGCTGCCGGCCTACGACAACTATACCATCGACACCGTTCAGGTCACCACCCCCAAGGGCAGCCAACCTATGGTCCGTTACACTGCCGTCGACGCCAATGGCGCCGTCGTGGGTAAAGCCCTCGAAGCCTGGGACGACAATGGCTTCGGCGGTAAAATCTCCGCTATGGTGGGCTTCGACGCCGAAGGAGCTATCTCGGGCTACGAAATCCTCTCCTCCGCCGAGACCCCTGGCCTTGGCGCCAAGGCCGACAAATGGTTCCAGAAAGATGGTAAAGGTAACGTTATAGGCATGCAGCCTGGCCAGGCCGACCTCAAGGTCAAGAAAGACGGCGGACAGGTCGATGCTATAACGGGCTCTACCATCACCTCGCGTGCATTCTGCCGCCTCGTTCAGCTCGCCTACCAGGCTTTCCAACTCTAATCCCATAATAACGCAATATTACAATAACGCATTCGATATGAAAGCATCCGAAATAATCAAAAACGGTCTTATTAAGGAAAATCCTACGTGGGTTCTCGTCCTTGGCATGTGCCCCACACTCGCCACCACCACGTCGGCCATCAACGGCCTCTGCATGGGCCTCGCCACCACTTTCGTCCTCATGATGTCCAATATCGTTATCTCGCTCATCAAGGGAGTGGTCCCCGACAAGGTGCGCATCCCGTGTTTTATCGTTGTCATCGCCACCTTCGTCACCATCGTCCAGATGGTCATGCAGGGCTTTATCCCCGATCTCTATGCCTCCCTTGGCCTCTTCATCCCGCTTATCGTCGTCAACTGCATCGTCCTCGGCCGTGCTGAAGCTTTCGCCTCGAAGAATAATGTGTGGCATTCGTTGCTCGACGGTCTTTTTATGGGTCTTGGCTTCACTTGGGCTCTCACCCTCCTCGGTATTGTCCGCGAGGCTCTCGGTGCCGGCTCCTTCTTTGGCCATAACTTCATTGGTGGCAGCGACGGGATGCTCCTCTTCATCCTCGCCCCTGGCGGCTTTATCTGCCTCGGCCTTCTCATGGCCCTTATCAACCATGTCCGTAAAGCTTCTAAGTGATTTTTTTATTAACTTGAATCGACGGTGTTATCGTTCATTTGTTGTTGATTTGTCACATTAAGTCGTTATTCTGTAGTATCTTCCCTTTCCCTAAAAGCTCTTTTGTTTCTTATTCTTTAGCCAGTGTTTAACTTTTTTTAACGATACTTGTAAAACTTTTGGTAGGGATAATAGTCACATCCGTACAAAGAAAATATGTTATTATGAAAAGATTTTTTTTATTCCTTGCCCTTTTTATAGTCGCTTTTTCTGCTATGGCTCAACAGGAGGGTAATACCCTTATCCTTAATGCTGCCAGTAATGGTGGTACCTTTGCCATGCAGACCGATGAGGCTGGTATCTACGACTTGAAAATTTTTACCGAGAACGACGGCTCTGGTAATTATCTTGATGGCCCATTCGACAGGTATGTGGTTATCGACACTGGCGAATGTGAAGGTGAAAGGTCTATGAGTCTTTTCTTCGAATCATTCGATATCGACCCGGGCGACACCCTTTTCATCTACGACGCCCCCACGCCGACCACTCTCCTCATGGCTTGCAACAACAGCCTTAATCCACAGGTCAATACCACCATCTTCCCTTCTCCGCTGAACATATCGGGCAAACTCACCCTTCGTTTCAAAACCAATGGCGATGGCAAAACCGGTTCTGGTTTTTCTATCCGTGTCCTTTGTCGCGACAAGTGCGAAAATATTGTCCCTGTCATAGATTCCATGTTCTATAAAACTAAGAACGGGCTTATCATAGACAGTGCCTATTCGCGGTGGTGTATTCAGGTCGACACCAACTGGAATTTCGATTCTACTGCTTATACTCTTGATACTCAGCATTTCCGTGGTATGCACCTTTGCCTCGGCGAAGGTATAATCTTCAAAGGTCATGGAGAGTATACCAACTACTACGGCTATGGCCCTGCCGATCCATGGTCGATGTTTGAATGGAATTTTGGCAATGGCGATGATACCTCTGGCATTGGACTTACTATGACCCCTGCAAAATATCGTGATGTTGACTGTTATGACGTCGTACTTAAGATCACTGACAGCAAGGGTTGCAAGTCCTCTCTTATGGAAATGGTTCGTGTACGTATAGCTCAGAACCCCATCAAAACCATCTACGACCTCAATCCTGTCTGTACCACCGACTCCATTATCGTCACCACCGGTGAAGGTCCGGCGAGTACTATCGGTACAAGAAAAATTGAGTTTGCAAAAACGAAATCACGTAGTATCAGTTGCAAAACATTTATTCCTGATGGTCACTCAGGAGGTAATCCCTGTCCTCAGGCTGGCGACGACGACTGTTTCTTCGCTCCTATCACATTCGACGATTTCCCCGCAGGCCGTGTCGTTACTTCTAAAGAGGACATTTGCTCTATCTGTATCAACCATGAGCATACGTGGATCGGCGACTACCGTATCTCCATTCAATGCCCCAGCGGCAGGATCTCTCATCTAAAATATGGTAACCCCTCCTACGACCATAGTTACCACAGAGACTCTGTTCCGGCTGGTACGTGGACCACATCTGGCAACAACGTGGGTGTCCCATACGGTGGTGATCGTTATGACGGTAAGTGTAACGGCGAGGGTAACAATAATTGCGACTCTATATGCAATATGTTCGGCGATGGTATGGACTACTGCTTTTCCAAGAATGGCGACTACCTCCTCAATCGCGGTGAGCCCTGCAACACTACCACCCCCGAAGAACGCGACTATTTCTGCTCCAATGATTGGTATGACACTCAGGAAGGCTATACTTTCCAGACCATTCCAGCACCCTATATTAATGCCGGCTATACCCATCCTCCTGCGACCGTCACCTACAAACACCCCAGCAATCATGAGGAAAAGAGAGATTACTATCTCCCTGCCCAGGATTTTAGCGAGTTGGTAGGTTGTCCGCTTAATGGTGAATGGACTATTCTGGTTTGTGACCCGTGGCCAGGCGACAACGGCTGGGTTTTCTCTTGGTCGCTTGACTTCTGCGGCATTTCCTCCGGTGCCGGTTGCGAATACCAGGTTGAAATCGACTCTGTCATCTGGCTTCCTGATTCCAACTATGGTGATTTTGACCTCGGATATTGGCGTGGTGTCAACATTGACAACCACGACCCCGCTCGCTCCATCATATCATGCCACGACACTGCCTCGCCCGACCCTTTCCCCATCTTTGTCCATATCTACGACAACTTCGGCTGCGTCTGGGATACTTCCCTCAACTACTACTCTGTGTGGGCACCTAACCCCGTTTTGGGTAATGACACCACTCTCTGCGATGTCGAGACAATCACACTCGACGCTTCCGACCGCCATACCGCCATCACCAACCAGGATTTCACCTGGTCGCCTTTCGGTCAGGTCGCCGACACTATCACCACTCGAGGCATGATGGGCTCCTCCACGCTCTACACCGTCGAGGTCACTAATCGTGAGAAAAATATCACTTGCGTCACTCGAGACTCCATTCGCGTCAATATCAATAGGCAACCTATACCCAACTTCGATCCTGGTGTTTATCCCCTCGAAGGTTGTGAACCCTACACTATTCGTTTCGACAACACTTCTCAGTTCGGCGACTCTTATCTCTGGGTCTTCGGCGACGGCGATTCCTCGCGTGCCATGAGCCCATCTCATACCTATGGCACCGGTCAGTACAACTTCAAATATTTCATCAGTAACAACAATGGTTGCCATGATTCCCTCGTATATGAAGACCTCATCACTGTCTATCCCAGTCCTGTGGCAAAATTCTCGTGGGAACCGCTCAACCCCACTGTGATGCACCCCTCGGTGACCTTCGAGAACTTGACGGTGCCTCAGACCGACGATAACAAGTACTACTGGGAAATTCAGTACGACCGCGACAATCCCATTTCCTACCATACTCTCACCGACCTTAACCCCACTTTCGAATGGTGGACTGACGGCGAGGATATCTCTGGCACCTACATCGCCCGCCTTATAGCCATGACTGCCAACCGTGGTCCTTCAGGCTACATCACCGAATGCCGCGACACCGTTGAGAACAATATCCTTCTGGTAAACGATTTCCTTCAGTTCCCCAATGCAATAACCCCTAACGGCGACGGCATCAACGACCGCTTTGAAATTGTAAACCTTATCAACGGTTTCGGCTATCCCAACAATTCTCTTGCCATCTACGACCGTTGGGGCAAACGAGTCTTCTATAAGGAGAATATTTCCAAAGAGGAGGACTTCTGGGATCCCGCCGACGATAATATTCCTGCCGGCACCTATTTCTGGCGCTTCTCAGGCAAGGGCTATCTCGGCGATATCCAGCGCAACGGTGCTGTTGAAGTCATCAAATAAGAATTGGCAATTCGTTAATTCAACAATTAAGCCCGCATGGAATTGCGGGCTTTTTTAGTGTATACGTTATGGGTCTGCAATCATTAGATGGTTGGCCTGAAAGGCCAGCGAAGCTTTGCCTTTACGTATTGTTGCGATGCGCATCTTATATTCTTCACCCCTATATGCAGAAAGGCCCGCCAATACTGGTGGGCCTTTCTGTCGTCGGTGCTGATGTGTTAGTCTTTATCTGATCAGCGTTATTGTTCCTTTGGTGCGTTGGAGACCTTTGACGGCGTCGTTCAGCTGTATCACGTAGACGTAAGTCCCCATAGGCTGTGCTTTCCCGTTGGCGGTGCCGTCCCAGGCTTTCTCTATGTCGGTAGTGTGGAATACCATACGTCCTGTACGGCTGTAGATGTACATTTCGAATGTCAGCAGATTGGCTTCATTGTTGGGATACACCCTGAACTGTCTCACTTTATCACCGGCATCCATATCGTCGGGTGCGAAGGCGTTGGGAATCCATACCACCAAAGAGTCGTTGGCCGATTTTGGACTCGGCGTTTTTGCAGTGCTTCGTACCGATATTTCTTTGGTTTTCACCTCGTTTACCTCTGTGCTTTTTGCCTCTTGCCTCTCGGCTTCGACGGTCTTCCTATTTGTCTCTGCCGCAGGCTGGGGTGTCATGACGGCTATACTCTCTTCCGTTGCTGTGGCCCGCTCTTTTTCTATCTTCTCTACATTGGCTTCAGCCATCTCCGGCATTTCCGTCATGTCGGTTACTGTCGCAGCCTCGTGTATCTGTTCTTTGGGTTCGGTAATTGTTTCTTGTGTTCCTTCTTTCTTCACTTCTTTGAAGACGTCCTGTGAGGCTTTTTCTGCAATGCGTTCTGCTCTCTGCTCGGCCTTAACATTCTGTTCCACACGCGCCATGTATCTTTGTTCGCCTCTCTCAGCGTCCTTATGAGTAAGGGCATACAGCATACCGGCAGCGGCTATGGTGGCCGCTGCTGCTGTCCCCATTATGGCCAGTCGCCGGGGCCTGCGCAGTCTGTTGCTGATCTTTCTCCACACTCTCGGGTCTGGCTCCGGCTCAAAATTCTCAAATCTTTCTCTTAGTGTACTCATTGTCTTCCTTTCCTATTTGTTGGTTCTTGTTATTTCTCAATTGTTTTGCTATTCAGAAAGTGAGTGTTCATGGTGAATGGAAGATTATTTATTTCAATCAATAATTCAGCGCATTCATTTATCTCTCAAATCATAGTATCCTTTAAGCATATCGGCAAGGGATGCTCGTGCGCGTACTATGTTCGTTCTCACCGTCACTTCTTCCACTCCTAATATCTTTGCCGCTTCTCCGTAGTTGTAACCATCTATCATGCAAAGGTTTATTGCCGACCTGTATTTGCTTGGCAGTTTCTGTATAGCACTCAGTATTATGTGTATGTCTAGTCTCGACAGGATGTCTTCGCTTTCCAATATCAACCCCTCGGATTGCTCGTTTATCTCAACATGAGGCAAAGCTTTCTCTTCCTTTGCTGCTCTTAATGCGGTGTGTATCATGACACTCCGTATCCATCCTCCCAGTTTTTTCGCGTCTTTTATTCGTTCAAGGCCATTGAACACTTTTATGAACCCGTCGTGGAGCACTTCCTCGGCAGCCTCTTTCGATTGAGAGTAACGCATACATACTCCGAACATCTGCGGAGCGTAGCGGTCGTAGAGTTCCTTGCAGGCCCGCTGGTCGTTCCGCTTACAGCGTTCTATCAGATGTTCTTCGTCGTTTTTCATCAATTATATAGTCTCATTTATTGTTTTTTTTGTTGCGTTGCTCTCTGTTAAAAAATCTTAATTTTTTTTGCTTGTCGATTTATGACTCGCGTCGGGCATCCAAAATTTCCACTAACCCGTTATCTACAACTCTGAACCTCACGTTGAACTCCATAAAACGGAGGCCGTACACTCGTTCCGGGTTGTGGTGATACTGGGGCCTTGGGTCGTGCCTCAGCACCTCCACCAGGGTCTCTCGTTCATCTTCATTAAGGTCTTTTAATGCCTCCGCCGCATATACCACCTCCAGGAGAGGGCCGGCATCGCTCCCGGCAAATCCCGACCGGGCCTCAGGGTGTGCGTCGGTGTATGGCAGGTAGGGTTTTATGTCCACTATTGGTGTCCCGTCCATAAGGTCGGCGCCTTCCACTGTTATCACAGGTCCCTCAGCTGTGGATTGCTCCACAGCCACTATCCTCACCGACGACAGGCCAAGGCCGTTGGGGCGGAACGGCGACCGGGTGGCAAAAACGCCCATCCTGCGGTTGCCTCCCAGTCGCGGTGGCCTTAC
>JAFSQF010000093.1 GCA_017446745.1 Bacteroidales bacterium
CCACACAAAAGGGGTTTTTACCCAAAAACCGCCATTTTTATCAACATTCAGAACTGTAACTACAGCATCATTAAGCACTTAGTATCTTTATGCGTGTTGATAAATTCCCGAATTAGCCAGTCTTGCTGCAATGTGGGTTAAATGGATTTGTGGCTTCGCCCTGCCTCTTCGAGGCTTTGAGTACCATTGAAATCAATTAAATCTGGCGAAAAACGCCCAAGGCGGCACCCTATATATCGGTATCGACGACAATGGAAATGTTGTCGGCATAAACGATGCCAAGAAACTTCTCGAGGATATACCCAACAAAGTAGTCAACTATATGGGTATCGTGGCCGACGTGAACCTACACCATAAGAATAGCCTCGATTACATCAGTATTGGTGTTGAACCCAGCAATGTGCCAATCAGTTTCAGGGGTAAATATTATTGTCGCAGTGGTAGCACAATGCAGGAATTAAACGGCTCAGCTTTGCAGCAGTTCGTTTTGAAGAAGATGGGGCGCTCGTGGGACGATATACCCAACGAACATGCCACTATTAAAGATTTGGACCGTAAGGCCATAAAGTATTTCCTCGACAACGGCATTGCTGCTGATCGCATTGATAAAAGCGAGTCCAACTCATCAACACAAAGAGTTCTGGAGAATCTTGGCTTGATAACAGAGGATGGCAAACTGAAAAATGCCGCCCTTTTGCTGTTTGCCAAAAATCCTCGTCGGTACTTTACTTGTGTAGAGTTCAAGATTGGACGTTTCAGGCGCAACGTGGCTGACCTAATCATCCAGGATGTGATTGAAGGAAACATTATCCAGATGACCGACCGCGTGGTGCAAGTGTTGATAGCCAAATATCTGACATCCCCCATACACTATGAAGGTATGAAACGTCGTAAACCTTTGGAGGTTCCCGAAGATGCATTGAGAGAAATACTCTACAATGCAATATTATGTAAACATTTACATAACAAGGCGTTCAACAGACGCACAACGCTGAAGTCAGGGAAGACGCAGTTCACCCACAAGCGGCTGCGCTCGGCAATGCACAGCGTGGACTTCTACCTGCCATACCTGTTCACGTACCAGCAGCCGGAATGCAAGGAAATGCCAAATACAAACAACAAGATAGAAGGCACGTTCACAGACCTGAAAAAAAACCTCGACAACCATAGCGGAATGTCGAAGGAGAACCGCAAGCGGTTCATCAGTGGGTTTTTCTTGGCATTGAAATCTAAGCTTGAACGGGAGAAATAAAAGGGAAAGGCTCCGCCGCAAGCAGAGCCAGTCCCGTTCAATCTTGAGTTTGCTGTCCTATTCCTCATGGGGTTGCTCCCCAGCAGAGCCCCACTACGCTTCAAACTGCGGTGCAAAAGTACAAAACTTTTTCATTTCAGCCATCCTGCAATTTGACCTATTGGATCAAAGTACCGAATTTCATCCTGCAATTTGACCTATACGCCTGATTTTATGCGTGGTATGCTGTTCAGAGCATCAAACATCATTGCTTTTGAGGATGATGGATTCAATGGTATCCAAGAATTTATTTGCTAATGGAACCAAAGGAAGTACGTCAGCGGATGTAACAACTTTCCAATCGTCATAGTCGCCACTTTGGCGTAATTCAAACAGTTGACTGTAGAACTTTCCCAATTCTGACGGAACAATCCCGGTCTTTACATAATGCTGGCCAAAAAGTCCGATAATTCCACTATGTGTGCGAGCTGAATAACCATCTTTTAGAAGGAGTGCAGAAGCCATATAGTAACAAGCATAATACATCCTGTTGGCTGCTGCATACCAATAACCGCTTTCGATAATACCCTCGGTCTCTTTCCAAGTCTCCCGTGAGCGAGACACCTTATTGTTGACCAATGCTAATCTTTCTTCGTCTGTCAGCATAAAGTTAGTCCCTCCTTTTTGATGTTGTTATAGAATGGGGTACCCTTGCGTTTTGCCCATTCTGAAAATGAATAGACTTTGGTGCTGAAATATGTTCCGAAATCCCAACCCATTTCAACGAATGGATACGCAAAAGTCCCGAAGGCTTGTGGGCCGGCATATTTGTCGTCAATAAGTATCAGTAGATCCCAGTCTGAATCACAGCGCTCGTCTCCACGAGCTTGCGAGCCAAAAAGAACAAGCTTTGAGCCGTTAGGAAGAACCGAAAAGCCCAATGATTGGATTGATTTAATTATATTTGTTTTTTCTTTGCTCATAATGGGGTGTTTGATGCACATTTCAAAAAACGAATTATTGATTCTTTTATTGTGTATCAATAAATTTTATTTTGTCGGTATTTTGTCTTTTCTGGCGGGGTCGAAATGGATGTGGCAGTAGTGCCGCCCAAGCCCGTCATTCCTCGCCACCGTCTTGCCGTACACGACCTGCCAAGAGATACTATATGGTTATAAAATTGGGATTTTGGGATTATAAAACTAGGATATAATTGTTGGGGAAGTGCTATCGCGGGTTCGCAGACTATTGAGATAAGAACTGGTGTTGGCATTGATTGTCCCAGCCAATTTGACAGAGATCTGTAGCGGTGCATTCGGATTATTCTGTTTCTCAGACTATTCCAGAAAACAATCATCTGGAGATTACCTTGAACTCTACCCTTCGGTTGCGTGCACGGCCCGCCTCGGTGGCATTGCTCTCGATAGGCATTGTCTTGCCGAACCCCTTAAATTGAAGGCGCTTGGGGTCGATGCCCTTTTCCACGAGGTAGTCTACCACTGCTTTGGCGCGGTTCTCCGAAAGGCGCTGGTTGTAGTCGGCGGAGCCGTGACCGTCGGTATGCCCCCGCACCTCTATCTTCATGGTGGGATAACGGTGCAGAATGGCAAGAAGCTGCTGCAATTCGCGGTAGGACTGCTGAAGGAGCGTAGCCTTGTCGAAATCGAAAAAGATATTCTCAAGCACGAAAGTCGCTCCAACCTGAAGGGTGTCGGGGGCTGCGATGGTTTCGGTGGGCTGTGCCTCGCCGACGCTATCTGTGGCTTCGGCGGCGCCACAGGTGAGGCATACCACAGCGACATCGTCAATATAATAATAGGCTCCTGGAAGGAGGTAGGTGAGCGAGTCGAGGTCGACAACATTCGACTGGGCCGCCGGGAAGAAATTGCCTATGGTCATGAACCGCTCTCCTCCGCGCGCCCTAAAAGCTCCGCTGATGCGCATCCATGCCTTGGTGTCGGTGAGCACGCGGTCGTAGTCGTTCACCACTTGCGGCTGGAAATAGGAAGCCACGGTCTGTGATATGCCCGGGGCCAGGTTTCGCACCTCTTTGTTCATCAGCACGCTCCTGACGGTATCCCCAACTCTGTCGACCGTAAATAGTGCTCCAATCGTGGCCACTGCACCCGCCGAATATTCCGACAGACTAACATAAAACGAGGCGTTGTACATCTGTCCGGCCTGCAGAGGTTCGCGCAGCTCAGTCTGAAGGTATTCGCGATAGTCGGTCTTTGAGCAATAAATGCCGCAGAAACCGTTGCCGCTGTATGCATCTTGAATACCGAGTTTGTTTTTGGGCACTCCACAATCGCGCGACCCACAGACGTTGTAGTAGTCTGCTGAGCCCGCCGTGGGCTGGAACCATGCGTCGACGATTGTCAAGGTGCCGAGGGCATCGATTTTGCGTGGGCATTCACGGTATTCTTCAAACGATGGGTTATATACCAGATTGGGCGACAGCGTAGGCTTCTGCTGCGCGTGAAGCAAAGCCAGATGCAGCAGTGCTGCGGTAAGGAGAAGCCATTGCCTTTTCATGTTTTTCTATTTTGTTATTTCGTTTCGCGGTTTCGATGCCTCGCTGCTTCCCAGCTTCATTATGCTTTGCCAGAGGAGCGTGGCGGTGCGGTGCCACGAGAAGAGGGTGCGTCGTTGGCGGCCCTTGGCGATAAGCTGTTCACGAAGTCCTTTGTTGTCTACGATGGCGCTCATGGCTGAGGCAATATCGTCTGGCTTGAGGGGGTCTACGAGGATGGCGGCATCGCCGGCCACCTCGGGCATAGAGGTCACATCCGACGTGATGACAGCTGTTTCGGCGTAGAAAGCCTCGAGGATGGGTATGCCGAAACCCTCGAACAGCGAGGTATAGACCAGTGCCAGCGATGCTGCCATAAGACGGGCCAGCACGTCGGAATCGACATGGCCGACGAAGACAACGTCGTCGCCGTGCCGCATGCCGTCGTAGGCTGCTGCAAGTTCTTCGCCCCACCAATATCGGCTCCCAACAACTAAAAGCTTCACTCCTCGGTCGGGGTGATGGTCCGCGAAACTATCGAAAGCCAGTAGGATATTGGTGAGGTTCTTGCGCCGTGAGATTGTGCCAACGAAGATGAAATACTCTGAACCGCCGGCATACTCGTCGCGCGTGGCTTGCTGCTGTGCTGCGGAGAATGGCTTGTAGTAGTCGTGCGAGCCATCGTACACCACGTCGATCTTGTTGGTATCAACGCCATACAGCCTGGCTATATCCTGCTTCGAAAATTCCGACACCGTGGCTATACGGTCGGCACGACGTGCGAAGCGCGGAAAGTAGTGCTTCATATAGCGTTGGTGGGATGGACGCAGGAAGTCCTTAGCGTGCTCGAAGTTGAGGTCGTGGATTACGGTGAGCGTGGGCACATCGGTGTGCAGCGAGAGCCATCCGTCGGGCGAGAGGAAAAGGTCGGCTTTTATGCGTCGCAAAGCACGCGGGATGCTCCATTCGAAAAACATATACCATAGCCATGGATGGCGTGCCTGAGGGATGAGGACAACCGGATGAACATTGCTGGCGAAGATGAACTGGGGGTCGGGGCGTCGGTCGAAGAGGAAAAAGAAGTCGTGCTCGGGGTGCGCCGTCACTATGCGCCTGAGTGTCTCGGCTGTGAACCAGCCGATGCCATCAAGACGGTGAGGCAGCAGGAGACGTGTGTTGACAGCAATGCGCATTCTTTCTGTTTTTTGATTGTTTCGATTAATCTGATTACTCTAATTAGCAAATGCTCAAAATCATTCAGCATTAGGCTATTTTGCTTAAGGCAACTTCTAAAAATTCTCTTTTGAGAGCGTTGATTTCTCCGCTTTCGCGATGCTCAGCTATCGAAAGTCCACAGGACTTTCTTCACTCCGGGACGCTGTTTCTATGTTGCTTATTATCCCCACACTATGTGCGGGGTTATTGAGAATGTGCCTCTTCGAGGCAATTAATAGAAGTCCCCTTAAATTATTTATTAATAGTCCTCAATTCAACAATTTTTTTGATGGATGAAGGCATCTATCACCTTGGGGAAATGTTCCTTCTCGAGGAGGTGGATTTTCGCTGCCACATCGTCGGGGGTGTCGGAGGGAAGTACCTCACATCGGGCTTGGAAGAGCGTCGTCCCGCAGTCGTAGCGGCCGTCGACCACATGGATGGTTATGCCGGTCTCTCTTTCGTGGTTTGCCACCACGGCGTCGTGCACATGATGCCCATACATCCCCTTGCCGCCGTACTTGGGTAGCAGGGCGGGGTGGATGTTGACGATTCGGTCGGGGAATGCCTGCAGCAGGTTTTCGGGCACAAGGAGCAGGAAACCAGCCAGTATGACATAGTCCACGCCCCGGTTGCGAAGAAAATTCAACACCTTGTCGCTTTCCATGAAATCCTTTCGGTTGAAATACTGAGATGTTATGCCTAGATTCTTGGCGCGTGTGGCAACGTAGGCATCCCGACGGTTGTAGACAATATTGTCGACTGCCACATCGGCTCTTCCGGCAAAATATTCACTGATTTGTTGGGCGTTTGTTCCATTGCCAGAGGCAAAAATGGACAGTTTTATAGGGACTGTCATATCGCATTTATATTTATATATCATTAATAAATAGCAGTGATTGCTTACAATGATAAGCATTGAAAGAAAGTGCAAATTTACAGAAAAAATCATAAAATGAAACAAAAATCACATAATTCTTTTACCTAATTTATTATCAATTATTTAGTAAATATCTATTTATGTATATTATTGATTATCAAGAATTAAAGAGATAGCGAATGGAGCTTAATTTTGATAATTTTTTTTGTTGTCTATAGCATTGTTGCACATTATGTTAATATATTTAACAAAGAGGTAAGGTGAGAAAAAGTGTCACTATATGATTTTTTTTTCGTTACTTTGCAAATTGTTTAAATAACTAAAATAGAAGAAAAATGTTAGAATCTGAAATCACAAATGAAGTAAAAGACATCATCGTTGAGAAGCTTGGTGTCGATGATAAAGATGTTACTCTGGAAGCCAGTTTCACGAATGATCTCGGAGCCGACTCGCTCGATACCGTTGAGTTGATTATGGAACTTGAGAGAAAGTTCGATGTCACCATCCCTGAAACCGAGGCTGAGAAGATTGTCACCGTTGGTGATGCCATCGCTTACATCGAAAACGCAAAAAAGCAATAAGCGATTCATTCTATGAATCTAAAGAGAGTAGTTGTTACAGGTCTGGGATCACTAACCCCGATAGGTAATGATGTGGCCGCGACATGGCAGTCGCTACTTGCCGGGGTTAGTGGTGCCAGCCTGATTACTCGCTTCGACACCTCAAACTTCAAGTGCAAGATAGCCTGTGAAGTAAAAGGATTCAACCCATTAGACCATTTCGATCGCAAAGAGGTCAAGAAACTGGACCTCTTCTCACAATATGGCCTCGTCGCTGCTGACGAGGCTATCCGCGATGCCGCCATTGGCGACGATGCCGACAAGACACGCATCGGCGTGATATGGGGTAGCGGCAATGGTGGCGTTTTCAGTTTTCAGGAGGAAGTACGGCAATATGAACGCGGCGGCTGTGTGCCACGCTTCAGCCCTTTCTTCTGCACCCGCATGATTGCCAACATCTGTGCCGGTCTTATCTCCATTGAGCATGGGTTCCGCGGCCCCAACTATTGCACCGTGGCGGCTTGCGCCAGCTCGGCGGCAGCCATAAGCGATGCCTTCAATCTCCTCAGGTTGGGCAAGGCCGATGTCATTGTCGCCGGAGGCTCGGAGGCCGCTGTGGTGGAGTGCAGCATCGGCGGCTTCGGCTCCATGCAAGCTCTGTCGTTCCGCAACGACGACCCCACGACGGCATCGCGCCCGTTCGACAAGGACCGCGACGGCTTCGTCCTTGGCGAAGGTGCCGGAGCCATGGTGCTCGAGACCCTGGAGCATGCTTTAAGCCGGGGGGCGAAGATCTATGCCGAACTTACGGGCTGCGGCCTCTCTGCCGATGCCTATCATATCACCGCTTCGCATCCCGAAGGGCGTGGTGCCTACGACGCTATGCGCCTGGCTGTGGAAGAGTCCGGCAGGGCTCTCGACGAGGTGGACCATATCAACACCCATGGCACCTCGACGCCTATAGGCGACATCTCGGAGCCCAAGGCTATAGCTCTCCTCTTCGGCGACCACGCCAAGTCGATAAGCCTGAACTCTACCAAGTCGATGACAGGTCACCTCCTCGGCGCCGCGGGATGCGTGGAAGCCATCGCCACAGTACTGGCTCTAAAAGAGGGCATTATCCCCCCAACAATAAACCATTTCACCGACGACCCCAACATCGAACCGCTCGACTTCACCTTCAACAAAGCAAGGAAGCGCGACATTCATTTCGCTCTCTGCAACGCATTCGGTTTTGGGGGGCACAACGTGTCGTTGGCTTTCAGCCGATACGACGAATAGTAAGCTCCTTGACTTAACTCTGAAAAAACAGATGCTACTATTCCACCGTCATAAGGACAATGAGCAGTTCTACAGCTTTTTCAAAAACATATTAGGGTTCACTCCACGTAGGGTAGAGATCTATCAGACGGCGTTCATCCACCGTTCCAAGTCGTTGGAACCTCTGCCGGGGTTGCGTATCAACAACGAACGTCTCGAATATCTTGGCGATGCTGTGCTCAGCACCGTAGTGGCCGAGTATCTCTACAAGAAATATCCCAGCAAGGGCGAAGGCTTCCTCACGGTGATGCGCTCGAAGATCGTGAGCCGCGCCAACCTCAACAAGCTGGCCCATAAGATTGGGCTCGCGCAGCTTATTCAGTACAACAAAGAGTCGCAAGGGCTCTTCAAATCTATCGAGGGCGACGCTTTCGAGGCCTTGGTGGGGGCTATCTACCTGGAGAAAGGCTACAATTTCACGCGCCGTGTCATCGTGGACCGTATCATCAGAATACACATGGATATCGATGCCCTCTCGGAGCAGGACTGGAACTATAAGAGCATGCTCCTGGACTGGGGGCAGAAAGAGCACCATAAGATTGCTTTCGAGGTGGATCAGGTGTCTTATCAGGGAAAGAAAAATGCAGGCCGCCGCGAATATGAGGTCATGGTGAAAATCGACGGGAAGCCCGCAGAAAAAGCTGTGGAGTATTCCATAAAAGCCGCCGAACAGCTTGCCGCTGAAAAGAGCTACAAGAAGATGGTGGAGCAGGGGATTATCATCAAAGAGGCAAAGAATTAGAGAAAATTCGATGTTTCGATTTCTCTAAGTGACGGTAAAAAAAATAAGGTGTATCGATAGTGATGTAAAAAATGCAACTATAATTCGTGTTAATTCATTTCGCCTGCGAAATTATAGTTTTATATTCGGTGTCGCATATCTTGAAAATCATGTAATTCGTGATAATTCGTGATAATTCGTAGACTCCAAAAAAAACAATCGTTTTACCTTTTTTGCGCCTACCCGATTGTATCATCTTATTATTTACTTATTGCTAAATCAGAATTTTAATCTCATCTGTAGTTTCAGTTCATGGCGGACGGGGCCGCTGATGCGGTCGTAGCCCGTGCCTATTGTCTCGTTCTCGGGATATAACGCAAAGGCATATTTGAAAGCCAATGCGATGTTGTCGGTGATGTCGGTCCGAAGCACCATGAACGAACGCACCCCGCGTCCGTTGAGCATAGGCACCGCCGACTCGTACATCAGGTCGTTCTCGTAGGCATAGATCCGTGCGTCGTAGCCTGACACATCGAATAGCGTGAGGCGAACAGCCGCTGAGAGGGGTTTGCCGTACAGCGTCCCATGCCATTCGGCCTGCTGCATCATGGCAAAGCCAAACTGGCTATCGTGGTCGTCGCAATCGAAGCGGGTGGCCACAACGCGTGATAACAGCCGCCACACCGTAGTGGGTTTAAAATCGAGCGACAGCTGCAGCTGCTGCCGTGTGCAGTCTTCCACGTAGTAGAGTTGCCCGTCGCTGTTGCGTTGCGTGAGCCGTTGGCGGAAAAGCAGCTCAAGGAGGGTGCCGCGGGCAATCTCTTTGCTGATGGTCAGCTTGGCGTCGCTCCCCCATGAGGGGCTATAGATGCGGTAACGCATCCACGGATAACGGTAGGCATCAACAAATGCCTGGAAATTGATGTAGAATGGCAGACGCCCACTGAAGAATAGTGAGATGCCTTGACTGTTCTGTGCCGATGAACCGGCACCGCTGATATTGGCATGGAAATTGTGGTAGGTAGGAGAGACATGACGGGCAGCCAGCGAGAGCATGTTGTTGGCATCGAAGTGCATCTGCATTCCGCCCACTGCCGCTATGGGAAGCCATCCGAATGTGCTGTGCAGTGCCCGTGCCCTGTCGTTCAGTGCCAACGAGGCTTCGCCAAAAAGGAGCAGACGCCGAAAACGATAGGTGACATCGATACCTCCGTTGAAATTGCGTTTGCCGCTGAATGCAAAGGTGTTGTAGACATAGTCGGCGGGGATTATAGGCTGCTCGAAAAGAGTGGCTACAGCCGTGGCACCCACCTGAAGATGGCGTCTGTCGAAACCTATATTGCATCCAACGAGGTGCTCGGTGAGCATGCCTTTCTTCTTCAGCTCATTGTCGGTACGGTGGTAGCCCGACTGATAAAGGCTTTGGAAAAAGTCGTCGGCATCGGATGAGGTGTCGGCGGATGTGGCAAGGGTGGCATCGCGGTTAGTGTTGGAGTAGAAGACCGTGAGATTCAGTGCATCGGACAAATAGGAGGGGAGTAGCGATACCGTTGCCGCTGCGCCACGGAGGTAGCCATACTCGCAGAATGCTCCTGCCGGGCGTATGCCCTGGGCATAGCGCCGCAGGGGCATGTTCGAGGCCATCCATGGTGCCGAACCGCTCCAGAGGGTGGCTCCTTGTCCGAATTGGAGGTTGTATTTGCCGAGGAGAAGCCGCCGCAGACGTCCGAAATTGTTGAACATGACGTGATAGCCATAGTAGTCGAGGCCATATTGCCGCAACGTTCTTCCGTTGATATCGAAAGCTCCGAAACGCAGGGCTTCGCCGGCATCCTTGTCGCCAGAGAACTGGAAGGCAATGCGGTCGGCATACTTGAAATAGTAACGGAAGTAGAGGCGGTATGGGTCGCCGGCGTAGATATCCTCATTGTAGCCGCGGCTACGTGGGATGACGGTCTTGGTGCCGAAACGCAAGTTGCTATGGCCACGATGCAGCATCTCGCCGAGGCTCATATCCTTATTGTCGACAGGCTCAACGGTGGCGAAGGCATGCAGCAGACGTAGTACCGTAGTGTCGAAACCATTGAGGAACTGGAGCTCGTCGAGAGCAACCATCTGTCCATACTGGGCTATATAGGCCTTTATGGCAAGCCTCTGGAAGTCGGAGAGGAAGGGCAGCATCAAGATGCGGTCGGAGGCGGTATCGTTGAGGTTGATAGGGTTGTCGAGGCAGTCTTGCAGCAGTTCGATAAGGTCGTCGTTGATGTTGTCGTCTTCATGTTGCTCGGCCCATTGCTCCATAAGGTCGCGCCAGACGGCATCGTCCGACTGCTGAGCCTGCGAGGGGACCGACAGCAGGGCAAAAAAAGCCACCAGAAGCAGTCTTTTCATGGCTCAGAAACGGTAATTCAGGCCCACCTGAGGGGTAAGCCCCAAGGCCTGATGAAGCTGAACAGCAAGGTCAGCACCGAAATGGTCTTTCCGTATGCCGGCACCGAAAGAGTAGACCGACGGGTTGGTGGAGTAGCCCACGCGCAGGGCGTAGTCGTAGAGGAAGGTGTATTCCAGGCCGAAGCGCAGTGAATAGTCGTAGTAGACGTTCTTTTCCACCTCAGCGGTAGCCATGAGCTCGTCGCGCATTCTGTACGATGCGCCGAGGTTGAAGAGCGCCGGGGTGCGCACGGCTTGCTCTGTCTCGGCCAGTGCGGCGACGGGATTATAGGCGCGGAAGCCCACGATGAGGTCATCGGTGGGACGATACTGGAGGGCCAGCGAGAAAGTGAGGCGGTTCAGCGGCTGGTAGTAGGCATCGGAGGTGGCGGAGCGCAGATAATGGAATGCCGCACCCATAGCGATGGCCTCTCCGATGGCGAGGCCGTAGGCCAGCGACAGCTGCTGCTCATGGTAGTCCTTGTTGCCATAGTTTATGAATGCCGCGGCCCATGCGCCATGGCTCGCCGGCAGTGCCATGGCGACAGAGGCGTAGCCCATCCCTTGTGCAATGAAATTCTGGCGCACAGCCAATGAGGCGCATCCCCGGTCGATCGATGCCAGCCCGGTGGTGGCGTAGAGGGCGGTGGCGTCGTCGTCGAGGGCCACCGAAGCCCCTCCCATGCCCGCCGAAGCTCCGCTCATGACGGGAAAATCGAACTGTGCAAAAAGTGGCACCGCAAAGAGCAGTGCCACTATGTTGACAAATAATCGTTTAATGCAGGTGGCCATCATTTCCTTCTATGATAGAGGGAGACGGTGGATTTAGAGCTCGGCTTCGGGGAATTCCTCTTCGAAAGCCTTGATGACGTCCTGAACCAATGCGGTGCGCATGCAGTCAAAGTTGCCGGAGATGGTGCAGCTCTTGATGAATGGGAAATTATGGATATCGTAGTTCTCGTCGTTGTCGAAAGCCTCTTCAATGAGCTCCTGGTTGTCCTCTATATCCTTGGTGGTAAAGCAGATACCCTGGATGGTGACGGTGCCTCTCATGTGACCGCCCATCTGGGGATAGTTGTTGACGGTGATGTTGCCGCTCTCAGAGACATACCACATGGTGTCGTTCTGGTTTTCGAGGACATTACCCATAACAAAAAGGTTGACACCGCTGGGACGGCGGAGGAGGTTTACTACGGTGTCGTAGCAGAAGTCCTTAAGGGTCTTGCCGTTAACCAGTTGTGAGAACTGGTAGGTGCCTGCCTCCTGAGCGGAGAACTGGAAAGCAGCGTAGGGGAACGTAAGGCCAGCGCCGCCCTCTTGGAAATTGATGGCTACATCGGCACAGAAAGCCACGGTGGCATCCAACTCTGACTCGGAGTCCTCAAGGTTATAGGAGTCGGTGACATTGCTGGCAAAATCGAGAGTTTGGGTGGCACCGTCAACAGTCACGTCAAATGACGCGGAACCGTAGATACCGCTCTCAATAACCTCGTTGACGATGTCGTCAACTTCACATGCCGAGAACGAGAGCAGGGTGGCTGCTATCGCTCCAAAAAGGAAAAATTTCTTCATGATGGTTGTTGTTTTTAGGATAATAAAAAAAAATTACACAAATATTTAACGCAAAACTACAAATTTTGTTTTATACTGAGCAAAAAATTTTTCAATTCTGTCAGCGTTTCTACCATCTGCATGCGCGAATCGGGCGTTTTGTCGTTCTTAAGTTGCTGACGTGCACCTTCTAAGGTCAGCCCACACTCTTTTGTTAAAAAATATAAACGTCGTAGGAGCTCTATGTCCTTTTGGGTGTAGCTGCGTGTGCCTTTCTTGTTTTTCAGTGGCCGGAGTTCGGGAAATTCGCTCTCCCAGAAGCGCAGCATCGATGGGTTGACGCCCAGCATCTCGGCCACCTCGCCGATGTTGTAGTAGAGTTTCTCGGATGTCATGGTGTTTATGTTTTGTGTGTCCATAGGAGCTTAATTAAACAGCGTTTATACTTAATTGCATAACTTATTGTAACAATTCAACATGTTTACTTGATATCCCCGTAGGGGATCCCGTTCAATAGCCAATCATCTCCCACCGCCTCTATCCTCAATCCCCGTAGGGGATTCCGTTCAATAGCCAATCATCTCCCACCGCCTCTATCCTCAATCCCCGTAGGGGATTCCGTTCAATAGCTAATCATCTCCCACCTCCTCTATCCTCAATCCCCGTAGGGGATCCCGTACAATAACATACAATATATTTGTATTTATAAATATTCTATTAATTTATTGTCAAACAATGCAACAATTTAGTAACGGTAAAAAATAAGGTGTAACGATAGTGATGTAAAAAAATGCAACTATAATTCGTGTA
>JAFSQF010000094.1 GCA_017446745.1 Bacteroidales bacterium
CGCTCCAGCTGGTCGATGGGGTCGTTGAGCTCGCTGTAGGCGTTGCACAGCTCCTTGCCGTTCACCATGAGCTCGAAGCGCTCGGTGAGCTCGGGGTTGGAGCGGTGCCGCTTGCAGAGCGGCGACATCTCGATGGGGTAGTCGGTGATGAATGTGGGTTGAATCATTTGCCCCTCGCAGGTTTCGCCAAATATTTCGTCGATGAGCTTGCCGCGTCCCATGCTTGCATCTACCTCAATGCCACGGCTTTGGCAGAATTGGCGCAACTCATCTTCGGATTTGCCCGTGATGTCGAACTGGGCGTATTGCTTTATGGCCTCGGTCATGCTCAGGCGGCGGAACGGGCGTTTGAAGCTGATGGTGTGCTCTCCCACCTGCACCTCGGTGCTGCCGTTGGTGGCAATGGCCACGCGTTCGAGCATCTCCTCCACAAAGTCCATCATCCAGAAGTAGTCCTTGTAGGCCACGTATATCTCCATCACGGTGAACTCGGGGTTGTGGGTGCGGTCCATGCCCTCGTTGCGGAAGTCCTTGGCGAACTCGTAGACGCCGGGGAAGCCGCCGACGATGAGGCGCTTGAGGTATAGCTCGTTGGCGATGCGCAGGTAGAGGTCGATGTCGAGGGCGTTGTGGTGGGTTATGAAGGGGCGTGCCGTGGCGCCGCCGGGGATGCTTTGCAGGATGGGGGTGTCGACTTCGAGGTAGCCCTGCTCGTTGAAGTACTGTCGCATGGTGTTGACAATCTGCGAGCGTTTGACGAAGGTGTCGCGCACCTGTGGGTTGACGATGAGGTCGACGTAGCGCATACGGTAGCGCAGCTCGGGGTCGCTGAAGGCGTCGTAGACCACGCCGTCTTTTTCCTTGACTATGGGGAGGGGACGCAGCGACTTGCTGAGCACCGTGAGGGTCTTGACATGTATGGAGGTCTCGCCC
Source organism: Bacteroidales bacterium (assembly GCA_017446745.1). Classification (GTDB taxonomy): domain Bacteria; phylum Bacteroidota; class Bacteroidia; order Bacteroidales; family P3; genus Colimorpha. The sequence goes on from JAFSQF010000094.1 coordinate 934, forward strand.
ATCTGGGTGACGAAGACGAAGCCGGTGACGCCGATGATGTCGCCGATGTCGAGGAGGCGCTTGAAGACGGTGTTGTAGAGCGTCTTGTCCTCGCCGGGGCATATCTCGTCGCGTTTGATGTAGAGCTGTATGCGGCCGTAGCTGTCCTGGAGCTCGACGAAGGAGGCGGCACCCATGATGCGGCGGCTCATGATGCGGCCGGCGATGCTGACCTGCTGGAATTTGGTGTTGTCGGCTGGGAATTCTTTGAGGATCTCGGACGATTTGGCGTTGACCTCGTAGAGGGCTGCGGGATAGGGGTTGATGCCGAGCTCTTTGAGCTGCTGGAGTGAATTGCGGCGTATCTGTTCTTGTTCGCTGAGTTCTGCCATAGGATTATATGAATTGAGAATTGAAAGTAGGGGCGTCGATGTTTGCCTAACAACCCTATCTTCAACGGTTTATGATAAATATTTTTTTTATTTCCACTTAATAATCAAACTGCAAAAATACAAAAAAAAACGTTTTGGTTAACAATAAATTGTAAAAGGTACGTTAATGAGAAAGGGTTGAATGCCGATGTTGGTTTGTTGAAATGTTTGCTCATTTAACTGGTGATAATAAATCAATAGGCTGATTAATAGTTATATAGTCGTTAAGTCATGAAGGTTAGCTTAAAAGGAATCCTTTCTATTCCGATAATTATTGTGTTGTTGCCGCCGGTACTGGTTTATTGGTTGGTGATAGTGGTGCGCAATAAATTGTTCGACTGGGGAATACTAAAGTCAGAGCCCACGCCGGTGCCCTCGGTGGGCATAGGCAACCTATGTCATGGAGGCGCGGGGAAGACACCTCTTGCCATGCATGTCATCGGGCTGCTTGGCCGCGAGCACACTGTTGGGCTGGTGAGTCGCGGCTACGGACGTTCTATAAAGGAGAATATCCACTTTGTAGGCAGAATGGCTGCATCGGTTGCTGGGGACGAACCGGCGATGATGGCGCGCCGCTTTCCGAAATTGCAGGTGGCCTTGGCGGCAAAGCGTCGCGAAGGCGTCGCTATTCTGATGGATGAACCCACGCCGCCACAATATATTGTTTTTGACGACGTGTTCCAGCACCGATGGGTTAGGCCTACCGTCAGCGTATTGGTGACGAGTTATGACAACCTTTTTTCGAGCGACAAGATGACGCCTTTCGGCAACTTGCGCGAACCCCGTAGGGGCTACCGGCGTGCCGACCTCATCGTGGTCAGCAAATGCCCGTCGAGCCTGACGGAGGAGCAGCGCGAGGAGGTGCTGCGTGCCATCGGACCCAGGCCGCACCAAAAGGTGTTTTTCAGCTCTATAGTATATGGTTATCCTATGGCGGTGTATGGCCATGATAAACTGTATCACGCTGATGTGATGCTTGTGGTTACGGGAATCTCAAACCCAGCGCCGTTGATTGAGGCCCTTAAAGAACGTGGTGAGGTGGAGCATCTGGCTTTCCCCGACCATCATACTTTCACCAAGGCCGACCTCCGCTATATAGCAAAATATTACGATGATATGGCAGGCTTGCATAAGGCAATCATAACCACCGAGAAGGATGCCATGCGGCTGGATGCCGCGTTGGCGAAAGAAATCCTTGGCAAACTGCCGGTCTACTATATCCCTATCGAGGTGGCATTCCATGACGGCGATGCCTTCGACCGGGAGCTGTTGAGGCGTTTGAACGCTTAGGGCTTCATCATCCCCTCAGCGCCATTGGGGATAGATAGGCAAAGCACAGCATCGTGGCGGAAGAGCCCCGGGAACTAACGATACAGCAGGTATTTTTCGCGTATCTTTTTGTATTCGGCGAGGGCGGGTTGCCAGGAAGCCCGTATTTCGGGTTCGCTGAGGCCTTGTTCGATCTGTCGGCGCAATGCGGAGGTGCCGGCAAGGCGGTCGAAGAAATTGTTCTTGAGGAAGAAAGGCTTGTTGGGGTTGTCACAATGGTGACGGTAGACCTGAAGGAGGGGCTGTAGGTCGATGGCGCGTTGGGAGGCATAGTTGCGGAGGTCGATGGTGTCGGAGCCGATGGTGAAGACTTCGAAGGGCCACGGGGTGCCACGTCCCACGCTCACCGCAGTGCCTTCGAAAAAGCAGGTGGAGGGATAGAGGGCTATGGCATGGGCGTTGCGCAGGTTGGGCGAGGGGGGCACGGGGAGATGATAGGCGCTGTCGCGCTGATAGTTGGTCATGGCAATGACGCTGAGGTTGCAGCGTATGCCGTCCTTCAGCCAGCCTTCTCCATTGATCATCTGGGCGTATTCGCCTATGGTGAGGCCGTAGACCACTGGGACGGGGTGCATGCCCACGAAGGACTTCTGCTGCGGCTCAAGGACGGGGCCGTCGACATAGTTGTTGGGGTTCGGACGGTCGAGGACGAAGCAGGGGAGCTGCTGCTCGGCGCAGGCTTCCATGACGTAGTGGAGCGTGGAGATGTAGGTGTAGAAACGGCAGCCCACATCCTGGAGGTCGAAAATGACGGCGTCGACATCTTTCAGCTGCTCGGGCTGCGGTTTTTTGTTTTTCCCGTAGAGGGAGATGATGGGGAGGCCTGTGGCGGGGTCGATGCTGCTGCTTACCTTGGCGCCGGCCTCGGCTTGGCCGCGGAAGCCGTGCTCGGGGCAGAAAATCTTGACCACGCCGACGCCGCAGGTGAGCAGGGTGTCGACAAGGTGGGTGGAGCCTACAAGCGAGGTGTGGTTGGCGACGACGGCGACGGAGGGGAATAGGGAGAGCTGCTTCTTGAAGTCGGAGTTGGGGGCGAGGAGGTTGTCGGCGCCGGTGCGCAAGGGGAGGGCTGGCGCGGGGGCAGGCGCGGGGGCAGGCGCGGGGGCAGGGGCGGGGGCGGGGGCGGCGGGGACCGCAGGCAGGGGGCGCAGCGGGGGGCGCAGAGGGGGTTGCAACAGTGTTGCAACATACAGAACGAGGAGGAGGGGAAGAGTTTTCATTTTCCTTTTTCAGCGGTTCTTTTTGCTGTTCAGGAGTTGCCGGTGTGGCCGAAGCCGCCGGTGCCGCGTTGGGTGGCGGAGAGGGCTTCGACTTCGATGACATCTGCCTGTTCGTGGCGTGCTATCACCATCTGGGCTATGCGGTCGCCGTCGTTGACGACGAAGGGGTCGTTGCTGAGGTTGATGAGGATGACGCAAATCTCGCCCCGGTAGTCGGCGTCGATGGTGCCTGGCGTGTTGAGGACGGTGATGCCTTTCTTGAGGGCGAGGCCGCTGCGGGGGCGTACCTGAGCCTCGTAGCCGGCGGGGAGCTCCATGAAAAGGCCTGTGGGCACCAGGGCGCGTTCGAGGGGCTTCAACGTCACCGGGCCGTCGGGCAGGTAGGCCCTGAGGTCCATACCTGCCGACAGCGAGGTTTCGTATTTTGGCAGCGCATGATGGCTGCGGTTGATGAACTTTACTTGCATGGGATTGGGGGGGGGGATAGGGGTTCTTGAGGGGCTGGATTTTTCTGGGGGTTCTTGAGGGGCTGGATTTTTTTAGGGGTTCTAGAGGGGCTGGATTTTCCTAGTTTTTCTTAACAAGGACTTCGTCGATCATGCCATAGGCCTTGGCTTCTTCGGCGGTGAACCAATGGTCGCGGTCGCTGTCTTTCTCCACCTGCTCGAACGACTGGCCGCTGTGGTGGGCAATGATTTCGTAGAGTTCTTTCTTGAGTTTCTGTATTTCGCGGACGGTGATTTCCATATCTGTGGCCTGACCTTCGGCGCCGCCCATGGGTTGGTGGATCATGACGCGGCTGTGTGGCAGGGCGCAGCGCATGCCTTTCTCGCCGGCGCAGAGCAGCACGGAGGCCATAGAGGCGGCGAGGCCGGTGCAGATGGTGGCAATCTTGGGCTGTATGTACTGCATGGTGTCGTAGATGCCGAGGCCGGCGTAGACGCTGCCTCCGGGCGAGTTGAGGTAGATCTGGATGTCTTTCTGGTTGTCGACGCTCTCGAGGAAGAGGAGCTGGGCCTGGATGACGTTGCTGGTGTAGTCGTCGATGGCGGTGCCGAGGAAGATGATGCGGTCCATCATGAGGCGGCTGAAGACATCCATTTGGGTCATGTTGAGCTGACGTTCCTCGATGATGTAGGGTGTTAAGGAATCGCTCACCATACCGGCCATGCTGTTGCGGTTGATAGCCGAGCGATACTGAGCCATGGTTGTGCTGCTGATGCCACGATGCATTGTGGCGAATTTTTCGAATTCTGTCATATTTTATTGTTTTTTTTGCGAGGATATATTTTGCATAAGCTCCAAATTTTTAGGAGTTCCAGAGCTGCTATGATTTATTTATTCGTTATTTCAGGAGGTCGGGGCGGCGTTGTTTGGTGCGTTGGAGGGCTTGGTCGTAGCGCCATTGAGCTATTTTAGCGTGGTCGCCGCTGAGGAGTATGTCGGGGACGCGCCAGCCGCGGAACTCGACGGGGCGTGTGTATTCGGGGGGTGCCAGGAGGCCATCCTGGAAAGAGTCCTCGAGGGCCGACTGTTCGTCGCCTATGACGCCTGGGAGGAGGCGTATGACGGCATCGCTGATGACGGCGGCAGCCAGTTCGCCGCCGGTGAGGACGTAGTCGCCGATGCTGATCTCGCGAGTGATGAAATGTTCGCGGAGGCGTTCGTCGACCCCTTTATAGTGGCCGCAGAGCAGGATGATGTTTTCTTTCAGCGAGAGTTCGTTGGCCATAGGTTGAGAGAAGAGAGTGCCGTCGGGGGCGGTGTAGATGACTTCGTCGTAGTGGCGTTGGCGTTGAAGCTCTTCGATGCAATTGGCTAAGGGTTCGATGGCCATCACCATGCCGGCGCTGCCGCCGTAGGGGTAGTCGTCGACGCTGCCATAGCGCGTCAGCGAGTAGTCGTGGAGGTTGTGGAATACCACCTCGGCCAGACCTTTCTTCTGGGCACGGGCCACGATGCTCTCCTGGAAGAACATCTGCATCATGTTGGGGAAAAGGGTCAAAATATCGAGGCGCATTTATGGTTAATGGTTAGGGTTTGTTGATGCTATGGACTACGGATGAGGGGGTTGTAGGTTGATGCAATTATTTGACGCGAATACGGCGACCGATTTGGAGGATGGTGGTTTCCTTGATGCCATTGAGTTGGCATAGCTTTTTCACTGTGGTGCCGTTGCGGACAGCGATTTTGCTGAGGGTGTCGCCGCTGCGTATCTTATAGTATTTGGCGTTGCCCGACTTGTTCTTGGAGGCTTTGGGTGTGGGTTTGGAGGGGTCGCGTTTTTGGTTTTCTGCCACGGTGGAGGCGTCGTTTGCCGCCGTGCCGTCGTAGTTGTTGATGCGTGCTATGTCGCCAGGCGTTGGCGAGTAGTGCGAGCTGCCTTTCTTGGTGAAATAGGAGGGGTTGAGGATAATCTCGTCGCTGCGAAGCTTATGGTCGATGCAGTCGAGCACATATTCGGGGTTCATGGCCTTGCCCATGTAACGGATTTCGAAATGGAGGTGACTTCCGTAGCTGCGTCCGGTGTTGCCGCAGAGGCCAATGACGGCGCCGGCATGGACGGTGTCGCCGGAATTGACATCGCGTTGCGAGAGGTGAGCATAGTAGGTCTCCAGACCATTGTAGTGCCGGATGACGATGAGGTTGCCGTAGGAGCGGTTGTATTTGGAGATGCGTACGATGCCGTCGAAGGCCGCGTAGATGGGTTCGCCGGTGGGCATGGCGAGGTCGACGCCATAATGCCAGCGGCGGCGGCGAGCGCCGAAATGGGAGGAGAGGCGCGAGTGCTCTGGGGTGGGAAAGCAGAATTTGCGCCCTTTGGAGGGCTCGGTGAGGTGGATGGGGACGCCGTTGGGGATTTCGTTGCTGGAGGCGTAGTGGATAACCTCGTAGTCCATACTGGCATAGAGGATGTCGAACTCGCTTTCCACGCCGTCGCCCATCTGCTCGGGGCGGTAGAGCTGGCTGGCCTGCTCGAGCTCCTCGTCGTCCTCGGACTCGGGTTGGGAGAGCGTCGGAGGGGTGTTGCGGCGCGTTTCAGGTGTTTGTGGCTCTGTTACGATGTTGGGGTATTCGCTGTCCTGGTCATGGTAGATGACATCGAGCTTGTTGACGTTGATGACTTTCTTGCCATCCTTCACCTCTTTCTTGTTCTGGCAAAAAGCGGCGGTGGGGAGCAGCAGGAGTGATGATATGAGGATTATTCTATGGAGATAAGTCATTAATAATTAATTTTTTTTTCTTTTTTTCTTTTTTTTTTCGATGTTTCGATATTTCGATATTTCGATATTTCGATATTTCGATGTTTCGATTTTTTTTTCAAAACTGTCAAAGCCTGAAAAAAGTATGTGCTGCAGTGTTTATTTATATTTTTTTATGATTTCCAAAAGTCTGCATTGTTGATTTTCAATTTGTCGGGGTCGAAGAGGGGTTCTGTGCCCTCTTTTTGCTGGTTCTCGTAGTCGCGCAGGGCCCGGAGGGCTTTGGGCGAGAGGAGCAGAATGGCGATGATGTTGATCCATGCCATGGCGCCCACGCCGATGTCGCCCAAGGTCCATGCCATGCCGCTGCCGGCCAGAGAGCCGAGGAAGATGGCCGAGATGGTGCAGATGCGCAGCACCCATATTGCTATTTTCTCGCTGCGTTCGTCGCCGAAGTGGCGGTCGGAGTGTTCGTATTCGGCCTCCATGTGCTCCAGGTGCTGCTCCTCATGCTGCATCCATTGCCTACCTTCTTCGCCGGTGTCGGGGCCGTTGGTGTCGCGTTCGGCCTCGACGATGGTGCGCATATCGTTGAGGCGGCGGAGGCGGTGACGGCTGAAGAGGTAGACGAGGTTGGTCTCGGCATAGTAGTAGTAGGCCATGATGGTGGTGAAGGCGAAGAAGAAGAGAGCGAAGGCGATGACCGTATCGCCCAGGCGTGCGCCGAAGAGTGAGGCGAGTGCACCGGAGGTGTAGAAGAGGCCGGGTTCGCCCACGGGAGCGCCGGGGTTCTGGACCAGGTAGCTGACCACGGTGCCGCTGCCGGGCACCAGCTGGACGCTCTCGATGATGTTGTAGGTCTTGCAGGCCAGGATCATCAATGCCGTTGCCGTGCATACCAGCAGGGTGTCGATATAGACCGAGAAGGCCTGCACGAGGCCTTGCTTGACGGGGTGGCTCACCTTGGCGGCGGCAGCCACGATGGGGCCGGTGCCCTGGCCGGCCTCATTGCTGTAGATGCCGCGTTTCACGCCCCATGCTATGGTGCTGCCCAGGATGGCGCCGCCCACCTGGCTGTGCCCCACGGCGCCGCGCAACATCTCCATGAAGACGGAGGGAACCACGTCGTAGTGCACCACAAGGACGATGATGGAGAGGAGGATATAGATTATAGCCATGATGGGAGCCACGAATTGTGCCACATTGGCGATGCGCTTTACGCCGCCAATGATTACCAGTGCTATAAGCAGTGCCACGGCGAGGCCTACAACCCAGGTGTCGATGCCCAAGGTGCGTTCCATCGACAGGGCGATGCCGTTGCATTGCACCGGGGGCAGGAACATGCCGCAAGCCACAGCGGCCAGGACGGCGAAGAGTGAGCCGAAGAAGGGGCTCCGCAGGCCTTTCTCAATATAGTATGCCGGGCCGCCACGGAACTGGCCGTGGTGGTCCTCCTTATAGATCTGGGCCAGGGTGGCTTCGACAAAGGCGCTGCCGGCACCGAAGAAGGCGATGATCCACATCCACACTATGGCCCCCGGGCCTCCGAAGCCTATGGCCGTGGCCACACCCACGATGTTGCCGGTCCCGACACGCCCGGACAGGGCCATGGCGAAGGCCTGGAACGAGGTGATGCCCGTGTGCTTGCTTTTGTCGTTGTTGAAAAGCAGGCGGCACATCTCGCCGAAGCGGCGTACCTGCACGAAACGGGTGCGCACAGAGAAATAGAGGCCGGCGAGCAGACATAGAGCCACCAGGGCGGGGCTCCACACCCAGCTGTTGAGGGTCTGTATGGCTGTGGCAAGCCATTGGCTTAGGGTGGTGAGAATATGGTCCATGAGTGGTGCGGTTGTTGGATCTTACTTAATTAAACGGTCAAAAATAGCGCTCATATTCTTTTAACAGCAATTAACAGCAATTAAACAGCAATTATCCAGAAATTATTTATAGAACGTGAATGACCATGAATGCCCGTGAATTATCGTAAATGTCAAATAAATTTGACTAATTACTTAATATTTTATGAACTTATTGATGGAGCTTCCTGCGGTGTTGGTGAGGCGGAGGAGGTAGGTTCCTGGGACGAGGTGGCTGATGTTGAGCGAGGTCTGGGTGCCGCTCATCTCGGTGCTGGTGATGGTGCGTCCGTTGAGGTCGAGGAGCTCCAGCAATCCGGGCTGGGCAGCGGTTACGGTTATGGAGTTGCGCGAGGGGTTGGGATAGACTGTCAGAAGGGAGCCGTCGGCCTCATCGATGGCTGTCTGAGGCACGAAGTTGGCCGTGAAGCTGAGGTCGCTGGAGGCCCATACGGTACGAGGATTGTCGGTGATGCCGTCGCCCCAGCTGTAGAACTGGTAGCCTTGAGCCGGAATGGCGGAGAGCAGCACTTCGGAGCCGCACGGGTAGGTGCCGCCGCCGTCGACAGAGCCGGTGTTGAGAGGCGACACATAAGTGCTAATGGTGTATTCTTCAAGGCTGAAGTCGACGGTGGCTGTGGTGGCCGCCGTGGGGGTGATGGAGAAGGAGTAGGTGTTGCCGGACTGTTGCAGCGTGGTGTTGACGCCATTAATCAGCACATGAGAGGGGAGGCTGCATTGGGAGGGGATGACGGAGAATGAGTAGGTGTTGCCCGACAGGAGGTTGAGGGTGGTGCCGCAGAGCGAGGCTCCTGCGGCGTCGCGCACCTCGCCAGTGCCGTTGCCAGTGCATACGAAGGATACGGGTACTGTGGTTGGGGCTTCGGACTGCGTCAGCTCCACGTCGTCGATAAGCATCCAATAGAGGTCGGTGCAGTTGTAGTGGCGGAAGGCCACATATATCGTCTGGCCGGCGAAGCCGGAGAGGTCGAGGGTGTGGTGTGTCCAGCTGGTGTCGTTGATGGTATAGTCCTGCATCAGGGTGAAGTCGGAGGGGTTGGTGCCGGTGGTGGAGACGAAGACACCATAGTGCTCCTGATAGTAGTTGGGATCGAAGATGCCTGTGTTCCATGCCAGTTGGTAGCCATGGCCCTGGGAGAGTTGGAATTGGGGAGAGATGAGCCAGTTGTCGGGGTTCAGTGCGCCCACGCCGTTGATGTACGATGCCGAGCCCATGGCATAGGTGCTGTTATTGTTGGCGTTTTGGACAGACCATCCGTAGCCGTCGCCGTCGGCGTCGAGGGCAGTCCAGCATCCCAGTTGGGTGGGGTCTTCAAAATCTTCGGCGAAGGGGAAAGAGTAGATTGTGGCGCAGGTGTCGGTGGGTGCTGAGGGGTTGTCGAAGATGCCGCGGATAAGGAAAGAGAAGTAGTTGCCAATGGAGTTCAGCGAGGAGCCCCAGAGGAGGGCGTCGTCGTTGCCGGCGCCGTGGCCGAAGGCGGCGGGGTAGTTGGCATTGCTGGAAGAGAGCTTGATCCACACCGATTTGGTGCCGTCGATGGCTACGGGGGAAGAGATGTTGATGCTGCGCCACTGGTTGGTGTTGTTGTCGGAGATTTGGAACGTGGTGTTATAGGCCGTTGTGGTAGGCGACGAGGTGCCGGTGTAGACCGTGAGGGTATAGGTGCCGGAGCTGCGGAAGTAGGCCTGCACCTTCTTGAGGTCGTGTCCGGCGGAGAGGCAGCTGGCGGGCAGTTTGATGCCCCATGAGGTTGTGCCGCTGTTGCCGTAGGCGCTGAGGTAGGCGCCGCCGCAGTAGCCCAGGGTGTCGCCGCTGAGGGGCTCGAAGGAGGCGGAGAGGGTGATGGTGCCGCCGGTGGTGACGAAGCTGCGGTAGCTGAAAGGGCATCCGTCGCTCCACTGCACGAAGCGGTAGCCGGCGTTGGCGTTGGCCACGACCCATACGGTGTCGCCGAGGGGGTAGGAGCCGCTGCCGTAGGCTGTTCCCATGGAGGGGTTGGCAGAGCTGACGGTCACCGAGGTGGAAGAGCCGAAGGAGGTGTTGGGCTGGATGCCTATGATGGCATCGTTCTGCATGTTGAAGGTGTAGGAGGAGTTGCCGCCGGTGCCGCCGGAGGCGGGGTGTAGGTTGCCCATGGTGTAGTAGCCGTTGCACCATCCGCCCCAGCCCCAGTTGATGTGGAACTGGCCGGCGTTGTTATAGCCGTCGAGCACGAAGGCATGGCCTCCCGAGGCGTCGCGACCGTCGTAGAGGATGGGACGGCTGTCGTCGAGTTCGTTTTTCAGGAGGTTGCACCACTGCACGTCGGTGTAGTCCTCTTTGAAGATGCCATACAGTTGAGGGCTGTACTTAAAATAGTTTCGCAGGGCGTTCTCGGCGGAGGCCGAGGCGGCGTCGCCGAAGGAGTGGCTTTGTGCGCCGCTGGATTCGGTGCTGTAGTCCATATCCACGGCAATGCCCACGTGGTTCATCAGGGTAGCCACGGCGTTGATTTGCGTGGAGGAACTGCTGCTGGAGAGCGAGTTGGGCATGCTGCTCCACTGGTAGGTGGTGTTGGCGAAATTGGCGCTGAGGGTGCCGTAGGTGTCGTGGTAGTAGCTATGCGAGCCGTAGCCTGTGGTGGGGTGGTTCCAGTATTTCATGATCTGAGCCATGGCCGTGGCCACGCATCCCGTGACGGGACGTGCGCCGGAGTAGCTGCTGTAGGGGCATGCGTTGTTGTAGTAAGGGTCCTGGTCCCATTCGGTGGTGAGCAGGGGGCTCACGGCGGTGCGGTAGGGTTGGGGAGGGGTGTTGCCGCCGAGCAGGCTCTGCCATTGCCGGGCAACGATGGGGCTCACGTTGCCGTCGGAGGGCTGGAGATGCTGCCGGTAGAAGGCAATCTGCTCCTCGTAGCCTGAGAGCCAGTGTTCGACGTTCGTGGCCAGCTTGCCTTCGGGGAAGGAGCTGGAGAGCGAATAGCCGAGGATGGGCACCACGCAGTCGTCGGCGGCGACAAGGATGAAGCCACCGTCGAAGGCCAGCACATAGAATTCGTTGAAGCCGGTCTGGCTGGTGATGTCGCGAAGCTCTCCGATGGAGCGTGCGCCGTTGGCGGAGAGGAAGGTGCGGGCCACCTGCATGGCCTGCTCAACGCTGACCGGACTGGCTCCGGCAGAGAAAGAAAAAGAGAGAGCTGCAAAGAGCAGGAAGGTTTTTAGTAGAGATTTCATAAGGTATATGATTTATAATCGTTAATAATAATAATTCGTAAGTAAACTACGGAATAATGATTGAATAATATATTGATTTAATAGTGAATAATCCAATAGTTCAACAAATCGCACGACGGTCAGAACGAGAATCTCAGGGTTATACCGCCCTTGGTTGTAGAGTTGGGGTAGGCGTTGGAGATGTAGGGGGTGTTGATGTTGGTTTGGAAGAAAGCGCGCAGCGTAAGGTAGGAATAGGGGGAGTATTCGACGCCGACATCTACCATCCAGACCTTTGAGCCAGAGGATATTTGTCGGCTGTTTTGGTTTATTTTGCGGATTTGCGTCATGTTGTTGGTGTAGGTGATGTTGGCGGTGAGCACCAGGTCGCTCTTGAACTCCAAAGTCTTGTCGTTGGTTTTGATGTTTATTTTCAGGTCTTTGAAGCGATAGCCGGTGCCGAAGGTCACACCGTCGCGGTAGGTTTCCGTCAGCTGGTTGTTGGAGAAGCTGAGGTTAAGGTTGCGGGATTTCTGAATGGACAGTTTGAACTGGAAGCTGTTGACCATGTTCACGGAGAGCATGATGAGCGGGTTGAACTGCTCGTTGATGACCACGCCGTCCATGCTTACGGGTGCTATATAGTCGCCATTGTTGTTCACCACCGATTCTGTGCCGTAGTCGTAGCCGTCGAGGAGAGCAGAGATGGCTGCGTCGGTGTAGAAATTGCCTACCGAGTAGGTGCTCATGTACTTGTGCGAGATGGCGATGTTGGAGAACCATTTCTTCAGGAATTCTATCTTGCTGAGGCCGTTGTAGTTGATGCTCCAGTTAGGCAGAGGGACTTTGAGGAATGGCGAGAAGTTGCGTTTGTTGGGGTCGTCGCCGAGATAGGTGGCGAGGAAAGAGGTGAGGAGCACGGTTTGCTGGTTGGCGCCATAGCCGGCGGGATAGTATTGTCCGTTCATGGAGTCCTGCACCATCTGGCTGTTGTAGGGGTCGTCGTTGAGGTCGGCCAGGCGCTGCGCCACGATGCTGCGAGCATCGACGAACTGGCTGAAGAGGTCGTCGCTGCTTTTGAAGATGGTGCGGAACGCCCAGGCGGTGCTCATATAGGTGCCTCCCATGGTGTTGGAGAGAGGGCCTTCTACACGGCCGGTGGCGTTGCTGTATTTATAGTAGTATTGCTGGTTGGCGCTGTAGTTGCGCGTGGCGTTGAGTTCGAGGCGGAAGTCGCGCAGGGGTTCGATGGTGGCTTGGAACTGTAGGGCCTGGTTCTGTGCGAAGGTGTTGGGGGTGTTCATGAGGGTGTCGTGCGAGAGGAGGTCGTCGCGGAGCAGTGCTTCGATGGTGGCGTTGCGCGAGGCGTCGCTGCCCATGGTCATGGTGGTTTGGTTGGGTAGGCCGAACACGAAAGGCAGGCCAGGCATCCAGCCGTTGGAGGGGTCCATACCCATGATGCGCGCTTCGCCCATGAAACCGGCCAACGAAGAGCTGAAGGTGTTGTTGTATTGCACGTTGAAGGACTTCACCGAAGTGGCGAGACGCAGTCCGAAGAAGGCCAGTTCCTGAAGGCGTTCCATCATCTGGGCTTTGCGCAGCGAGTCGGCCAGAGCCTGGTCGGCCTGCCGTTGTTGCATGCCGCGTTTGTTGTCGAGCTCGTTCTTATCCTTGTCCTGATCTTTGCCTTTCTTGTTGGTTTCGGGCTTTTTAGGAGGCTTCTTGGCATAGGCTTTCTTCAGCAGTTTGAATTTGTTGTAGAGGGTTTGCATATTGGCCTGTGCCGAGATGCTCATCACGGTGTTGTTGCTCACGATGGCGCCTTGCGAGGCCAGGGCCTGCGTGGTGCCTTGGAAGGTGTAGGAGGTGCGGTAGGACAGGGGGGTGCGGAGGAAGTCCATATAGGGGAGTTTGCCGATGGGGAAATCCCATGTCATGTTGAGGTTTTGCTGGAAGTTTTGCATGGTGCCGCCGTGCAAGATGGCATTCCAGAGGGAGTCGTTGGCCGAGCGGTCCACCTGTCCGGGTGGCTCGTCGATGCGAGCGTTGGCCACGGCGTCGTAGGTGATGTGGAAGCTGCGCGAGAGGTCGTACTGCAGGTTGTAGTCGCGGCGCCAGGTGAACTGCTTGAAGTAGGAGGGGTTCATGATGACGAGGGCTGCCGACTTGTTGCGCAGGAGTGTGGCCTCGATATCGCGATAGATCTCGGTGGTGAAGCTGACGTTCTTGGGCTGGTAGTAGAGGTTGAAGTCCTTGACGAACTTGAGGTTCTTGTTCTGGAAGGGCTTCATTTTGTCGAAGGGTTTGAACTGCTTGGGTTGGTTGATGGCGAAGTTATAGCTGAAGCCGCCGCGGTGCTGGTCTTTGTTGTAGTATTCGAGGTCGTCGTCGCTGGAGCGTTCGCCGCTGTAGGCATAGCTGAAGGCGAAATTCTCGAAGTCGTAGAAATGGGGTTTGAGGGCACCTTTGCCTGTGCGTTCCTTGCGGATGTTGGTGAGTGTGATGTTGGTGGTTTGGTGGCGTTGCTGAGTCATGGCGCGCACCGAGTCGCGTTCGGCCTTGGTCTGGTAGGTCTTGAGGTCGTCCTTCAGCTTCACGTCGGGGTCCAGGGGGTTGTATTCGGGGCTTCCGATCTGGTTGTTGTAGTCGACGTAGAGTGGTATGTGCATGCCCCAGCTGTCGGGGAAGAACTTGCCCACTTCCAGGTTTAGGGTGCTTTGGATGTTGAGGGTGTTGACGAGTTCCAGTTTGTTGAGGCGGTCCTCGAGGTTGCCGAAGCCAGAGGTGGTGTAGGAGCTGTAGAGCGAGAGGTTGCCGATGTCGGCCAGGTTGGTGCGTGCCAGGGCCATGGCCGCCCAGCCGCCGCGGTTGATGTAGTCGCTGAGGCGTAGCTCGTTGATCCACACGATGACGCTCTTTGGGAGCATGTCGTTGCCGTCGTCGAGGCTTTGCTTGCGTGGGTTGCGCACGCCCACCATAATCACTTTCACCTTGCCGAGGTTGGGTGAACCCATGATGGTGTAGCGTCGCCCGTCAGCCATCTCGCTATAGAGCAGAGTGCTGCTATATTCCGTTTCGCCGTTGCGGATGCGGCGGTTGCGGTTTGTTTTGATTTCCACCAGTTTTTGCAGGTCGATTTCGACGTTGTTGGCTTCGGGCCAGATGATGTCCTTGCTTGCTGCCGAGGTGCCCCATGGGGTGAGTTGCAGTGGCACCTCGTACTCGTAGTAGTTGTTGTTGTAGTCGCTGCCGAGGCGCACGAAGAGAGTGAGGTCGCCGTCGTTGATGTTGTCGACATCGAATTTTTTCTCGGCATGGACGAACATCTTGAGTTTGCCGTAGTAGCGTAGGTCGTACTGGGCGTTGCGGTAGATGGCGCGGGCGTCGCCGGCGTTGAGCTCTTGGATGTCGAGTTGCAGCGACTGCTCGTTGAGTTCGGTGTAGCTCGACGAGGTGGTGTACCACGATTCGCGTTCGATGTTGGGTGGCAGGTTGTAGGGCACAGGCTGTCGGCTGCCATTCTCCTCGATGTTGACGGTGGAGAGGGTGAAGGTGGTGTTCTCGCCCATGCCGGTGGGGTAGTCGCCGGGCTGGAGGAGGTCCTCGCTGTATTTGCGCCAGGTGCCGTAGACCAGCTCGAGGGTGGCGAAGCGTAGGATGATGGGGTCCTCGAAGTCGCTGAGGAACATGCGCATGAAGCGTATGGACTGGAAGCCGTTGATGTTGCCTATGGTTTGGTCGGGTTCGCGGATGGGGATGCGGAACTGGTACCAGCGGCAGTTGGTGGTGGTGCCGTTGGCGAGTTGCACGTTCTGAGCTTCCTGTATGTCGACGATATAGTTCTGGCCTATCTCCATCTGGTCGGGTTGTAGGTTGACCACGTATTGGTAATAGTTCTCGCTCTCGCTCAGGGTGTTGTCGCGGTTGATGTCCTCCACGTCGGGTTGCGAGGTGCTTTGGGTGGAGTAGTCCTCGTCGTTGTCGGAGCCGATGGAGGAGTTGCCTTCGGGGTTGTTGAAGGCTTTATAGCGGTCGTTGATTTTGGTGTTGTTCTGGTCGTAGTAGCTGCTGCGGTAGTAACGGAAGTCGTCGTTGGAGGGGTCTGCCGCGGCCTGTTGGTAGGCTTCGGAGGAGGTGCCGAAGAGCACGGCGATGCTGTTGAGATAGTCGGCGAAGAAAGACTGTTCGTCGGCGAGGTCGGTGCTGCTCAGTCCGTCGAGTCCCACGTCCTGGAAGCGGCGACCCTCTTCGTTGTTGTCGAAGGCGTTGACCACGGCTTGCATCTTTGGCACGCGTCCCCAGATGGTGGTGTCGACGGGGTTCTCGGCGAAGGCCTCGGGGGTGTTGGCGGTGGGCAGGCCGTTCTCGAAGGACTTACGGCCGTCGCGGAGGATATCCTCGCTGATGTCGCCCAGGTTCAGGAAGAGGCGTCCGCCGTGGAGGCTGTTGTCGTGCTCGCCGGTCTCGGGGTTGATGAAGGGGTCCATAAGCCAGAACTCGATGGTCTCGATGTTCTGCGTCTCGAAGTCGGTGTAGGTCAGTTCGCGCATCACGCCGCCCCAACGGCTTCGGGGGTTGTTGAGGAGGCCCTGCTGGTTGATGCCGGCGCTGAAGGCTGTGGGGGCCACGTCGTAGTTGTAGGGGCCTTTCTCGCTGGGGTAGTATGCCATGGTGAGTTCGAAGAGGCGCGTCTGTTCGCCGGCGGCGATGCTTTTGTTTGGGAACACCTCACGTTGCATGATCTGTCGTGCGTAGGGGTGCGAGCGGTCGTTCTCGTCGATGTTGTCGGGGCAGTTGCTTTCGAAGAAGAGGCGGCTGACGGAGTACCAGGAGAGCTTGGCGCGGTTGAAGCCATAGGCCAGGCCGGAGCCCGGAGCCGATTCGGGGAAGCGTGGCACGGAGATGCGGTAGTCCTGAGGCGTGGAGGCCAGACGCCAGTAGTTGTAGCCCTTAAGGTCGATGTTGCTCTCGGCGCCTTCGAAGTCGTCGATATAAGTCACCTTGCCGTCGTCGCTGCCGGTGCTTGCCATGCCGGGGATGAAATGTGCGAACTCGGCCTGGAGGGTGAGTGTGGAGGGAGCCTTGGTGTCGATGCCTGGGAGGCGGTCGATGAACCGGGTGATCCAGGGGGCGTCGTGGCGGTAGTTGAGGTCGAGGCCCCAGATGGAGTTGCTGGTGGGCTCGTCGCCGAAGTTGTTCTTCTGGGTGAGGGGTTTTTCCTTAAGGTTCATGAAGGTGGCCCCGATGTTGAAGTCGGGGTCGAACTCGTAGTTGAGGTGCAGGCCGAGCATGTTTTTTGTCATCATTGAGAACGAGCTGTTCTCGCTGCTGACGCTGATGGGAGTGCCGGAGGCCAGGAGGCTTTCGTTGATGATGCGCACCGTGCCCATGGTGTAGTCGACGGTGTAGTCGACGTTCTCGATGAGGGGCATGCCGCCGGCGGTGACCGTCACCGACCCTTGTGTGACGCTGTAGCCCAGCTGGATTTCGCCGCTCACCGACGAGGTGTAGTAGCCCTCGAGGTAGAATTTGTTTTTGTCGGCATATTGGCGTGCAAGGGTTTGCGTCATGGTGTAGAGCGAGTCGAAGCAGTAGCGGTTGGCCAGCTGGTCGTCGGCGAGCATCTGGCGCAGGTCTTTGCCGAAGGGCTCTACGAAGGGGAAGAAGATGCGTCCGGTGGTGGCTTGGATGGTGCCGCCCTTGAAGGCGGCGCTGTCGAACCAGTCGAACACGCCGTCGGGGTAGTAGTGGCTCTGCGAGGCGTCCATGCGGTCGAGGCCGAAGACCTCGACCAGTGGGGTGCCCTCCATGGGGCCCTCGGTGAAGTAGCCTATGCCTACGCCGCCATCGGGGTTCTCGTAAAGCACGTTCAGACGGAAATTGTCACGGCTTATCTGTGTGCTTTTCAGGAAGTAGACGTTTTTCATCATCAGCTTCCACAACGGGCTGCGGCTATTGACGGAGGTGCCTTTGATAAGCTTGACGATAAGCACGTTGGGGTCGTTGACGCCATCGGTGGTGAGCTCGCCGACCTGATAGACGGTGGTGTCGCCAATCACCTGGTACTGGAAGGCCACGGCGAGGATTTGGTCGTTGGCCAGGGGCTGGTTGAGGGTGATGAATCCCAGCTGCGCGTTGAAGGTGTATTCGTTTTGTGGCAGGAGGCGTGCGCTCTGCAGTTTCTCGTAGTCGGTGCCGCCGCTGAGGCCCAGGCCTTCCATGTAGGAGCTGACGCTGTTGACGTTGCGTACGGCGTTGGTGTTGATGAGCTGCAGCAGGTTGTTGCTGGTGTAGCTGTTGGGGAGCACGGAGCTGCCGCTGTAGACGCCGGGCGACGAGGTGTTGTATTCGCCGAGGTCGGTGAGGGCCAGGATGTCGCGGTTGTTGGTGACCGCGGCGCCGATGTTGGTGCGCCACACTTCGAGGCGGATGATCTTGATGTTGCTGTTGACAACGGGCAGGGTCGACATGGCCTTGTTGTAGTTGTCGTAGAAATACTGAGCGATGAAGTAGTGGCGGTTCTCTTCATATTCGTCGGCGCGGATTTCGTATTCCTGTGCCGAGGCGCCGCCCTGCACCTGCATGTTCTCGGTGGAGGTCTCTTTGCGGCTTGCCACGGCGTCGATGGTGAGGTTGCCGAATTTCAGCTTGGTGTGGATGCCGAAGAGGCGCTGGCTGCCTTTGATGAGGGTGGTGTTGAGGGGGAAGGAGATGTCGGCGCCTTCGAGCAGCTGGAGGATGTCGTCCTCCTTGCCCTCATACTTCAGCTTGATTTGGTTTTCGAAGTCGAAGGTGGCCTTGGTGTTCCAGTTGATGTCGGTATTGAAGAGGTCGCCGATTTTGGCATTGAGGGTGATTTGGATATTCTCGTCGAAGTCGAAGTTGGTGTGGCTGCGTTGCGATTCCTCGATGGAGGGGTTGTCGGTGAAGTTGTTCACCACCTGTAGGGTGAGGTCGGCGCTGCCGCTGGGTGTTATCTTGATTTCGGGGCGTTCCATAAGGCCGTCGATTTTGCGGCTTATCTCGTTGAATCCCGGTATTTTGCTCAGCAGGCCTTCGACGATGCCTCCCGATGGGCTGCTCTCGCTGAGTTTCTCGTTCCAGAAGTTGCTCATCAGCTGTCCGGTCTGCCAGTCCTGGTATTCGTCGAAGGTCATGTACTTGCGGTCGACGACGATGGAGCCCACCTTGGTGATGCGGACGTAGCTGTGGGTCTCGGGGTCGTATTCCACAGAGGTCTGCACGTTGGAGGGGTTGTTCAGGTATAGAGGACTTTGTGGTGCGTCGGGGTTGGTGGGTATGGGGAAGAGGAGTGTACTGTCGGGGGGCTCGTCGGGCTCGTCCTGTGCCATCAATGCGGAGGGCATGATGCACGCCAACAGCAACAGCACCCCTCGCAAAATGCTTAGGTGTGCTATCTCGAAAAGGTCTATTTTCCCCAACAGTTTCAAATCTTCGTCTTCTTTTTGTCTTTGTGTTCGTCAAATGCCGTGTGCCAGAGCCAGTTTGATGAGTTCTTCGACGCTGGCGCCGGGGTTGGTGTCGCTCACTTTGATGAGCACCTTCTCCGAGGCTGGCTTCGGGAAGCCGAGCATGACCAGAGCAGATAACGCCTCTTCGCTGTTTTTATTGCCATAGGGTGTGGATTTATTGGCGTCGGCGGACTGGTAGAGGGCGTTGGCGTCGACCTTGTCGCGCAACTCGAGGAGTATGCGTCCTGCCGTTTTGGAGCCTATGCCTTTCACCTTCTGCACCCGTCGTGCGTCTTGGTCTACGATGGCCTGCTTCAGCTCGTCGACGGAGAGCGACGAGAGCATGACGCGTGCCGTTGCCGCACCCACGCCGTTGACAGAGAGCAGCAGGCGGTACATCTCGCGTTCGGCCTCGGAGAAGAAGCCTATGAGCTGGTGGGTGTCTTCGCGTATTACTTCGTGGACCAGCAGCTTCACCTCCTTGAGGTCTTTGATGGCGCTGTAGGTGTTGAGGGTTATTTCGAGCAGGTAGCCCACCCCGCCGCAGTCGATGACAGCGTAGGCCGGGGTGGCTTCGTCGATGGTTCCTTTGATGTAGTTCAGCATGGTTTTCTTTGTTTTGACGTTCCGGAGGTCTCCGGAGCATCTGCTATGGTCAGTCTTCTTGGATGGCCTCAAAGGCCCCTATGGTTGGTGGTATGCCACGGGCGTTGCCGTTGAGGTCGGTGGGGATGGTGATAAAGTCGTTGCTGCCGGCGGCTATGGCTGGCGACTGTTTGCCGGGGGTGAAGTCATGTTCGTTGGGGGCTACAAACAGGGGGTCTTGGCCGATGATGAGGTTGGAGCCGCTGAGGGTGGGGGCCGGTGCGAAGGTGGGGTGCCCGAGGGTGTCGATCAACGAGGTGCGCAGCAGGCAGTTGAGGAATGTGGCGTTCATGGTGGCGCCGTCGTAGTAGTCGAAGAGGAGCTCGCCGCTGTTGTCGCGGCCGCTGTAGGTGCCGTAGATGATGCAGTTGCGGAACTCGGCTTGTTCGATGGGCCGGGGGAAGATGGTTTGCCGGTCGTATTGGTAGTAGTTGTTGATGATCAGCGACGGTGTCTTGCGGCTGCTGTAGCGCCAATAGTTGGCGAAGGTGGAGTTGCTGAAGAGGTAGCGCCCCCCGTATTGCAGGTTCATCAGGCTCTCGCCGCAGCAGGCCACGAGCAGGTTGTCGCCCACAATCCACGCGCCTTGTCCGACGATGCCGCACATTGAGTTGTTCTGCACCACGCTGTTGGTGATGGTTAGGGTGGGGGAGCCCGTGACGCAGGTGTCCACCACGATGCCGTAGGTGGCGTTCTCGACGCGAGTCCAGTCCATCACGTTGTCCTTGCTGCCGGAGGAGAGCCAGATGTAGCCCCACTGTCCGGGGAGGCTGTCGTAGTGGCCGTCGTGGCGCAGCGAGGTGAAGCGCACGGGGTTGCCCTGCGTGCCGCGGCAGTCGAGGGTGGCGCTGTCGTAGACCCACAGGTAGCTGTCGGTGGCGAAGTAGAGTTCATCGCCGGCGGTGAGGTGGAGCGTCTCGTTGCTGTTCACCACGGCATAGCCCATGATGACGTGGGGACGGGTGTGGTCCCAATTGGCGCAGTCTATAATAGAGTAGGGCATCCACATGGTGTCCACCTGGCCCCATTGGTTGATGTACAGTTGGTAGATGCTGCGTGGATGGGTGGGGTGGTGGTATACGGCGTTGCGTCCGTAGGCCGTGAGGAGCAGTTGTTGCTGTTTGTCGTTGAACGAGAAGACTATGTGGTCTTCAACCAGATAGGGGGTGGTCTGGTCGTTGGGGTTGATGTTGGCTTGCACGAAGATGAAGATGCTGTCGTGGGCAGCAATCACCACATCGCGAGCCACGAAGCTGGTGTCGCCGTCGACGTTGATGCGGAAGCGCGACGCTGGGCCGCCCTGGAGGGTCACGGCGTCGATCAGTAGTGGCTCGTCGTAGGTGTTGTAGACCCTCACCTGCCGCGTTATGGTTGCCATGGTGCTGAAGACGGTGTCGAAGGCCACGGTGTCGTCGGAGAACGAGAGCCTTGCCGACTGGTCGGTCAGGTAACGCTCCTCTTTGACGCACGATGCCAAAAGCAGAGGAATAAGAAGTGCTATGAAGAGGATTCTTTGCATCTTGTTAATATCTATAGCTTCCAGATTATTTAGATTTTCCGGTGCTTGAGGGATGACGGTCTTATCTGGTGTAAAGGTCGAAGATTTCGTGTAGGCGTTTGGTGCATACGGGGCAGAAGTCGGCGTAGTTGCGCATCATGCATTGGGTACAGGGGCGGAAGCATCCTTTCGCTAAGTATCCGGCGCCCTCATAGGCTCCTATGGGGCCGTTGTCGCGTTTTCCTAATCCCTCTACGGGCTTGGTGGGTATGGGGGTGCCGGGATTCACCATGCCTTTCCATTTTTTCTCGAAGTCGACAAGCGAGGTGATGTTAGGTTCGAGAGGCTCGATATTCTCGTAGCGGCGGTTGTAGTTGGGGTCGTCCTCCACGTATTCGTCGGCCAAACCGCCGATGCTGTGCCCCAGCTCGTGGGGCAGGATCCACATCGACATCTCCTGCACGGCACTGAAAGCGTAGTAGTTGTAGATGGCTCCGCCGCCATAGGTGTCGCAGTTGGCCATGATGATGATATGGTCGTAGGGCACGCCGGCCAGGAGGTCGTGAAGCCTGAAGAGCTCGTAGGTCATAAGGTAGCGGTCCATGTTGAAGATGTTGTAGGTGGAGCCCACGGCGCTCTTCACGTAGCGGTTGGCGTTGGGGTCGGTTACGCCGCTCTCGTCGGCGAGCACTCCTATGCCCCAGATGTTGAAGTCGTTGGCACGCTCTTTGAACGGGCCTTGCCCCACGGTATAGTCGGCGAATTTCTTGAAGTCTTGCGCCATCTTCTTCTCGTCGCCCTTGCCATATCCTTCGGCAACAATGACGACGTCGATTTTCGTGTGCGGGTCGCCGTTGACCATGAGTTCTCTTGCCTTGATGTGTCGTTGCAGCTTCTCGGGTTTGTCGCGTTTGGGGTCGAAGAGGAAGCGTGCCTGGGTGAAGAATTTGTTCTTGCTGTCGCGTTTCTGAAGGTGTATTTCAACGGTTTTCTGAGGTAGAGGCATCAGCATGACTTCCTCGAAATTTGCTATGCTGTCCTTGTCGCGGCCGGCTATGGTGGAGCGGTACTCTTCGAAGAGGGTGTTGTAGCATCGCGAGTAGAGCTCGAGGCCTGTGGCGGCGTCGCACACCAGGAGGCGGAACTCGCCGTTGTCTATGGGATCGAGCAGCTGCTCGGTAGAGCCGGCCCAGATGTCGTTCTGCAACACGAAGCGTCTCAGTATGCAGGTGTCGTGCTTCATGCAGCCGCTGCGAATATAGTCGATGCGGAGCGTGGCATTGTGGAAATATTTGTCGAAACGGGGCGACTTCTGAGCCTCAAGGCTTTGAGCTAATACGGCAAAGAGCAGTGCCGCGATAAGAATAGACTTTCTCATTTGCTGTCATTTTTAATCAAACAGAACCATTAACGGCGAAATGGGGTGTTTATTATAAATAATGTCTTAAAAAGTTTATGGAGCTTTTTTTTTGTGCTTTGCGTTGCTCGCCTGTGTGCAGAAGGGCTGAAATTGATTTTTTCTTGAAGAAATATTGGTTGGTATGGCCCGATTTGGGCTATGTGTGAATATGATTTCCAAGAAATATTATATTGAATATTAATGTAGTGTATTTTTTTGTTGAAATATTTTTTGTCAGTATCAGAAAAACGTGTATTTTTGCAAATCTTTTCAAAGAAACCACGGTGGGTATAGTTCAGCTGGTTAGAGCGCCAGATTGTGGATCTGGAGGTCGTGGGTTCGAACCCCACTACCCACCCCGGGCAAAAGGAGAGCTGCGACAGTTGTCGCGGCTCTTTCTCTTTTAGTGCTGCATGTGCATAGTTTGGCGGATGCGTCCGCGAGGCTTGTGCAGTGGCGCGTGGCAAGACAAGAGCAAACGAAAAAGAGGTGCACACCAGTGGTTGGTGCGCACCTCCTTTTCGTTTGATTGGTTCAGGTTGTCGTTATTTCGACGAGATTACCAGGTAGTCGGTGTAGCGCCAGAAGGCGTTGACGTCCTTGATGACCAGGTAGGCCACGGTTTTCTTGTCGTTCTCGTCCATGACCAGTTCGTAGCTGCCCTCGGGGTGTTTGGAGATGACCTGTGCCTTGCGCTGGTTGACGGTGATGGTGGTCACCTTGGTGCGGTCGATGGTCTGGAACTTGGCGATGTCCATCTCCGTAGAGGTGTTCTGCTTCTTGCCTATGCCTACGAAGCCGCCGCTCTTGTTCACGATACCCATGTTCTTCAGCTCTTTGTAGGAGCCCACGATATAGTAGGCCTTGTTGGCCTCGTTGGTTTGGTAGGCAATGATTTCGTCCTTTTGCTTGTTTGACTGGGTGAGGTTGTTGACGTTGTCGCTCAGCTGCTTGATGGTGGCCTTGCTGACGCTGAGCTCGTCCATGAGCTGGTTGATTTGTTGCTCCTGGCTTTCGATGCGGGTGTTGAGGTTGTTGATGAACTCCTGCAACTTGGAGTTTTCGCCGCCCATGGCGGAGACCTTGCTGTTGAGCGCGGCGATTTTCTTTTTGTTCTGTGCCAGCAGCTGGTCGATTTGCTGCAGCTGGTCGGTGATCTGGCCCTTGACGCGTGAGTCCATCTCGGGGTTGCCCTGCTTCAGGCTGTTGACTTTGCTGTAGCGGCTTGAGATTTCGCCCAGGCTTGTCTCTATCTCGTTGAGGACTTCGAAGAGGGCATCGATCTCGCTATCCTTGGCATTCACAATGGCTTGCAGAGAATCGGCTTTGCGGGCAAG
Source organism: Bacteroidales bacterium (assembly GCA_017446745.1). Classification (GTDB taxonomy): domain Bacteria; phylum Bacteroidota; class Bacteroidia; order Bacteroidales; family P3; genus Colimorpha. Next base: position 24,516 of record JAFSQF010000094.1, read on the forward strand.
GTTCTCTTTCTCCGGGTCCTCACCGCCGCACGATGTGAACACTAACGGCATCAATGCCGCGACTATAAAAAAGAGCTTTTTCATGTCATTTAGTTGTTTTGTGTTATACTTTTATTGCGGAATTTGCGTTTCATTTTTGTTCGTATAACGACATCATTTAACTATTATTGTTTTTCTGAAAAAAAATAAAATGTACATGCATACAGAAATATCCTCCAACCCATTGCTGCAAGAATGGGACACGCCCAGGCAGACTGTGCCATTCTCGAGAATCGCCGAGGCCGACTACGCTCCGGCTATACGCAAGGCTATAGAGCTGTCGCGCAATGAGGTGGAACGCATTGCCATGCAAGCCGATGCCCCCACCTTCGACAACACCATGGAGGCTCTGGAAAACTCGTCGCGGATGCTGGACCGTGCCGCGGCAGTGCTTTTCAACCTCAACGAGTGCTGCACGACGGACACCCTGCAAGCCATTGTGGAGGAACTGGTGCCGGAGATTACCCGTTTCGAGACTGGCGTATGGATGGACCGCAGGCTCTATGAGCGTGTCGACAGCCTATGGGAGCGGCGCAACGCGCTGGACCTGACGGCGGAGCAGTTGCAGCTGATAGAGACGTATATGCAACGCTTCGTGCGTAACGGTGTGAACCTCGACGACGACAAGAAAAGGCAGTTTGCCGGGAATGCGGAACGCCTGTCGGCCCTTACCGAACAATTCGGACGCAACGCGCTGAACGACACCAACGATTTCACCCTCCATATAGTCGACGCCGACGATTTGCGAGGGCTTCCCGACACGGTGGTGCATGCTGCCCGCGAGGAGGCTAAGAAGCGCGGTTTGGACGGATGGCTCTTCACCCTCCAGGCCCCTTCCTACCGCCCCTTCATGACGTTTGCCGAGAACCGCGAGTTGCGGAGGCAGATGTGGGTGGCCTACAACAGCCGTGGCAATCGCGCCGGCGGCAACGACAACAACGAGACGATACGCCAGATCGTGGACCTCCGCCTGCAGCAGGCCCGCCTGTTGGGCTATGGCTGCTATGCTGCCTATTCTTTGCAACGCACCATGGCACACGATGTGGAGACGGTGGAGCACTTCTTGGACAACTTGCTGCAAGCCTGTGAGCCTCATGCCGTCGACGACTTGCGCGCCGTGGAGCGTTACGCCCACGAGAATGGGTTCGAGGGTGCACTGCAGTGTTGGGACTTCTCCTACTGGAGCGAGCAGCTTAAGAAGGAACGCTATGCGTTCGACAGCGAGCTGTTGCGGCCCTACTTCAGGCTGGAACGTGTGCGGCAGGGTATCTTCCACTTGTATGGTGTGCTCTATGGCCTCTCGTTCGTCGAAAACGACAATATCGAGGTCTATCATCCCGACGTGAAGGCCTATGAGGTCTTCGACGGCACTGATTTCCTTGGTGTCCTTTACCTCGACATGTTCCCGCGCGCGAGCAAACGCAGCGGGGCCTGGATGACCGACTTCCGCCCGCAGGCCGATATGAGCTGCCGCCGGGAGCGGCCTCATATACAGATTGTGTGCAACTTCGCCAAGCCGGTGGGCGACACTCCTTCGTTGCTAAGCTTCGACGAGCTCACCACGTTCATGCATGAGTTCGGACATGCCATGCATGGTATGCTCAGCCGGGTACACTACCCCTCGTTGAGCGGCACCTCGGTGAAGAGGGATTTCGTTGAAATGCCTTCGCAGGTGATGGAGAACTGGTGCTACGAGCCGGAGTTCCTCGCCACTTTCGCACAGCATTACCTGACGGGCGAGACAATCCCCGACGAATATGTGGAAAAGATAGTGCGCAGCAAGTACTTCATGTCGGGCTGGCTTTTCCTGCGTCAGCTGAATTTCGGACTGACGGATATGGCGTTCCACACATTGGAGGCGCCGCTGACGGTAGCTCCCGAAGCCTTGGAACATAGCGTGATGCACGAGCTTCTGCCTGTCGTGCCCGGCACCTGTACCAGCACCGCCTTCACGCATATCTTCGCCGGAGGCTATGCCGCCGGCTATTATGGCTATAAATGGGCTGAGGCTCTTGATGCCGACATCTTCTCGCGCTTCAAACGCGATGGCATATTCAACAAAGAGACTGCCGCCGCTTTCCGCCACGAGATATTGGAGAAGGGCGGCAGCGAACCTCCGGCGGTGCTCTTCCGCAATTTCATGGGGCGCGACCCCGACAATGGCGCGCTGCTTAAGAGGATAGAGAGTGCCCTATAGCAGCTCTGCGAGCTCTTTGAACCTGAGGAACCGATGGCCGCAATGGTCTTTCCACACCACCTGGCTGTGGGTCGGGAAGAGCTCCAGAAGGGGACTGTGGTCGCCCAGCAGCTCGTCGTCGGTGCTGAGGGCGAAGTTGAGGGGCGTGTCGCCGGGCCATTGGCCGCTGCGGTTCAGCTGCGACAGCTGGCGGAACACTTCGTCGTCAAAGCGCTCATACATGGCTATAAACTGGTCTACGGCCTCTTTGGGCTGCGCTCTGTTCATCACAATCCTCCGTATGGTGTCGGCAACGTTGTGGACGGGGTTGATGGCCCATACCGTGCCGTGGAAAAAAGTTGTGGCACACAACGTATGGTAGCCGCCGAAGCTGCTCCCCACCATCATGCTGACGTTCTCGGATGCCACCACATCGCGTATCTGTTGCTGTATCTGCCACGGGGTGCTGCGGTCGTAGTCGAAGGTGGGGGATACGACGCGGCATTCTGGCTTCATGCTGCGCAGCAGGCGCCCCTTGGTGGCGTTGGAGTTTGAACCGTAGCCGTGGATGTACATTATTGTCATGTAAAGGTCGATTTTATGTAATTAACGATGTCTACACAATATTATTGTCTTTATTACGTTATAAACGATGGATTATTGCCATGACGTGGTTTGCACAGTATTTTTGTTCAACTATACAACAGCCAACAATTCAACAATAAATTGCCAATAAACGTGAATACCATAGCTGTATTGATACCCTGCTACAACGAGGCGCAGACTATTGCCAAGGTTGTTACCGACTTCAGGCGGGTTTTGCCCGATGCCAAAATATATGTCTACGACAACAATTCCACCGACGGAAGTCCCGTTCTGGCCGCCAAGGCCGGCGCTATAGTGTGCCGCGAGCCCCGGCAAGGCAAGGGCAACGTTATACGCCGCATGTTCCGCGAGGTGGATGCCGACTGCTATCTGATGGTGGATGCCGACGACACCTACCCCGCGCATCACGCTACACGGTTGGCAGCAATGGTGCTCGACGAGGGATGCGACATGGTGGTGGGCGACCGCCTCAGCTCCACCTATTTCACCGAAAACAAGCGCCCCTTCCATAATAGCGGCAACCGCTTGGTGCGGTGGCTCATACGTAGCCTCTACCATTCCGACATCCACGACATCATGACGGGCTACCGCGCTTTCTCGCGCCGCTTCGTCAAGCTTTTCCCCGTGATGTCGCAGGGCTTTGAGATCGAGACGGAGATGACGCTCCATGCCCTCGACAAACGCTTCGCCCTCGGCGAGATGCCCATCGACTATCGCGACCGGCCCGAAGGCAGTGTATCGAAGCTCAACACCATGGGCGACGGCCTGCGTGTACTGAAAACTATCCTGGTGCTCTTCAAGGAATACAAGCCACTGCGTTTCTTCTCGTGGCTTGCCGTAGTGCTCGCCATTGTGGGTCTCGTTTTTCTCATCCCCGTCCTGGTCGAATATTTCCATACCGGTCTGGTGCCGCGTTTCCCCACCCTGATACTCTCGTTGTTTCTGATGCTTGCTGCTATGGTGAGCCTCTTCACGGGGTTCTGCCTCGACACCATCGTAGAGAAAGACAGAAAATCTTACGAGCTTAAAGTCATCGATTTCGACAACCCTGTCCCAGCCTCCCTCTCTGGTACGCAGGCGTCAGCGCCTGCGAGATAGCAACATTTCAACAACCGACACTTCAACGCAAGTAACTGTTCAAAATTAAATTACCTCTTTTCGTAGCCCCGTAGGGGCGACATATATTAGCCGTGGGCGAAAGCCCACGGTATAAACCAGGCAGTTACATTGAGCCCCGTAGGGGCGACATATTATAAATAATAATCCAA
>JAFSQF010000095.1 GCA_017446745.1 Bacteroidales bacterium
GAGCATGGTAAATACCCCTCGATATCACTATACTATGACATAGATTTGACGATGTGGTCGAAACACGCATCTGCAGCCTGCCCACCAAAGCCGCGGCTGACATCTACGACAAACTCGGCTATCGCCACTACCCATTCCGAAAAATGAAAATCTGTAGTACCCAAACCTGAAAGCCCGAAGCACAAAATCGCTCAAGACAGGATAGTTAGATTAAGCAAGGGGTGAACTTGGGCTAGAATTACCGTAGCATTTCCCCACACACAATCTACAGGCTTTCAGTTACTTATTATTATATCTAAAGATATAATAATCGAATATGGCTCCGGGAATGCGGACAGAATACATCAGCCTCTCGCACCCTTAGTACTGAGCCATAGAGACACACCCATCAGGTATGTCGATTTCGAGGTCCAGCTGCATTCCACGAGCGACTTCCTGGCGCAAATTCTCTCGCACGGCCAGTGGCTGAAAGTTGTTTTGCCAGAGGATATCGCATTGCAAACCAAGACGATGTTGTGGTGTCTGCACGAGCATATAGTCCGCAACCAATGTCCGCTCTGCGACGAAGAATTCCTTTACTTTGTTAACTACCCAAGTAATCTCCGAACCTTTTTGGACTGAAGAAGTTGTAAACGTATCGTAGGATTCAATGCCTTTATAACTTACAGTAGCCCCGCGTAGTAGACGGGCAGACAACTGACAGGGCCGTCCTGATGGTAGTCTTTGGGGTAGAGCAGCAGTCGCTGGCCAATACGCGAGGGATACTTCTCACAAAAGACATCGAGCGATCGATGTGTGCGGTAGCCCGACGACTTCACCTCGATGGGAACCAGCTTGTTGCCGCGCGAGAGGAGGAAGTCGACCTCGTAGTTCTTGTTGCCATTTTCCATCGGGAAAGTGTAGTAGTAGAGTTCGTTGCCTGCGGTGCGGAGCATCTGAGCCACCAGATTCTCGTAGACATAGCCCAGGTTGGCCTCCAGTTTATCGCTGAGAAGTTTCTGGTATATGACGTTCTCGGTATAGCTTTTGTCCCAGAAAGCGAGTGTGACGAACAACCCTGTGTCGGCCAGGAACATCTTGTATGCATCAAGACTTGCATTTTGCCCAAGGCCCACGCTGGGGTCGTTGGCGTGTCGGGCCAAATTGACCGCCATACTCTCACTCATTTCGTGAATGATAGCTTCCGACTGGTCGGAACGTTTTTCGTCGATGGCCGTTTCCACCATAAAGCGCGATGCATTGCCAGAAAGTTGGGCGGGGATGCTCTTGAACATCTTCGAGGCTCTGCCCGAGGGGTCAATCTTGTTGAAGTCTGTGTCGTATAGCTGGATAATCTGGCGTTTCACCTGGTCCACATCGCTGAGGTTGTTGCTCTTCAGGTAGGTGTCAACAGCCTGGGGCATTCCTCCGACCAGCATGTACAGGCGCAACTCGCGCATCCATTTGCGGTGCACGGCGTCGCCTATGGCGCGTTTTGTCGCGAACACCTGCCTGATTTGTTCGGGTGCTACCTCGTTCCCCGTGGCCCAATAGAATTCCTCCCAATCCATCGGATAGAGCGTGGTGCTCATCTCCTCGCTGGGAATAAGAATATGCTCAACGTTCTTCCGAATGGAGATGAGCGACCCTGTCTCAATGTAATCAAAACGTCCGTCTTTCACCAAGTGCTTGATAGCCTGCCGAGCCTGGGGCTTGAACTGCACCTCGTCGAAAATGATGACCGACTCACGTTTGTAGAGATTTACGTTGTATAGCGCCTGCAGCCGCAGGAAGAAATAGTCGAGATTCATAATATCCTCAAATATTTCGTCCACCTGTTTCGAAGCAACTGAGAAATCGATCAGTATATAGCTGCGGTATTCTTTTTTTGCAAATTCTTCGACCAGCGTTGACTTGCCGACACGTCGCGCCCCCTTCACGAGCAGCGCATATCGTCCCTGCCACCGGTTCTTCCACTCTAACATTTCGTCGTACAGTTTTCTCCTGAAAATCATATCTAAATGTGGCTTTATTTTTTTTTGCAAAATTACATAAAAAATACAAATCCACAAATTTTTTTTTCATAATTCCCGACAAATCCACTAATTTCCCAAATGGAATTTCTGACAAATCCACAAATTTATTTTGGCAAAAAATCGACAAATCCACAGATTCACCCTTCCGTGTCAACTTTTCATGGTGCAACAGGGATTGACTTAACCTGAAAAAAGTTGACACTTTTGGGAGTAATACCAGAAGTGAACATGAGACAAAAGACAGAGACACGACAGGTGTACAATGAAGAACTCGGATGTTACGAGTGGAAAGAGGTCGAGACGGACAAGTATGTTTTCGACGAGACGGACAAGATTGCGATAGCACGGGAGTACCACGAGCGGCGATGCCCAGTATCGGAAATTGTCACCAAGTACCACATCAGCAGAGCAGTAGTGCTGTACGGATGGCTCGACAAGTACCTGAATGAAAAAGTTTGCGTATCTTTGCACCCGGAAACGGAAAACGAGACCGACATGTCAAAAAGAAGCGAACAGCAGCTGGAAGAGGCGCTCAAGGAGATGAAGGCGGAGAACAAACGTCTCCAGGAAGCACTTGAGCTTGAGAAGCTGCGCTCCAAGGCCTTTGACACGATGACAGACGTGGCGGAGGCGAACTTCAACATTCCGATAAGAAAAAATGTGGTATGCCTGCCGAGCTTGATGAGGCAACAACGGAGAAAGTGGGTTCTAACGGCTCAGTTGCAATAGGCCATGTGGAGAATCACCGTTATTGAAGTACTCCTTCGTGCAGCTGCTCAAGAGGAAATATCAAATCCCAGTTCTTTCCCCAGACAATGTTTCGGTTTTCAATGGTGAACCTGGAGAATTTCTTTGGATCAAGATATTTATCATATTGAGGATGCGGATGTTTGCGGATAAAATCCCCAACATCAATCGTCTGTTGTATTCCGTCATTGAAAGTAAGGAGAACACACAGGTTACCAACATCCTTGGCATCGATGATTTCCAAATATTTTTTCATATTTTTTCGCGTATATGGGTGGTTCTAACATTCTGCTTCAAGACAAACACTTTCATCCACTTGTCCACAATGTTCTTATAATATTTGCCGATAAAGGCCTTTGCAACTTTCTCGTCTTTTGCCGGCAATGGTTTTATGCCTTTCTTGTGCCGAACTTGAATGTCTACCAACTCTCCATTCTGCAAAATGAGCTCAAATACACTTTCTCCGTTGGCATTGCTTACATGCACGTGGATAGGCTCATATTCTCTTGAAAAGAAGAAAAACGAGAATCCAAAGTATTCATATATTTTAGGAATATCGTTTTATCTATTTGTCGGTGCAAAAATACGAATAATATTCCATTCCGCCAAATTTATTTTTCCTAAATACCGCAAACGCGGCATTAACAACATGGGCAACAGATTGTTGATAACTTTATAGGCTAACTGTCGCCCATGTCAGGAAATGCTCGTATCTTTGCATTGTATTTAAAAACAAAAAAATTGTTCTCCGCTACGCTATCGAAAAGTCCACTGGACTTTTCTTCATCTTCATTCGGCTTAACGAAAACGTTCAATATCAACGACGGGCTTAGCAAGCTGCTGATAGACGGACTTCTGAAGTGCGGCCAAATCGACAAGAGTACAGGACGCATTTTCAACTACGACAACCAGTTCATAACCACAGAGAAATACGATTCCAGATACTCATACAAAAAAGCTTTCGGCTATTACCCAGGCATTGCCCAAATACAGTTTTTCACCACAATGTTTTTGACACCATTTCGCAATTATTGGAAAACACTATAGTGTAACATGAGGGGATGCATAGAAATCCGGCACGCGCCGTATGGCACGTGCCGGATTTTATACATGAATATTCGCTGGGACTCATCAAGAGGACACCAAAGTCCTGTGTCGGCATTCTCTCGCCGTCACCCCTCTTTGGTGTATTCCACAGCAATCAGTCGATTTTGATGATGTGATACTTGCGGCTGCCGAGGCCGATTTTCTCGGCATGCTCGACGGTGTGGATGCCGTGCTGCTTCTCGATGCGCGCCTTGAGGCTGGTGGCATCGTCGCCCTCGGCATTCTGGTGCTGGTAGACGAGGTCGAGGCAGGCCTGGTCGAGAGCCACGGGGTCGGTGGAGGCCAGGATGCCCATGTCCTTCAGCTCGGGGGCGGCAGGATTGCCGTTGCAGTCGCAGTCGATGCTCATATTGTTCATCACGTTGATGTAGATAACCTTACCCTTGAAGTAGTCGTGCACAGCCGTGGCTGCAGTGGCCATGCACTCGAGGAACTTGTCCTGATTCTCCGGCTCGGCATAGTTGAACCACTCCTCGGGGACCAGGTTGCGGCCGTTGCTGTGGATGTAGGCCTTGCCGTTGGCCGAAGCCACGCCGATCGACTGGTTCTTCAGTACACCGCCGAAGCCGCCCATCTGGTGCCCTTTGAAATGGGCCAGGTTGACGAGGAAATCGTAGTTCTGCAGGTGCGAACCCACGAGGTCGTACTTCATATAGGTGGTGTCGCGCACAGGAATCTGCATCTCGCCTTCGGCATCCATGATGTCCACGCCGCCAATGGTGTTGAAGCCGTGGTCCTCGATGACGCGGAGGTGCTGTTCGGTGGTGCGGCGCTGGCCGGCGTAGGTGGTGTTGCACTCCACCAGCTTGCCGCCCACGTGCTTCACGAAGTCGCCAATCAGCTCGGGTTTTAGGTAGTTGTGGCCGCCGGCCTCGCCGGTCGAGATTTTCACCGCCACGCGTCCTTCGGCCTTCACGCCCAGAGCCTCGTAGAGCTTAATCAGTGCCTCGGGGCTGATGTCGCTGGTCATATAGACGGCGGCACCCTCTTCCGCAGGTTCCTGTGCCTCAACAGTCTGGTTGTTCTGTTTGCAGCCGACCATGAACATGAAGGCTGCGGCTATAAATAAGAAAGTTTTTTTCATAATTCGTTATGTTGTTTAAAGGCTGTTTGTGATTATTTGGGCTATGTCTTTCTCGGTCAGGGGGACGTAGGCTTGGTCTAAGCCTTCGTTGACGGCGATGTGGTGTGCCATCTCGTCGATGCGGCTGTCGTCGATGCCAACCTCGCGCAGGTGCATCGGGATGCCTATGCTCTCGAAGAAGCGGTAGGTCTCGTCGATGGCGCGCTCGGCAATCTCGCGCTGCGGCAGAGTGGCGTCGATGCCGAAGACGTTGATGCCGTATTTCACGAAGCGCGGCAGGGTGTGGTCGTTCAGTATGTGGCGCATCCAGCGGGGCGTGATGATGGCCAGACCCTCGCCGTGGGTGATGTCGTAGTAGGCGCTGAGGGCATGCTCGATGCCGTGGCAGGGCCAGCCGCTGGGGCTGTTGCCGAGCGCGAGGATGCGGTTGCAGCCGTAGGTGCAGCAGAGCATCATCTCGGCACGGGCGGTGTAGTCCTCGGGGTTCTCTATGCATTTGCGTCCGTTGACCATCAGCGAGCGCAGCATCGACTCGCAGAAGCCGTCGTTGAGCAGCGTGGTGTCCTCGGCGAAGTACTGCTCGATGGTGTGGTTCATGGCGTCGGCGATGCCGGCGGCGGTCTGTTTCTTGCTCACAGTGAAGGTGTAGGTGGGGTCGAGGAACGAGCACACGGGATAGAGCAACGGGTCGACATAGCCAATCTTGTCGTTGGTCTCGGTGCGCGAGATGACGCCGCCGGAATCGTATTCGCTGCCTGTGGCGGCGAGGGTGAGGATGTCGACGATGGGCAGTGCCGCCTTGGCTTTCACCTTGTAGGTGATCAGGTCCCACGGGTCGCCGTCGTAGCAGGCTCCGGCGGCGATGGCCTTCGAGCAGTCGAGCACCGAGCCGCCGCCAACGGCCAGGATGACCTCAACCTTGTGCTCCTTGCAGAGGCGCACGCCGTCGAGCACGCTGGGGTCGTACTTCGGGTTGGGCTGTATGCCGCTGAGCTCTACGATGTCGTAGCCTTTCAGCAGCTCCAGGACTTTCTGGTAGAGCCCTATCTTCTTGATACTTCCGCCCCCGTAAGTCAGGAGTACCTTCTTGCCAATTTTCCCCATCACCTCGGGGAGTTTCTCCACGACGCCTTTGCCAAAGATAAGGCGCGTCGGGGTCATGTAATCAAAATTCTGCATAATATGAACGTTTTTATTGTTTCAACAAATTGCTTCCGAAAATTTTATTTTTCGCTATTCTAACGATTTACGATTATAATTGTCACCCATTTCAAAAATGCAAAAATACAAACTTTTCCCCACACGGCAGTTTTACAAATCGCAGCAATTGTTTCACATTTTGCAATTATCTATCTATTCCCACACGAATTACCATATAATTAGTCATTCAACTTTCGGAAGTGCGCCCCGAAGGGGCAATCTGCCTATAGCCCAAGGCTGTGCCTTGGGTTCTTGTGGTGTATGTGACAACGCCCTGTAAGGGCAAAAGCATTTCATCCATATCATTCTGCTGCCCTTACAGGGCGCGTTATAGGCTCACTTTCATACCCAGGGCCATGCCCTGGGCTATAAGCCATCAGGCCTTTCAGGCCTATTTGTCTACTTCAGAAACTTGAATTATTATATGGTAATTGCTGGTCATTTATGGCAATTGCTGTTCAAAGAAAATGAAAGTTAATTTAGGTCAGCCACTTATGGTAATTGCTGTTCAAAGAAAATGAAAAATATTCTTTACCGGTTATTTAGTGCAAAAACAACACGTTATAATAAATATAATGCCGACAATCCTGTTCTCGGCTTTACGTTCATCCATCACGTTGTGATGGTTGTTCTTTTTTTTGTGGATGAAAATAGATTTTGCCATTCCAAATAAATGTCGTATTTTTGCAAATCGTAAAAACAGAAGAATATGGACGGAAAGACTTTAGAGTTTGTAACATACTGCATAGCAAAACTGTCGTCGGTATTGCATCTTCCGCAACAGGAAATCTACAGGCGGTTGAGTGCATCGGGCATTTTGTATGATTACATCGTTCCGTCGTATGATGTGCTGCATACCTTCAGTTCACGTTACCTAATGGAGGATTTGACCGATTATATGAGAGAGAAAGGAGTGTTGTAGTTATGAGATTGTATCATTCCTCCAACATGATTGTCGAACATCCCGACGTGCAGCACTCACGTAATTATCTCGACTTCGGGCGGGGTTTCTATCTTACGTCTATTCACAAACAGGCTGTAAGGTATGCGCAGCGTTTCAAAAGAAGAGGCCAGCCTGCGTGGTTGAATGTCTATGAACTGGTCGATGATATTGATAGATGGAACATCAAGACATTCGACACATACAACAAGCAGTGGCTTGATTTCGTGGCCCAATGCCGCGATGGTAAGGATGTGGGTGATTACGACATGGTGATTGGTGGAATAGCGAACGACCGGGTGATACTTACTCTCGACAGATATTTTGCAGGAGAGATTTCACAGGATGAGACCTTGGGACTGCTGCGGTTCGAGAAACCGAACATACAGTATTGCATCCGCAATGAGAGGATGCTGAATGAAAGCATTGTCTATATAGAAAGCCAACAATTATGAGCGAAGAGAGTGTACAGATCATACGCAGCGCCCAATGTGCCAGAATCATTGCAGCCATCAGCAAGATGTACGGAATTTCGCTGACAGAAGCCACCGACATCTACTATCTTTCAGAAACGTCCAACCTTATTGAAGAAGGTGTATCTGATTTGCACTGCCGAAGCGACAAGTATTTGGCCGAAGAGGTATGGAACGAATATTGCGAGAAGAACAAGTAATAACAAAGATAGAACGTGCACTTTTACACCGTGAAACCAAAAGATAAAACTATGGCATAAAACACCCATTCTTAAGTGCGAGAGCAATGGAAGCTTGCTAGCATTGCCGCGTCGCAGAATGGAGTACGAAAGTAAAAGAATTAGAATAGATATAAAGACATATTGCTCTTGTATACGCTCCCCAATTCCGCTAATTGGGGAGCGTCTTTTTTTGCCGTATGAAAATAAATTTTGCCAAACCGAATAAATGTCGTATCTTTGCAAATCGAAATACAGTATTTATGAGACGCCCACAGATAACAGAAGCCATCAAGAAAGGACTCGATTCCCTGCCACTCGACATCGAGGTGTGGCTCTACGGCAGCGAGGCCCGTGGCGACGCGCGTCCCGACTCCGACATCGACCTACTGGTGCTTTTTAATAAGCCCAAAGTGACATTCGATGACGAGTCGAAAATCTACAATGTCACCACTCCGATTGAGTGGGATTTCGGCGTAACCATCAACCCGATGATATATTCAAAATCACAGTGGGAATCGCGTATGACGCCGTTCCGCCTGAACGTAATCAACGATGGTGTGAGGATATGAAGACAAGACTTGATTTAACTCCGCAGGAGCGATATGACATTGTGCGCTACCGCATCGAGAACGCTCAGAAAACGTTGGCAGAAGTTGAAACTCATATAAACAATGGATTCTACAACACAGCCGCCAACCGCATGTACTATGCATGCTATTACGCCGCATGCGCGCTGTTGATTGCCAACAAAATCAACACCAAATCACACGACGGGGTCAAACAGATGTTCAGCCTACATTTTATCAAGAATGGCATACTGCCGATGCATCTGAGCAGTATCTACTCCACACTCTTCAAGCAGCGATTGTCGGGCGACTACGATGATATGTTTGACAATACTATAGACACCATCAACGACCTTTATCCCAAAGCCCAGGAATTCATCTCCATCGTCAAGGAGAAGGTAGACAAGTGGCTGGCCGAAAACAAAATATAGATAAGGTGCATATCTGCACAGTAGAACCCAAAATAAAAACCATAGCATAAAACAATAGAATTAGAATAGACATAAAGACATATTAATAACATAGCATTGACTACCATTTCGCGTTCAAAATAAGCCTCGGAAACTGATTTTGACAATCGGAAAAAGATAGTTCAAGGCAAGCCGGAAATTCGGAGTGCCAAGTCATACTACAAGTAGCCATCGCCATTGGCGTGAGCTGTAGTATGACGGGGTTTCCATCCGAGGCTTCCCTTGAACGCACATAGAAGGCTCGCGCCTTTTTCTTTTGTCCTCGGTTGAAGTGATTGATAGCAGTGCACAACAATCAATCACCACCGATGCAGAACAAAGACTTGGCCAATGCCAAGAATGCCAAAAAAGACGAATTCTATACCCAGTTCTACGATATAGAACGCGAGGTGGAGTGTTACCTCGACTACAACCCCGACGTGTTCCGCGACAAGTCGGTGCTCCTACCCTGCGACGATCCCGAATGGAGCAACTTCACGCGCTACTTTGCCCAAAACTTTGATCGACTCGGACTGCGACGACTAGTTTCCACCAGCTATGCCATCGAAAGCAAGCAATTCAAGGTGAGCCTTCAGACATCGCTTTTCGAGGAGCAGTCACCACAATACGACGCCGACAAAAGCAAGACGCATGGCAAGATATTCGTCCTCGACAGCGACAAAACGGGTGATGGCCGCGTAGACCTCGACGACCTCAAGTGGCAATACCTTGATGGTGACGGCGACTTCCACAGCGACGAGGTGCGGTGTCTGCGCGACGAGGCCGACATCATCGTCACCAATCCTCCATTCTCGCTCTTCCGCGAGTTCTTTGGATGGATAATGGAGGCAAAGAAGCAGTTCCTCATTATCGGCAATATGAATGCCGTAACCTACAAGGAAATCTTCCCCCACATCAAGGAAAACCACATGTGGTACGGAGAAAGCATCCATAGCGGCGACCGCGAATTCGCCATCCCCGACGAGTATCCCATTGAGGCCAGCGGCTGGCGTGTGGACGAGGAGGGGCGCAAGTATATACGTGTGAAAGGGGTACGTTGGTACACCAACCTGGAACATGGTCGTCGTCACAAGCCTATGGATTTGATGACGATGGCTGACAATCGCAAGTACAGCAAACATCGTTGCAACGACAAATGGCGTTTCGCCTACATACCTTACGACAACTACGATGCCATCGAGGTGCCTTTCTCCGATGCCATACCATCTGATTACGATGGCATAATGGGTGTGCCTATCTCTTGGCTGGACTTCTATTGTCCGGAACAGTTCGAGATACTTGGCATAACACAGAGGAATGATGACCCTTACAAGGCTAAGAAATACACCAAGGATGATTATCCAAACGCGAATGACTTAAACGCTCGGTCAGTCATCATATTTGATGGAAAACCACAACCGATGTATCCAAGAATCTTAACCCGCAAACGCAAATGAAAGAGCCTGAATTTGTAACATACACAGTAGAACAGCTATGCGAAGGTTTCTACTATAACGATTTGGAGGAAAAGGGTGTCTATGGCCTTAACGGAAAACTAATCATCCAACCCGAATACCAGCGCAACTACATTTACGCTGAAAAGAACGGTAAGGCTGAATATGAGGTTATTGACTCGGTCATGAAGTCATACCCTCTCGGACTGCTATATTTCAACCGTAGAGCAGACGGTATGATGGAAGTACTTGACGGGCAACAGCGTATCACCGCGTTAGGACGCTATTTGACCGAAAAGTTCTCATATCGCTTGGACGGCAGGGAACGTAAGTTCAATTCGCTACCAGAGGACAAGAAGGAGCTAGTACTCAAGACAAAGCTGCGAGCCTATATTTGCGAAGGAACTGAAAGCGAAGTGAAAGCATGGTTCCGCATCATCAACAAAGCCGGCTTCGAATTGACTGAACAGGAGAAACGGAATGCAGAGTATAGCGGGCCATTTGTGACTAAAGCAAGAGCGTATCTTGCCAACAGCAAGGACAGCAATGTGCAAAAATGGTCAACATTCATCAAGGGCGATGTGAAAAGACAGGAAATACTTGAAGAAGCTTTGAACTGGGTCAGCAAAGGTGAAATAGATGCATATATGAGCAGCCACAGATATGATGATGACATCAAGGAACTCCGTGGCTATTTCGACAGTGTTATCAGTTGGGTAGACAGTGTCTTTGATGAACCATATCCTGAAATGAAAGGTTTGCCGTGGGGCGACCTCTACGAACGTTTCCACAACAAGCCATACGACCATAAAGATGTGTCGGAGAAGGTGAAAGAACTGATAAATGACGACTACGTGCAGGATCGGCGCGGCGTCTTCGAATATGTGCTTGGCGACTGCAAAGATAAAAAACTGCTCAACGTGCGCCTGTTCGACAAACCCACACAACGTCGCGTCTACAACCGACAGACCAACGAGGCAAAAGCCCAAGGCGTGAGCAACTGCCCGCTTTGCGCCATAGGTCATGATGCCAACCACTCGAAGATATGGGATTTAAAGGACATGGACGCCGACCATGTGACGGCGTGGAGCAAAGGTGGTTCCACCACCGAGGATAACTGCCAAATGCTATGCAAAACGCATAATAGGGCAAAGGGAAATAGATGACTGGTATCCCATTCGCAGGAAGATGGTCCGATAAACAGGAAGCATTAGAAAAGGGAGTGCTACTCCTAATTTTCTGCGAAAATTCGAAGTGGCACTCCCTTTTTGCAAAATAATTAAAGCAACAAGGATGATTTACCCGTAGCTCTCGATGAGGTGCTTGACAAACTGGGGGTCGCCGAAATTGATGGTGCCGGTGTCGTGCTGGTTGAGTTTGGCGATGGCGGCCATCTCGCTGTCGGTGAGGCGGAAGTCGAAGACATTGAGATTCTGCACCATGCGCTCCTTGTGGCTGCTCTTGGGGATGGCCACAATGCCGCGCTGGGTAAGCCAGCGCAGGGCCACCTGTGCGGCGCTCTTGCCGTAGTTGCTGCCGATGGCGGCCAGCTCGGCGCTCTTCACCACGCCGTCCACGCCCTGTCCGCCCAGCGGACCCCAGGCCATCATGCGGGTGCCGAAGTCGGCGAGCAGCGGCTCGATGGCGGTCTGCTGCACGAGGGTGTTGCATTGCAGCTGGTTGACCATAGGCTTGACGTCAACATAGTGGGCGAAGTCGAAGAAACGGCCCGCCTGGAAGTTGCTCACGCCGATGGCGCGCACCTTGCCGTCGCGGTAGGCGCGCTCCATGGCACGCCAGGTGCCGAAGACATCGCCGTAGGCTTGATGGATGAGCAGCAGGTCGACGTAGTCGGTCTGCAGGCGGCGCAGGCTCTCGTCGATGCTGCGGGCGGCACGCTCCTCGCCGGAGTTGCTGATCCACACCTTGGTGACGAGGAAAAGCTCCTCGCGCTTCAGGCCGCTCTTGCGCCAGACGTTACCCACGCCCTCTTCGTTGGCGTAGGCCTGTGCGGTGTCGATAAGGCGGTAGCCTACGCTCAGGGCGTCGCTCACGCAGCGTTCACATTCGTCGGGGCTCACCAGAAAGACTCCGTAGCCCAGGGTCGGCATTTCCACGCCGTTACTCAGTTTGATATATTCCATGATATTACGTTTTATTGTTTGATTTTCTGAATGTTGGTTGATTGTTCTGTTTTTGAACAACTGTGCAAAAATACCACCATTTTATGAAATAGCAGTTATACGGATTGCTGCAAAATTATCATAAAAACCACACCTGTTTCAAAGGCGCTTTTACGCAGTCAAGCAGCACCAAGCTTCTGAGGTCGCTATAACAAAATCGGACTGGCAGACATTTGTGCTTGTTAGGCTAATTGGTCTGAAAAGTCAGAATCCGATTTCGAGGCCTATTTCATGTATCGAATGTGAGGTGTACAGCGGCAGCAGGTTGGCGGTTAAAGCGACTCGGCGTATCACCTTGCGGGGAAGCACGATGCCGATGCCGACGTTGAGTCTCCAGGGATTCACGACGAGTGCGGCGGCTGAGGATGCACCAAGCGTATGCGAGCGGACGATGCTGTGGGCGGGGGTCACGCTGACACACCATCCGGTTCGGTCTTTGCCCAAAGGGAAGAAGTTCAGCGTGATGGGGATGTTTGCGAAGAGATCGAAGGATGTGTAGGAATGGTGTCCGTTGGGCTGGATGCTCAGAATGTTGTCGTCGGAGACAAGGCTACTTTCGCTACCAACGAGGAAGTTGTTGACAGTGCCTTGCTGTGCGCGACCGCTGAGCGACAAACCGATGTCGAGTCGGCAGCTACGGTTGCTTGCAACGGCGTAGGATGCTCCGATGTTGGCCGACAAAGAGATGTTGGGGTCGATTGAACTGAAAGATTCGCCTGCTGCGAGTGCAAATTCGTTGGCGCCAATACCTTCCGCGTAACCGATGCTGCCGTTCGCCACAGTCGAGGCATTGATTGATGATATGAAGCTGATTCTGTGAGTGTTGTCTTCGGATAGGTATGGGGCATTGTAGGCACTACTTGGATTGGGCGCTGCATTGGTCTGTTCTGCAATTAGTTCTTGCAAATTCCGTGGGGGTATTGCTTCGCTGGTTCCGCGGTCCGATTGTGGCGTCGGCATATCGATGATTGGGTTGTCTGCATCGTCGCCGGGCTTGGTGGTGACATCTGGTTGGCGGTCATCGTTCATATGGCGGCTGTCGGCTACCATATTGTCGTCCGTAGGAAGCAGGGAAATGTCCGTCCTTGTTTTCACAACCTGAGGCTTGCGTAGTGTAGGGGAGAACGATTCTGATGGCGTGTTGTCTGTTGAAGGATAAAGTGTTGGGTCTGGTTTTGATACCGGAATTTTATGCGTCGATGCTGTTGTGGGCTCGATGCTGTTCTGAGGCGACAAAAGACGTAGGGTCAGGGTGACGCACAACAGCAGGACGGCAATGCACGCGATGCCGATGCGTCGTCGCGACTGTCGCTGCGCCAGGTGGCGCAGGGTGTTGGCAGCCTGTTGCTGCTGCCGCTTGTCCTCTCCGTATTGTTGCAATATTTTCTCTATGTCGTCCTGTTTCATTGTTCTGTGTCGAAAGTTTGAAGGTGATTTCTGAGGGAGGCGTAGGCGCGGCTGAGCGTCGTGGTGATGTTGGTTTCGCTGAGGCCCGTCTGTTGTGCTATCTCGCGGATGGTCATCTGCTTTACATATTTCATTTCAATTATTTGCCGCTGCTTTTGTGGCAGCGCCGCAATAGCTTGCTCCACTTGGAGGAAACGCTGTTCATCGTTGCGAGCGTCGTCGTCATATTGTTGGCTGCCAGTTTCCGACGTGGTGTCCTCCAGATACGTATGGTGCTGCTTGTTGCGGCGCAGCATATCGATGCACAGGTTGCGCAAGGTGCGCATCGCAAAGCCCTGTGGGTCTTTCATCATTCCCAGTCGCCACCGCATGCGCCACAGCCGCACAAAGGTGTCCTGCACGGCGTCGGTGGCAAGGTCGTCGTCGTGCAGAATCGTTGCAGCCATGTGTCGCATGGTGGGTTGCAGCGATACAATCTCTTGTATGAATCGTTCTGTATTGATGTCGGTTAGGGAGCTAGAAGGCTATTCGTCCATAAAGGGTTCGCCGTAGTGGAATGTGGTTGTAGTGGTGATGGTCGAGTAGACAGCCGTTGGGGATGTGTAAGTCACGCTGAGCGGGTAACTGTCGTTGCTGCGATATCGGTAGAGGTAGGTCCAGTTGGTTGTTGATGGGTTGCCATCGGCTGAATGATATACTGTTTTAAGAACCAAATTGTTCCGGCTCAAGTATGCAGGAAAGTAGAGAACTTCGTTTTGGATTATGCTGTTCGACCTGAAAAAGCCTTGCATGGGATTGTAGTGGTCGTCGTACTGGAAGTCGATTCGAGTGATGCCGGTGCAATAATGTGCCATCGAATCAGCTGTGGCGCGCACCAGGTTGCCGTCGCTCCACTGCAGCGTCCAGCATTGCACCAAGGTGTCGGTATGGTAAATATCTCGTTGCCAGTCGTCTAAGGGTTTAATCAGCACTATGGCATGGGGATAGCTGCTGCCGTCGGAGTAGCGGAACTCAGTGGCACGCAGCTTGTTTTCTTGACCGAAAGGAAAGGTGATGCTGCGAAGCAGACCATTGTCGTAGTGGAACTTGAATGAGCGCTGAACCTCGGTGTCGCTATGGTAGACTATGCTGTCAATCTGGCCGTTGCTGTTGTAGTGGTAGCTGTCGTAGATGGGGCTGTTCGTTCCGTCGTAGTAGCCGTTCCCGTAGTGCACCACTGCTAATTGGTGGTCCCGGTTCCACGTCCACACGTCGTTGACGGTTCTGTCTGTTGCGCCGCATTCGCCCACTTCGTGGATGTCGTGTACCATGTCTGTGATCGGCAGCGAGGGACTGTAGCGTCCTTCAAAGGCATTCTGTAGGCCATCGGTGTAGGAGTTTGGCTTGCATCCTGCCAACATAATAAGTAGCAGGAACAGAATGAGATTAATCCGTTTCATAATGCTGTCGTTAATTTATATGGTTAATCGTTCCTTCGAAAACGGTGGTTTGTTGGGATGTACCGGCGAAGATGCTTTCTACTTTGATTCTCAATGTGAATGTCCCTTGCGGGAGGCTGCTGAGGGTGAACGAGTTGTCGTAGAAGCAGATGCAGTCGGTCAATCCCTGTTCGCCCACGTGTTCCACTACGGTGACCACGTTGCCGTCGCGCTCGACGCTGGTGGCGATGTTCTGCTCTCCGCAGTCGAGCATCATGTTGTAGTGCGTCACCTGCAGCGTGTTGCCGTCGTCAGCCCACGAGTAGGCGATGGAGTCGGTGGTCATATCCTTAGCAGCCAAGAGGTCGGTGTTGGTGTGGCAGTCCGACGTGTGGATGTTGGAGATGGATGGCGATGTGGTGTTGTCTTTTTCGCAAGCCAACAGCATTGCGACGATGATTGTGGCGGCAGCCAATAAACGGGTCTTTTTCATGGTGGTAAGTTTTTTTTTCACAATAATAACGCAGAAAAACGAAAAATGTCACATGAAATAAAGGTTAAAGGTTAAAGATTAAAGGTTAAAGAGGAGTTTACTGCTGTAAATCAATGTTATTATTCTGTTGCCTGTTTCTTTTTTGTAAAAAAAAACATTTGTTTGTGACATTTTACCACTTTCTGCGTTATTGTGATGGAAACGTTAAAACAAATGAATTATGAAAAAAGTATGGTTTGTAATCCTGATGGCTGTGCTAATGTCATCGACTTGTAAAAAAGACCGTTCGGCGCTGCATTTCGACTACGACGGTCCGTGCCATTGCGGCGTGGAGAACCCACTCGAAGAGTTGGACTGGCTGTACACGATGGCAGAGGATTTTGAGTCGTCGTCCCAGTGGGCTACAATTTCCACTTGCCTGTATGGTTCTGCCCAACAGGGATTTATCGTCGACCCCTGTGTGCAGTGTGCTGATGGAATGCAATCGTTGTTCGACTGTCAGGGAAATCTTTTGGGCAATCTGGGAGGCATAACCGGAATACCGCTTTCGGAGTATGATATTGACCCTTCAAGCGTTTGCGAAATCTATCGCAACTATCCCGATACAGCTGCCACGCTCACGGGCAAACGCTGGCAGCTGCAGCGCTTCTTCGACCGCGAGACCAACAGCGAAGAGATGCCAGTGCAGGGCAGCGAACCCATCGCGTTTTGGCTCTGCTTCCACGACAACGGAGTGGTGGAAGGTGGCGGAGTCAATCATCTGGGCGGCAACTTCTTTGTCGACGAAGAGTATCATATCCACATCAGTATCGCCGCAACCACCGAGATGTACGATGCGACAGGGTGGGAGAATCGGATGCTCGATGCCCTCAACGATGCTATGGTCTATCACGTCGAGTATTACGGCAAATCGATGCGCATCTATTACGACATGAATCGCAAATGGATGGATTTCGTCCGTGTGGATTGATGGAGGATGTAACAACCCAGCCTTCAATGGTGTGCTTGTTCCGTGAAGGCCGGGTAGAGAATAGGATATCAGTGCGTGTCGAGTGTTGTCAGCTGAGCGTCAGCTTGTAGGCGCCGGTCTTGATGGCAGCGATGGTGCCGCCGTCGACCAGCAGGTCGATGCGGTTGGCAGCCACGCGCTCGGCAATGGTCGCCTGCCCCCCCCCCAATGCACGCGCCTTTTGCAATTGCCTTTTGGCGGCGGAGTCTTCGGGAGAAACGGGAAACCACTTTGCAGATGTCGGCTCTCCGAGAGGCTGCTGGCTCCCTGCCCGTCTATTGTCTTTCTTCAAGTTCGCGCAGCAGGTCGGTCAGGATGTAGGCATCGCTCTGCAGCTGCAGACCGCTGTCGGGATTGGTCAGCAGGGCGTAGGTGCGAGAGTTGTAGAGCAGATCCAAAGCCCGCTCGGCATCGATGTCAAGCCGTTCGGCCAGCAGCGTGGCTATACGCCCCGTCTTGCGCCAAAGCACCTGATCCCTCATCGCATACCTCCTTCCTTACGGACAGCTTCGTACGCAACAAACCGCAGACAGCGGTCGACAACCGCCTGGCTGGCGATACACATCTGGTGGGTAGGCTTGGCAAAACGGAGCTGTCCAATGGCCTGCTCGACGGTGAGGCGACCAGCGTAGTAGTCCTCGACGGTGTCGATAACCTGGTCGTTGGCCACACCTCCCTCGATGATGTCATATCCCTTCCACGGACTTTCACCCCGACGGCTGCCGACTATGAAGTCGAGCCACTCGCGATCGTAGTGTTGAAAAATAAGCCGGCGGATACTCGATGGCAACAGCGACTCGTCAAACTCGTAGACGGACAGCGTCGGCGTGTCCTCGGCACGGACCACACATACGCGGCGTGCCCACCGCTCGGCTTGCTCGCGCATGGAAGTGACATAGAATCCAGGCCCGAAATCCAACTCGCGCCGCCCCACGTGGGTAAGTGGCGAAGGAATACTCAAGTATGACCCGTGGTAGAGCGTTGTCATCGGGTGCCTCCTTCCTTGTCCTCGCGGTTGCGCAGAGCTTCTTGTACATTCCACGCCACCCCGTCGAGGCTCTCGGTATGGAGCGTGTCGTAGCAGTCGAACAGCAGCAGGCGCACCAATCCGTAGCGGTTCAAGCGGTTGAACAGTTCGGTGGTGCTGATACCCATCTGCCGTGCCGTAGCTCCGATAGCCAAGGTGGCAAATTGCGTCTGCCGTTCATTGACGATGGATGCCATATTACTGTGTTTTGTGTTTTCATTTATAACGCGTACCGTGCCCTTTTATTGCGCCGGCAGGAATATAATTTCGCGGCATCCCCTTTGTTGAGTTCTCCCCTCACGGCAGCCAGTACATCCCGTGCATTTTATGCCCTCGCCGGTTGTATCCGAGAGACCCGTGCTCAAATCGCCGGCGAGGACGCCCGCGTACCACGTCGCACAACCACAGTCGTTTGTGTTGTTGCACCAACGTGTTTTTTGATGATTGTTAGGCGAAAGACGCCTCATGCAAGGTGTCCAGAGTACAGGGCTAATATTTGGCGTAGAATTCTCTAAGTCGGTCAGAGATCCGCACCGCCGGCCAGCCGTAGTCCTGATAGTAGGTGGCGCTGATACCGTGGCGGTCGATGTAGTTGAGCAGCTGGAGGCAGCGGCAGCCATCGCGGAGTTCCTGGTTGCCGTGGATATTCATATAGATGCTGTAAATATCGTCGAAGATGCGGTGTGCGCTGGCGTCGTAGCCCGCGCCGTCGAGGGTCTGCTCGAAGTCGGTCACTTGAAATTTGCCGTCCTTCTGCACGAGGGTGATGCATCCGCTGTGGTTGCCACCAGCCACGCACTTCAGCGTATCGCCCACCTGGCGGTACCAGTCCACCCAGAAGTCGCCCCAGACGCGCATCGTGTTGGTGTCGTTCACATCGCAGCCAGACGATACGATGATGATTGTAGGCACGCAGAAGTCGCCCTGCCGGTAGTGCCGACCGATTTCATCAACGAGGTAGTGGCCCATGGCGCGGCGCAAGGCCTGCTCCTCGCGGTAGATGGCCAAGTGGCGCCGGCAGTCGGCCTTGTGGCCGTCGAAGTCGGACATGAGCCATTGGCCGTCGACGCGTTCCATGTATAGATGGTGCTCCTCGACATCGGTGTCGGGATCGAAGGAATCCTCCGCATCGCTATCGGAAGCGTCGCAGTAGTATTCTTCAGGCCAACGCTGACGCGCGCTGATGGTGGCCACGGCGTGGTTCCTGTCGGTCTGCTCCACGGCGGTGACGCTACAGTCGTCGATGGTGCCGCCGTTGCCGGTGACGAAGAAGAAGCGCCATTCGTGTGCCACCGGCTGCTCGTCGGGCGTGAGGAAGTACAAGGTGTCCAGCACGGCGTAGAAGTCGTCCGTCAGGTAGCCTTTCGCTTCCTTCAGTTTCTCGTAGCTGGGGATGTACTGGCAGAGTTCCGCAGCGCGCTGCTTCAGCTGCTTTTCGTCGGTCCTGCATGCCGCCAGCAGCAGGACGGCCAGGGCTATTGCAAGTGTCTGTTTCATTTTTCTGACATATAGCATTTGGTTCATATTGAAAGGGCCCGAACGGCAGAAACGGTTATGTTTTCAAAGTGTAGAAAAAAAGACTTTATTTACTTACTGTTTATCTTCGCATTCTGCGAAGAGCTCCTTGTGGAAGTGTTGTGCTGGGCAAAGTAATAGTCGACGAGGAACTGGATATTCTGCTGCACCAGGTCGCGTCCGTGCTCGTAGCCCTGCAGGCTGTTCACGGCGGCGTCGGGCAGATAGTTGTGGCTGATGAGGGTGCAAAGGGAGGAGTAGTCTATTATTTGAGGGTCCACTATGAAGATGAGTGCATTATCTCGGGCGTAAGCCTCGTCGTAGTAAGGGTTGTTGGGGGCTTTGATGGCTGGGATGCCGCTCATGATGCTGAGCAGTCCTGCCTCGTCGCTGCGCATGAGGGCCACCATGCCGTCCTCGGCATCCTCGCGCAGATAACGCTCCGTCTCGCGACGGAAGTCGTCGCTGACTTTCGACCCCATCTTCTTGGTCTGGAAGTCCATATACTCGTCGACACCCTTCACGAACACGACGGGCTTACCCTCTGAGGCTTTCTCGAACATCTCGGCTGTGTATTTGACATTGTCCCGTTCGGTCTCTTCCTGAGCCCGACGTTTCTTGTAGTCGGAAACGACCTTCTCGCCGGGGTTGGTCATCATAGCCCAGAACTGATAATATTTCCCGTTGAGACCGATGATGTTGCATAGTATTTGCTTTGCCGAAGGCAGGTGACGTTTCGCCCATTCGGGGTCGAACGATTCGGTTTCCAGGCTTACCTCTTTCCCGTTCAGGCTGTCGCGCACCAGCACGGTGTCGCCATGGAGGGCTACAATGTCGTAGAGCCGGCTCTTCGTCATCGTCTTGTCCAATTCCATGCGGTGGCCGTAGGCTTTCGAGAGCCATTCGCTGGCGGTGAGGGCGAGGAGGTTGTGCGTGTCGTTGAAAGCATGGGATAGCAACAAGTGGTAGATTATCACATCCTTGTCCTCGTCATCCGTTATGTTGGAGACTTCATTGTCGAAATGTATGTTTGTACGCAGCGAGAGGTAGCTACCCAAGGCGAACCATTCCATTGCCTTGCGGGCCTGCCAGTAGTCGCTGCCAAGTGCCGGGTTGTTAAGGAATGCAATCATCTCGTCGGTCTCGGGAGCAGTCTCGTATTCCTCGTCGAAGATGTCGTAGAGGTGCATAGCAGCCATCATGAGGGCCGGGTTTTCCGGGTTGATGACGCGGTCGTCGAATTGCGACTGGATGATGTCCCAAAGCAGCAGCGTGATGTCCTGCAGGTTGGGCTCGCCCGGGTTGTATTTCGAGGTGTCGTAGAAAGGCAGCGGCTTGCCGTGGCGCTCGTTGCACACGTCGTTCACCAACCCCCACAGCCGTCCGCCGTTGCACAGGTCTTCAAACCAGGCCGTGAGCCGGACTGCGGCGTCGCGAGCCCTGTCGGCTTCTTCAAGAATCTCGCCGAAGCCGTCGTCCACCAGCACGCGCAACACCTTGTTGGCCAGCTGCGTATAGTAGAAGTCGGTCGACATCGGAGCGTGTCCGGGATGCATCTTTTTCCAGTCTATGGGGAAAATCTTTTTCATTTTAAGTATAGATTTATATATTAAGTGGTTATATTGATTGCCAAAAGCGCCTCCATCGTGTCGCTTTTAGGTTCGGCGGGCTGCTGCATCGTTCCTTCCGAGTAGCCCAGGGCTTAAGTTAGTTTGACATTCGTTTCAAGCGTGATGAATACATCAGACAGCAAGCGCTGTTTGTTTTGCAAAGGTACAAATAAAAATTGGAATGACAAAAATATGAACGTCTCCTCGCATGAAGCTGTGAGTTGTACCGGAGATTAGAGCATCGTCCCAAAAAAACAATTTTGCATTATCATTTAACGCCTTATGGCGAAATGACACATGTGGTTCGCAGACACACTATCACAATCGAACCATTTTTTTCGCCCACCTGTTTGCCTCAACCCGTCATCTGTTTTTTTTGTTAATCGGCATGGGAATAATGACTTTTTGTATTTGTTTTTTTTTCTCTCTTCGCAGAATGCGAAAAGCTCCTTGCTAAGAACGGCAAGAAACAATTTGTGTTAATTCGTGTAATTCGTGTTAATTCGTAGACAAAAAAAATAATTCGTGTAATACATAGAGAAAAGCATTCGTGCAATCCGTGAGATTCGCGTTCGAATCGCAGGCGAGGACGCCCGCGTACCACGTCGCACAACCACAGTCGTTTTTGTTGCGCCCATCTGATTGTATCAACCAATTGTTTACCGTCCCTTGGCCATCCAAGTAGCCAAGCGAAAAGAGATTACACCTTAGTGATGTCGATTGCAAGATGGGCCTGCGGAATACACATATACATATATTTATTGTTGAAAAGTGCCTGATGATATAATATTTTCAAAGTAACTCCGTTGAGAAATCAATGTAATTAAAACAAAGATTATGCCCACTTTTGATTTTGACGACAATCAAATGCCGGACGACAACAAGCCTTCAACCAACGAGCATCCCGGCAACGCTGACAAGCATACCGACAGAGAGGACGGCGTGAACACAAACCCGCCGGAACGTATTGCTCATCATCCGTCGAGCATCGTAATGGTTATTGGAATTGGCGGATGCGGCTGTAATATAGTGAATTATATCTGCAATATTGGCATTGCATGCAGCAACGTCGACTTTGCCGTTATCGACCATGACCCTGATTTCTTGAACACAAAAACGGCAGTTGAAGCGAAGTATGTTGTCGAGAAGGACGACATACACCTCGACGCGATGCTGGAAGACATCGTTGGAAAGGAATGCAGAATGATTGTCGTCGTGGCAGGCGTCGGTGGGGGCTACAGCGCTGCTGTTGTCGCCTCGCTTTGCCGATTGTTTCAGCCGGACCCGGACAATCCCGACACGGAGGACAACGTCTCGTTGGTATTCTCCGTGCTCCCGTTTGGCTTGGAGTATTACAGGGAGCAGAAAGCTTCCGACGACGCCGCGCTGATCTCCAAGTATGCCACCCAGGTAATCACCATTGATAATGAGAAGATAAAGGCCGACAATCTCGATTCAGTACATTATGTATTTGATGAGGTCGACAAAAGACTATTCGACATGGTGGAAACCATATGTCAGATTACCGTAAAACGCAATGATAATTTTGACTTTAGCGACCTTGCCGAGATCCTGAGGTCAGGGACGAATGCCTTTTTTGCCATGGGCAACAGCAGGGGCAGTGAACGGGCGAAGCTGGCAGCAGAGAACCTCATCTATAATGTCGGGCAGACAGAATACCAGCTGGATGCGGCGAAAGGGTGCCTGCTCTTCATACGTCATTCCGCCTCTTCGCCGTTGACGGTTGATGAGATAAGCACGATCATCCACACCCTCTTTCCTGATGCCGACAATGCGCCGGAGGTTCTTTGGGCTTCCGCCGAAGACATCCATCTTGTCCATAACGAACTCTTTATATCCGCTATCGCCATCCACGATCTGTTTGTGGGATTTGGCAAGACACCATCATTCAAAGATTTTTTTGACTTCATGGAGCCCAGAGGGAAGAATCCATCAGAAGAAGCATTGTTTTCCCTTTTGCGAACGTTTAAGGTGGAGAACGAACTCATGGATTATGACGAACAGATTGGGAAACGGAGCAAAGAGACGGCTCCCACGCAAAAGATTGCCAAGGTCGTTGGTGTAGGCCGCTGCGGATGCAACATCGTTAATGGCTTAGGCCTGCCCAACGTGGACTTGGCCGTAATCGACAACGACCGGCATTCATTGAAAGAAAAGAATGTATCGGACAAATACTATATCGACACGGATGATCCGTCCATGGGCGACAAGATCGGAGAGGTGCTGAGCGGATTCAGTGGCATACTTTTCGTGGTGGCCGGCATGGGCGGAGCATATAGCGCACCGATTGTCGCAGAGTTGTGTCGGCAATACCAGTCGAGAGAGGAATCCGGCCTCAGCAGTGTCTCCATAGCGATATCCGTCATGCCTTTCGACTTCGAGAAAAGGGGCGAGAAAGCGGAAGAAGATGTTGCGATGATTGCAAAAGAGGCCACAAAGGTGATCACGGTCGACAACGAGCCCCGATACAAGCATATCCCGGATTGGCCCGTGTTGCTGACGATGAATCATATCGACCATTTTATTTCCGACATAATATATTCCATCTGCAGCATCATATCGAAATACGACTATAACCCGGTGAATTATATTAATTTCGCCACCGCCCTTAAGTCGGGAAGCAAGGCCGTGGTGGCCACTGGGCGCGGCAAAGGGGCCACGCGTGCCGCAGATGCCACCAGCGACCTGCTTAGGAATTTCGCATCTCTGGGATACTATGAATTTGGAGGCATGAAAAATCTCCTGTTGTACATCAGTGTCTCTCAGGAACATCACCTTACCTTCGAGGAGTTTGACGACATTACTCATATGATGTGCGTACTTTTCAGCCAAGAGGCAAACATCTTATGGAATGCTTCCGACGACAGGGAGTACGGCGATGAAATTGAATATACAGCAATAGCAATCTTTTGACAAAAAACAGTCGACGATGGAAACAACAAATCGTATCAGTGAAGAGATCGATACTCGCATTTCGCTCATTAATGACCTCGTGGTGAAAAGAGAACACGACCGTGCCATTTCCGAATGCAGCATCGTCATTGAGCAGGCGCGCTACAACAACATGTATGAAAAGGAGATGGCGGCACACAACTTGCTGGGCACGCTCTATAGAGGCAAAGGTGACTATCAAGAAGCCCTCAATCAGTTCGAATCAGCCATAGTTATCGCCAAAGAGCACGGCCTGGAAAAGAGCGAGGAAAACGCTGCGGCATATTTTAATGCCGGCATACTATTGTACAATGCAAATCCCCCTCTCCCCCAGGTCGTCACGTTGTTGGAGAAAGCCATCAGCATACGCAGCAGCATCACCGACGACGAGAATGACGCCACCTTGTCAGACTATAAATCCATCTTGGAAACTTTCAGACGCGTTTACAACCTATAACGATTGTATTACTGTCTGAATCCAATCCGACCGGCGAACGAACTATATTTTGCAGCAGGTTCCATGTAGCGCCTGCAATCCTCGTAAGAGCGCAACTCTTGTTGCGATACTGAAGGCCCTCCATCACGAATAACCTGTTCGACAAGAGCCTGAGTGATTATGGCATCCTCAAAAAAAGCACGGCATGCCACTTCATCGCATATCTGACGAATGTCGGATGATATGTAGCCTGACGACGTCAGTCTGGCAAGTTGCCTATAGTCGATATGCTTGTCAATCGGTCTGTCGTAAAGGTATTTGTGGAATATACCTGTACGAGTCTTCTCATCAGGAAGGGGGACATAGATTTTTTTATCAAAACGCCCGCTGCGGAGTATTGCAGAGTCCATCATTAGTGGGCGATTCGTTGTCCCTATGACAAAAATGCCGCGTTCAACACATGTGTTGAGTTCGCACAAGAATGCATTCGTGTCTTCGGCCACCTTTGTGTTGTCTCTGTTGCTTCTATCTGGGGTCATACATTCTAATTCTTCGAATATTAAAATGACAGGAGCGACCAATGATGCCTGGGCAAACAACTGGTGAACAATACGCTGCGTTCCATGAACAAGGGTCGAGGCAATATCCGGGGCGTTTATAACAGCATAGTTCATCCGACATTCGGCTGCAAACTTTTTTGCAACTGCTGTTTTGCCACACCCTGGAGGACCATATAAAAGAAGTCCATTAGGAATAGTTAATTTGTATTTCTTGGCTTTCTCCGGATTTTTGAGAATGGCCAGCACTCCAGCCCGTAAATAATGCTTCAATTCCAGGAGACCCACAAGATCGTCAAGGCTCCCCTCTTCTTCCTTATGTACATCCAGCGTGAAATCTGAGCTATTCTGCGCAAGTAGTTTTTCCAACTCTAATCGTGATATCTCGAAAGCGGACTGGTGTGCAGATTCCTCGTTGACAAGTTCAGCCACGTCTATATGATTGTATAGTTCGTCAAATTCACCTGTCATCTCACCAATATTCTGATAGCGGTGTTTCTTTTTGAGTGATAGACCCTTCGAAAAAATTGGTCTGAAAGGAATGGGAATAATTGAAAGATCTAAAAATCTTTCTTTCCGGCATTTTTTTATAAATTTTAAACCGTATTTATTGGTCAGTAACTCATCCGGGACATTGCCAATATAAGGCAATTCGCCCGTAAGAAATTTATACGTAATTGAGAATAGTGCAAATATGGTACAGGAAGCAGTCCAGGGCTTTCCCTGTAAATACTCAGGGGCATAGTATGCATAGGCATTATGCAGGGAACCGGCAGGATTAATCTCCACTTTCGCATCCCCGGCGAACCAATTTTCACTCAAACTAATTCTATCAGGGCATAGACCCTCCAGATATTTATTTTCGGTCTCATCCTCTTTCTGGCAGTGCGTGGCTAGCTTTTCAAGCAACGTCATGCCAAAGTTCCTTGGCAAGTTAGAATCATTCATGTATTCACTCAAGCTTATCATAATAGTATCCTCCTTTATTATTAATGAAATTTTAATGCAAAGATATACATAAGATGCAATAATAAGTAAATGATTATCCGCATTTTCCACAAAGAAGCCTCGGAGACGGGTGCAAACTCCAGTGGAGTGCGCTAAGAAGCCCTACGCGTGGCATTTTATCTTAATAACCCCAGACAAACAGAGAGCAGTCTGGGGGTCAGTAAATCAAACCCGACCCAGCGTCCCGAAGAGACGCGATTTCAAATTTGTGATGTTTGCGGATAATCATTATAAGTAATTAGTCAAATACATTTGACACTAATGATAATTCACAGGCATTTACGGACATACACGTTCTATAATGTAATTTATGCTTACTTTGTAGCCAATTTATGACAATTGCTTTTAAAATAAAATGCAAGACAATTTAGACCAGCTACTTAACCATTAAAAATTACAATTTTGAATACTTCCGCCACACCTCGAATCATTCCGGATAAAAGCGTCCCCGATGTTCTCTGAAAATGCTGGCTGCCAATTCTGGATTGGTGCAGTCGCTCTCAATGCAGATGCGCCAGCAACTGTCCCAATCAAAACGTGAACACGATCCCCAATAGTCCCTGAACCAGATCTTGTTGTTGTCATAGTAATCATCCCTCATTGACTGATAGATGTGCTCTTTCGCATCGTTATAGTCTTCTTCGGTAGGGAAAACGTAAGTGCTTCTTGTCATAATCATTTGGTGCCTGTTATATACCATCGACACCGCGTCGGTCTTTGTCAACTCTGAATACTTGGAACTCGGCAATAAGGATAAACACATAAAAAAGATATTGTTCCTTTTATCTTTTCCAATTCATGATGTGAATATCAGAAAACAATTGATTTATCTCTATGCATACGGTTTTGTTAATAATCCTGTTTATTTTTTTGCAAAAATACGATTATTATTTTGTATGTTGCTAATATACAGGTTGTTAATAATTTATTTAACGGCCTTTTGATTTTAATGCACTCATATTCTGGAGTATATTATTGCTGCTTTTTTAAATTATGGGGGACTGACCGCCCCTCTACAAGCTCACCTTTGTCATTTAAAAGAACATATATTGTGGATTTTTCATCATCATGGAGAGGATAACCCTCATCATCAACAAGAGCATCAATGCCTCTTTGTGCACGGAAAAGTTTCTTATCAATGGCTTCAATTTCATTATACTGTGCCGCAGTCAATATTTGGCCTCCAAGGGACATCAGTCCACATTGGTCGTACGCTGTATAGTATGCCAGCACGTCAGTAGAGGTTACATTCCCATCTTCGTAGTATATAATTTTCTCTACACTCCAATAGGTTTGATTTGACAATAGTCGTCCGGATTTGTCAAATAGTCTGCCGGGATATAGCTGCTGCCATATCTCCAAGTCCCCATCGTCAGTGAGTTTCAATTGTTGACCAGGAGTCATACCGATGAGGATTCGCCCCAAGGAATCAATGACCGTCAAAGAGTCATTACGCATTAGCGACCAATAGCCACCCCTCATGCCACTTATAAAGGCAGCACTGTCGAAACACGGTTCAACAACCCATTTCCCCGAAGTATCAATCAGGCCGACTTTACCCACGCTGTCAAGCATTGGACACATTTGATAATGAAATTGATAATACAAATCCCTCTGTTGGTTGTAGTTGAAAGTATGTTTGAAAACAATACCGCCTTGAGAGTCGATAAACTTCAGCCGATACTCATCGTCCAATACTGCCGCCACCCCCTCGGAATAGCCCCATGTTTTTCTGTAGATAAACGAAGATGTCAGTTGTCCTGTGTTGGTGTTGAAGTATGCTATTCTGCCATCCTTTGACACAACCCATAAACTATCGGACACACTACCTTTCACCCATTCTATATCCTTTATTATGGCACGACGTTTTCCATTTTTGGCAATACAGTCAGTGCCATCAAAATAGGAGCGGACTTCGTAGCCGTTCTCCATCGCTTCAGACACGTGGTACTTCTTCGATGTAATTTTGCCATAGGCGAACACGATAAGAATTACAGAAAAATACCCAACAGCAAAAATGCCGATTAAAATGAGTAGAGCAATAATTGTCTTGCATTTTGCAGACATACGAAGGATTTGCTTGGTGAGGCCATTGCTCTTTTTTCGTCTTTTTGCTTGCTGTTCCATTGCTTTTAAATGTTTTATAATTTCAATGCAAAGATATGTAATCTAAGCAAAAGAAAAGCCGGGTTCATACCATTTTTGTACGATACCCGACAGTTAATGTATATAATAGGGGGGTTGACCCTATTTCCAGAACGGATAATTATTGTGCACGGAACACCAGATAGTTGATATTCGGGTTATTTTTGGCGTATTTTTTACCCAAACGTGTCAGGCTTCCATCCTCGGAACGGTACCATCCGTCCTCGGTGCTTCCCACAAGGAAAACGGCGTTTTTCACACCGAGTTTGACGAGGGCAGCGCTAAAATCGTTCATGAGAACACGGTTGGTGCTGACTATAATGCACACTTTGCCTTCATAGGCACAGAGCGCACGACGGAACGAGCGGTTTTCCGGATTGTTTGGCACCATCTTGCCGTTGTCAACCGATGGGTATTGGCGGAAGAAAGAGCCGCCTTGTTCTGTGGCTTGCTCAAACAGCGGCGAATTATCAGCCACTCCTAAAGTGATTTCGTCGTCAAAAATGGCACAATACCCTCGTTTGGACAGTCCCCATGAGCGTGGTTCTCCTTTATGGACAAAAGCGCCGACAATCTTTCCTTTGTCACGGCCCAGGTCGGCCGCCAAGGCTGCAAAAAGGATGTCGGCGTCGGATGTGTCTATTATGCCCAAATGAAGTTCTGGAATTACATTATACGGGGTCAAAATCTTAAAATCAACGCTGTCGATAGCAGTTTCGGATACATCTATGTAAGAGTGATGAGATGCGTCTATATTGTTATACCAAACATTGGCGGGTGCAGACTCTTCCGAAGGATACGTCTCGATGTCATCTTCTGACAATTCTTGCTTTACACCTGTTTTGACGGCAATGAAAATAATGACAATTAATACAACGGCTGCTATGGAAGCCCAAATCCACCATGGTGAATGCCTCTTGTAATCAGAGTATCCGCCAATGATATCAAATCCTGATTCCTCGTTATCAAACAGTTCTTTATTTTCGTTCATTTTGCTATTTTTTCAATTTCTTCTTTAAGTCTTTTGAGGGAGTCTTTTGAGGCATTTAAAACCTTTCCTTTGGAAGTCGAGTCTAGATTAATGTACGAGGGCTTGCCCGAACGGCAATCGGAATATCCAGCAGAATACCCCACTAAATATCCCTCCGCTCGTCTGTCGGAGAGCACCAACTGTTGTTCTGTCAAGTTGATACTAAACAAATAAATCCTGTTTATTATCAAGCTTTGACCGATGCGATGAAAATCACCACGATAATGTGGAAGATATGTGTCTATTGCTTTCTTCACATCTCCAAGTTGCTTCGTCACTAAGATTTTGTTGCCATTTGTCAGGAAGATGTGGGAGTAGTTGCCATCAGCGGAGATGTACCAGATATCCGACGATTCGATGTGCGTCAGCTCCCTACTATTTGCCAAAATCAGGAACTCTTTCATATATTTTTATAGGGTTAGGCGTTTAGCTGCCCCAATGTAAATGTCTGTTTTATAGTCTTACCGGTTTATTATATACCATCCTACGGATAAATACATCGAAGATTGTGTCCTTATTTGACCTACGATTGAACCTGAAATGGTACTCGTCAAGGTATCCTTGTAGCCTTTCCCTGGTACAGTGATGGTGTATTCCTCGTAGCCACCCTTTGACGTTCATTATGTGCAGATGCAGC
>JAFSQF010000096.1 GCA_017446745.1 Bacteroidales bacterium
AACGAGTACGCCAACACCACAAAGGACAACATCGCCATGTTCCGCATCGACTTCAACGCCAAGATACGCGAGGCCGACGGCACGCAGAAGCTTATACTCATCGAGCTTCAGAAGACATGGGTGGAGACCGAGACGCTGCGTTTCCGCCAGTATCTTGGTGCGCAGTACGCCAATCCTGCCAACATGAATCGCGAGAGCAAGAACCGTTACGGGCTGCCGATTGTCGCCATCTACATGATGGGGCACCGCGTTGGCGACATCAACGTGCCCGTGCTATACGTGGGGCGCAATTTTCGCGACTACGACGGCAACGACGTGACGCAGGGCATCCCCGACCCGTTCGTCGACAGCCTGACGCACGACAGCATCGTGGTTCAGATACCCCTTCTCAAGGGTCAGATAAACAACCGTCTTGACAAGTACCTTGACATTTTCTGCCAGGATCGTAGGGATAAGAACAACAGCCAGATACTGACAGTGGATGAGGCTTTAATGGAGGACGAGGACATGCGCCACATAGTGACACGTCTGCTGAGTGCGGCCTCTGACACGCAGGTGCGTCACAACATGAACATAGAGGAAGAAATCAACACAGCCCTCGAGAACCGCGACACCGAGATAATGCTCTACAAGAAGAAAGCCTCCGACGCCGAAAAGAAAGCCTCCGATGCCGAAAGAAAGGCGTCTGTTGCCGAAAGGAAGGCCTCTGATGCTGAAAGGAAAGCCTCCGATGCCGAAAGGAAGATCTCCGATGCCGAAAGAAAGGCTTCCGATGCCGAAAGGAAAGCCTCTGATGCCGAAAGAACCATAGCCGAACAGACTATGCAACTCTCAAAGCAATCCGAACAACTCCTTTCTGCTGTCAAGCTCTTGCGCGACAGCGGAATGACCGATGACAGGATAGCCTCGTCGCTCGGCATCAGCATTGACGACGCAATGAAAATGCTGTAGTCTGCCGACAGTTTTCAAGACCACTGATACAAAACGACTTCGTACAAGTCGGTTCTTCGGGAGCATCTATAAATGGCTCTACGGGGTTACTTTAAATAGCTTGTTTCCGCCGTGGGCTTACACCCGCGGATATAATCTGTCGTCCCTGCACCTCTTTTTGCAGAATTGGGCGAAGTTGGGCAGATTAATTTCATTTGTTTTTTACGTCGAGGGCTTCGCGGATGCCGTTGCCCAAGAGCATGAAAGCGAGGACTATGACCATAATTGCCAGACCGGGGATGAAGGCTTGGTAGGCAGAATCGAGGAGGATTTGGCTGTAGTTCTCCTTGACCATGCCGCCCCACGATGGCATGGGAGGCTGGACGCCGATGCCGAGGAAACTGAGGCCGGCCTCGAGCAGGATGGCACTGGCGAAATTGGATGCGGTGATGACGATGACGGGGCCTATGATGTTGGGGAGGATATGAGCGAAGATGATGCGTGGGGTGCGGAAGCCCAGGGCGCGCGCGGCCTCTACATACTCTTTTTCTTTGACCGAGAGCACCTGGCCGCGCACCACGCGGGCCACGTCGACCCACATGGTGAGCCCCACGGCGACGAAGACCTGCCAGAACCCTTTGCCCAGTGCGAAGGTGATGGCGATGACCAACAGCACGGTGGGGATGGACCATACGACGTTGATGAGCCACATAATCAAGTTGTCGACCCATCCGCCATAGTAGGCCGCCAGGGCACCGAGCAGAATACCTATGAGTAGGGCTATGGCCACGGCGATGAAGCCTACCGAGAGGCTCACGCGGCTGCCTATCATCACTTGGCTCAGCACGTCGCGCCCGTAGGTGTCGGTGCCGAAGAGGAAGGTGCGGCTCCCGACTTCTTTCACCTGCGCGAGGGGGATGCTGAGCTGCTGGCCGTCATTGGGCGTGGAGCCGGTGTAGGTCTCGGCATAGAGGGTGTCGGCAGTGGTGTGGTGGGAGAAGACGGGGATGGCAGTGGCATTGAGCGGACACCCGTGGATGAGGGTCTGTAGCGGCGACTGCTTGTGATTGTAAGGTGCTGGGCTGTCGGGGTTTGCGGAGAGGGTAGAGCTGTCGGAATAGTCGGGATAGAGATAGACGAAAGAGGCTTTGCTGAGGGGTTTCAAGGAAGCCAGCTCGAGGTATTGCTGGTTGCAGTAGGGGGTGTGGTCGGGGGTGATGAGGTAGCCCAGCAGGGCGATGATGGTGAAAAGGGCGATGACGGCGAGGCTTACCATGGCCATGCCGTTGCGCCTGAGGCGTAGCCAGAACAGGTGCCCGGGGCTGCCGCCATCGTAGGTGGCGGCAACTTCAACGAATTCTTTCTGTTTCCTTCTGATTCTCAATGTGTGCATTTTGTATTATCAAAGGAATCCCAGTTCGGCTTTCACCTCGTCGGTGAGGCGGTCGAAGCTCCATGGCGGGTCGAAAGTGAGCTCGACGATGACCTCCTTCACGCCCTCGATATAGCTTATCATCTCCTTGACTTCGCGGAACATATATTCCGCTTCGGGGCAGTCGGGGGCCGTCATGGTCATCAGCACGTTGACGCGGAATTTTTGGTCGCCTGCGTCCTCTATATTAATATTGTATATAAGGCCCAGGTCGTAGATGTTGACGGGGATTTCGGGGTCGTAGATGTTTTTCAGGCAGTTGACGACGGCGTTGTTTATGGTTTCTTTGGTGGGAGTCATTCGTTTTGGTTTTTCAGTTTATAGGCGAGGGCGTACATTTTGATTTGCTTGATCATCGAGGTAAGGCCGTTGGAGCGGGTGGGGGAGAGGTGTTCCTTGAGGCCTATTACGTCGATGAAATGGAGGTCGGCGTCGAGGATGTCCTGTGGGGTTTGCCCGTCGAAAGTGCGGATAAGGAGAGTGATGATGCCTTTGGTGATGACGGCGTCGCTGTCGGCGGCGAAGTGGAGTTTGCCATCCTCGAAGTGGCAGCTGAGCCATACGCGGCTCTGGCAGCCCTTGATGAGGTTGCTCTCGGTCTTGTCGCGCTCGTCGATGGCGGGGCAGTCCTTGCCCAGCTCTATGAGGTAGCTGTACTTGTCGAGCCATTCGTCGAAATTGGCGAACTCGTTGATTATCTGTTCTTCGATTTCTTGTATTTTCATTGTTCAGACTTATTTCGGTGCTTTTTTTATCAGGATTAATGCCGCGATGGCGAAGGTGAGTTGCGGGGTGAGGACGGCGAGGAATGGGGGGTAGTTGCCGTTGATGGCGAAGACGGCGAACATGCGCATCATGACGATGAAAGCGAAGGCCAGGGTGATGCCTATGGCGAGGTGTACGCCGATGCCGCCGCGCGTCTTGCGCGACGAGATGGCTACGCCAATGAGTGTCATGATGATGAATGCCAGGGGGTTGAGGATACGTTGGTAGAACTCGATCTTGGCTTCTGTCACGGCGCCGGAGCCGCGCATGATTTCGTGCTGTATATGGTCGTAGAGCTCTATGCTGTTCATGGTGGTAATCTGTTTTGCCGCCTCGTTGAAGTCGTTGGGTTCGAGGTGGAGCGAGAGGGTGGCGTGGTTCTCGTTGGTGCAGGTCTCGTTGTCGCCATCGAAGGTGCGACGGACGAGGCCTAAGGCATTCCATTGTCCGCTGAGGGTGTCGAAGGTGAGTTTATTGGCGCAGAGACGTTCTACAAGGATGCCGGAGCTGTCGTAGGAGTCTTGCTGGAAGAGGGTGGCACTTTTTTCGGCCACGTCGTAGCTGAAGGTGAACACCTGCACGCCGGCCGAGGTCTGGAAGTGCAAGTTGCTGTAGTAGCTGCGTTTGCTGGTGTGGATGTATTTGCCCTCGAAGTCCTCCAACTGTATGTTGCTGCGAGGGATGACGAAATTGCCTATCAGGAGCATGAAGATGCAGAGGAGGGTGGCACCGTGGAGGTAGGGCCTCAGAAAACGTTGGTAGCTGATGCCGCTGCCGAGGATGGCGATAATTTCGGTGTTGGCGGCCATCTTGGAGGTGAAGAAGAGGGTGGAGATGAAGATGAAGAGCTGCCCGTAGAGGTTGAAGAAGTTGGGGATGAAGTTGACGTAGTATTGGAAGATGATTTCCGACAGGGGTGCGCGTTCCTTGATGAAATCGTCGAGCTTCTCGGAGATGTCGAAGGTGATGACGATGACGGTGATGAGGACGAACCAGAGCAGGAAAGTCTTGAGGTATTTCCCCAGGATGTAGCGGTCTATGAGCGGATAGGAAAACAAGGCCTGTTGTGTGTTGAGGATATTGAATTGATTACTTAAAAAGAGGGTTCCAGTGTTGGAACCCTCCTTTTCTGGATTATATAGAGATACTAAATGTTCTAAAGGTTATAGGATTATATGATTCCAAGCAGTTTCTGGAAGTTGGTGAGGCATTCGAGGACATTGGTTTTGACATGGATAAACTCATCGATGCCATAGCCTTTGTAGGTCTCGACCATCTCTTTGGGGTAGCCGGCGAGGACTATGCTTTTCACCTTGCCTTTGAGGAGTTGGCAGGCCTGTTCGGTGATTTCGGCATATTCCTCGTCGGAGGAGCAGAGTACCACGATGTCGGCATGCTGGTCGAGGGCGGCCTTGACACCTTCTTCGGCCGAGGCGAAGCCATTGTTGTCGACAATCTCGTAGCCGGCCACGCCGAAGAAGTTGGTGGCGAAGCCGGAGCGGGCGCGGCGCATGGCGAGGTTGCCGTAGGTGAGGAGGAACACTTTGGGGCGTTGGCCTGAACGTTCGGTGGCGAGGCGCAGTTGTTCGAAGGCCTCGGCACCGCGGTAGGGATTCAGGGGCTTGATGTCGCCCTCTTGGCCGGCGGACGAGCAGCAGGCGTCGTGCTTTTCGATTTTTGCGTTCATGCTCTCGGTGAGGTTGGGGTACTGGTTGGTGCCGATGATGGTGGTGCGTCGGGTGGCAATCTCCGTGTCGCGCTGCTGTGCTGTCTTGGCTATCTCGTCTTGCACGAAGCCTTGGCGGAGGGCGTTGGCGAAGCCGCCCTTATCCTCGATGGTCAGGAAGTTCTGCCATGCATATTGGGCGATGGAGTCGGTGAGGTTCTCGATATAGTAGCTGCCTGCTGCGGGGTCGACAATTTTGTCGAGGTAGGATTCTTCTTTGAGCAGTAGTTGCTGGTTGCGAGCAATGCGGTAGCTGAAGTCGTCGGCCTCCTTGAAAGTGATGTCGAATGGTGCGGTGGAGATGGAGTCGGCGCCGGCGATGGCGGCACTCAGGGTCTCGGTGGTGGTGCGCAGCATGTTGACGTAGGGGTCGAAGATGGAGAGGTTCCAGGTGGAGCAAGTGGAGTTGATGAAGGCCTTGCAGGCGTCGGGCGAGGCTGGCTTATACTGTTCTACGATTTTGCTCCAGAGGAGGCGCGCGGCGCGGATTTTGGCTATCTCCATGAAGTAGTTGCCGCCGATGGCCAGGTTGAAGACGATGTTGTTGGCTATGGTGTCGGGGCTTATGCCGCGTTCGGAGAGTTTAGCCATGAGCTCGTTGGCTGCTGCCAGCGAGAAGCCGAGCTCTTGGACGATGTTGGAGCCGGCGTTGTTGAAGAGGGTGCCGCCCACGGAGAGGACGCGGAAAGCCGGAAGCTCTTTTTGTGCGAAGCTCACCAGCTCGGCGGCCTCGTCGAGGTCGCTGTCCTCAGAGCCCCAGAATTTGCCGTGCCTCAAGGCGTAGCTGTAGATGTCGAAGTTGACGCTACCACGGAGCTGTGTGGTGTCGAAGCCGTTCTTGCGTGCCACGGCCACGAAGAGGCGCAGGGTGTTGATGAACTTGGAGGCGCAGCAGTTGAAATGGATGGTTACGGCGCTGAGGTAGATGCCGTTGAGGAGGGTGGCCATCTGCTCTTCGGTCTCTATCTGTTTGGCACAGAAGCCTATGGCTGTGGCACCGCGCTTGAGGGCGTCAAGGGCCAGGGCGTTGGCTTTGGCGGGGTCTTTCTCGCGGATGTCCTGCCGGATGTCCCAGGTGTTGCTGTCAGACTGTTTGCCGCGGGTGAAGGGGAACTGGTTGGGGTTGGAGTTGAGGTAGTCTATGTGGTCGAGGTCCTCGGCGCGGTAGTAGGGTTTGACCTTGAAACCTTCGATGGTTTTCCATACCAGTTTCTTCTCGTAGTCGGCTCCCTTGAGGTCTTTGTTGATGACTTCTTCCCATTTTTCGGTGGAAACGGGTGGGAATTCAGTGAACAGTTTATTGTTTTCCATTATATTATATATGTTTTCTATTTTCGTTTTAAAAGAGCAAAAATAATAAAAAAATGATTTATAACAAAAAATAAAAGATTTTTAATTCGAGAAGGCGAAGCTTACGATGTTTTCGCCCATGCGAAGGGCGCGGATGCGGGTTTCCTGGCTGTCGTTGTGCACGTCCTGGTCTTCCCAGCCGTCGCCGAGGTCGCATTCCCACGAGAAGAAGCATACCAGGCGTCCTTCCCAGAAGAGGCCGAAGCCTTTCGGGGGCTTGTTGTCGTGCTCGTGGATTTTGGGCAAGCCGTTGGGGAACTGGTGTTTCTGATGATAGATGGGATGGCTGAAAGGAAGCTCGACGAAGTCGAGTTCGGGGAAGACCTTTTTCATCTGTGGCACCACGAAGTCGCGCAGGCCGTAGTTGTCGTCGATATGGAGGAAGCCGCCGCCGATGAGGTAGTTGCGTAGGTTCTGTGCCTCTTGCGACGAGAAGACGACGTTGCCGTGGCCGGTCATGTGGAGGAAGGGGTAGTTGAAGATCTCGCTGCTGCCCACGTCAACGGTGGCGTAGGCCGGGTCGAGGTTCATGTGGGCGTCGGCGTTGCAGAAGGCTATGAGGTTGGTGAGCGAGGT
This sequence comes from Bacteroidales bacterium, assembly GCA_017446745.1. Lineage (GTDB taxonomy): Bacteria > Bacteroidota > Bacteroidia > Bacteroidales > P3 > Colimorpha. The sequence goes on from JAFSQF010000096.1 coordinate 6,780, forward strand.
GGGGTTGGCATACCAGTCGCCGCCGCCGCCATATTTCAGCAGCGCAAGTTGCAGCTTCTGCTGGGCGTTGGCGGAGCCGGGACAGAGGGAAAGCAGGTTGAGAAAGACGAGTGCAGCGATAAAGAGCGTTTTTTTCATGGAGGAAAAGAGTTGGATGAGCCGGATTGTCCGGAGATGCTATTTTTTTAAGTAATTAGTCAAATTTATTTGACATTTATGATAATTCACGGGCATTCATGGTCATTTACGTTCTATAAATAATTTCTGGATAATTGCTGTTAATTGCTGTTAAGTAATTAGTCAAATTTATTTGACATTTACGATAATTCACGGGCATTCATGGTCATTCACGTTCTATAAAAATTTCTGGATAATTGCTGTTTAATTGCTGTTAATTGCTGTTAATTGCTGTTAAAAGAATATGAGCTCTTTTACTTAATTGCTGTAGAGGTTCAGGAAGGCTATGGCGGCGAGGGCTGCTGTCTCGGTGCGGAGGCGCGAGGTGCCGAGGGTTACGGGGACGAAGCCGGCGGCGAGTGCATGGTGCACTTCGTCGGGCGAGAAGTCGCCTTCGGGTCCTATGAGGATTAGGGCGTCGCTGCCGGGGGTGTAGGCATCGCGCAGGGGAGTGCGGTGGTCGCCGTCGCAGTAGGCTATGAAGCGCTGCGTGGAATGGTGGTTGAGGGACGCGGATTGATGGGCCTCGTCGAGCAGGTCGGCGAGGGGTGTGGGGTCGTGGATGATGGGGAGGAAAGCCTTGAGCGACTGTTTCATGGCACTGATGGCAATTTTGTCGAGGCGCTCGCGCTTCATCACGCAGCGTTCGGAATGCTGGCATACTATGGGCGTGATGCTTTCTACGCCCATTTCCACAGCCTTTTCCACAAGCCATTCAAGGCGGGCGGCGTTCTTGGTTGGGGCCACGGCGAGGTGGAGGGCGAAAGGACGCCGCCCGTAGCCGCTCTGGCGTTCGACGACCTGCACGGTGCAATGCTTGGGGTGGGCCTCGAGGATGGTGCAGACGCATAGCGTGCCGTGCCCGTCGACGACGTGGAGCGTGTCGCCCACAGCCTTGCGCAAAACGCGAATGCAATGAGCCGACTCTTCTTCGCTGAGTTGGAAAATGTCTGATTCTGTGTTTTCTGCAAAGAAAAACTGCATTATGCTTCCTTTTTTTTCGAGCCACAAAAGTACGAAAAATTGCTTAATGATAATTTTTTTCTTTTTTGGACGTTATGTATGCTGATCTTTGAAATGAAAAAAAAGCCACACGATGAGAAATAAACGACTGATAATGTTTGTGGCCATGTTTGTGATGGCAGTCACAGCCATGGCGCAGAAGCCGCGTGCCACCGAGTTTACGCAGAATGCCTTGCCTGCCGAGCTGCAGCAATACCTGGACCAGGCCACGAGCGACAAGGAGAAGAAAAGTGCCGACGCCAAGCTGGTGATGGAATTCGGACCGAAATATGCGGCCATGAGCGGCGAAATGCAGGGCCGTGTGCTGGCGGTGTTCAACAACGTGCTGAAGATGAAGCTTCGGCAGCATCCCGATGTGTTCAATTTCCTGACGGTGTTCAACAAGATGGTGGATGCCGACGGAGGAGCCAATTTCGAGCCATGGATAGCATCCCTTGAGCTGATACAGAGCCGTGGGAAGAAGATGAAGGAGTTCAACGACTTCGTGGATTTCACCGACGGGCTGCTGACCTCACGCACGCTCTATGCCTCGCGCTCGTGCACGTGGCAGATGCAGAAAGGATGCCGCTTTAGCCTTTCCGCCGAGGGCGGTGAGATAAAGGTGCGCATCGACAGCCCTATAGAGTTGTATTACAGCTCGGACAAAGACAACGGCACCATATATGGCACCACGGGGACCTACCACTATTTCGACACCAAGTGGGAGGGCCGGGGGGGCCGTTTGAACTGGGACCGCACGGGGATTCCCACCACGGCCTGCTGGGCTGTGCTGTCGCGCTACGAGGCAGTGACCAAGTTCCCGAAGTTCATCGCCGACTCGGTGCAGTTCACCAACACCAACTATTTCAGCCAGCCCATCTACGGAAGGGTGGAGGAGGCCCTGAGCGCCAAGATGGAACCCGAGAAATATACTTTCCCCAAATTCCGTAGCTATCAGAAAGACTTCAAACTGAAAGATATACTGCCGGGTGTGGACTATAGCGGCAGCTTCATGATGAACGGTTCGAAGTTCGTGACCAGCGACACCAAGAACCCGGCAACGCTGATTTTCTACCGTCAGGGCAGCCGTTTCATCACTGTCAATTCGGTGAAATTCACCATCACGAGCAACCGCATAGTGTCGGAGAACGCCGCGGTGAAGATCTATATCGACGGCGATTCGATATGCAACAACGGCGTGACGATGCGCTATCTGGCCGCCGAGAAGCAGGTGAACCTCATCAACGATTCGCGCCGCAACTACTACAGCCCCTATTCCAACAGCTACCACAACCTCGACATGTACTGCGAGTCAATAGTGTGGAAGATGGCGGAGGACAAACTGGACTTCTCCATGCTTGGTGCCTCGGGCGACCAGAGTTTCTCCACTTTCGAGTCGAACAGCTACTACTCGGAGCGTAAATTCCGTGAAATACAGGGCATAGACCAGCTGAACCCCGTTATCCGGGTGTACCGTTATATGCAGTCGCGCGACATGACCTACGATTTCTTCATGGACGAGTTCGCACGGGCCATAAAGATGGATATCATGCAGGCCAAATCGATGATACACAATTTGGCGAAGGCCGGTCTGGTGACCTACAACGAGGCCGAGGGCAAAATCTACGTCAACGACAAGCTGGTGGACTATGCCAAGGCCAGCGCCAAGAGCAAGGACTACGACTACGACGCACTGATACTGGAGTCGTCGAGCCGCAACACCAATGCCGAGCTGAACCTCAGCACCAACAACTTGAACGTGCATGGCGTTGAGAAATTCGTGCTGAGCGACAGTCAGCAGGTGGCCATCATGCCCAACCAGGGCGAGCTGGTGGTGAAGAAAAACCGCGATATCGAATTCAACGGACGCATCAACGCCGGACGCTTCATCCTTTATGCCACCGGGGCCACGTTCCTCTACGACGACTTTAAGCTGGACCTGCCGCAGGTGGACTCTATGATATTCTACGTCACTAAGTTCAACAATCCCGAGGAGGACCATGTGGTCTACACGCCTTTGCACAACTTGACGGGATTCCTGCAGATCGACCAGAGCAACAACCATAGCGGCCTGAAGAAGACCGACGAGAAATATCCGGTGTTCACATCGTTGAAAGACAGTTATGTGTACTACGACCGCAAGGATATCCACAACGGAGCGTATGTGCGCGACAAGTTCTACTACACCATCAGGCCTTTCGTGGTGAAAGATATGGTGGATTTCGTTACCGATAGTCTGAGTTTCAACGGGGTGCTGACTTCGGCGGGCATATTCCCCGACATCGAGGAGCCGTTGAAGGTACAGCCCGACTATTCGCTGGGCTTCGTGCGCCGCTCGCCCCGCACCGGCTATCCGGCCTACGGTGGCAAGGGTAAATTCACCAACAAGATAGACCTGAGCTACAGGGGTTTCCGCGCCCAGGGCACGGTGGAGTACCTGACATCGACCATCGAATCGAAGACCATCTATTTCATGCCCGACTCGATGGTGTCGGTGAGCGACACGTTCTACGTCAAGGAGCAGGGGGGCTTCCCCGACATACGCAACAGCCGTGCCATGCAGCGCTGGTATCCTTATGCCGACTCGATGCGCGTGGCGCAGCTGCTGAACGGGCCTCTGTTCCGCATGTATCGCAATGACGCCACGCTGGCTGGCCACGTGGTGCTGAAGCCCGAAGGGGCCTATGCCTCCGGAGCGGTGACGATAGGAGAGGGCACCCTCGAGTCGGAACGTTTCGCGTTGCTGCCGCGACAGATGAACAGCAACGTCACTGCTTTCACGCTGCGCTCCGACGTATACAACAACATTGCTTTCTATGCCACCGACATGAAAGCCCATGTGGACTACGACAAGCGGCGCGCCGACTTCGTGGCCAATGCCGAGATGGGACGCACCCTGCTGCCCCTGCTTCAGTATGCGGCCTACGTCGACAAGTTCTCGTGGGAGATGGACAAGAAAGAGCTTGACCTCATCAACAGCAAGAGCGAGAGCAGCCAGGGTCTGGAAGGCCTCTCGCTGCGCGAACGCTTCGCCCACAAGGAGCAGCCCGGAGCGCTCTTTGTAAGCACCGACCCCACCAAGGACAGCCTCAATTTCCACGCCGTCCGCTCCACCTACCTCTATAACGACGCGCAGCTCACCTGCCGGCAGGTGTTCACCGTGGCAAGCGCCGATGCCGTCATCGCCCCGGGCGGCGACACCATGCATATCCGCCAGAACGGTGTGATAGACCTTATGAAACATTCGCAGATCCTCGCTAACCGCGAGAACCGGTACCACCTTATCTATGATGCCGACGTTATTCTGGACGGGGCCAAAAAATACAGCGGCAAGGGCTACATCGACTATGTTGACGTGGACAACAAGAAGCAGAAGATCTACCTCACCGAGGTGGCCCCCGACAACCGTGGTGTCAGCGTGGGCAAGGGCTTCATATCCGACAGCGTCAACTTCACGCTCAACAGCGCCTTCGGCTTCGCCGGCAACGTCAGGGTGGAGGCCGACAAGGAGCTGTATTATTTCGACGGAGGCGTGCGCCTGCTCCACAAATGCCCCACCAGTGCCGAGTTGGGCTTGCTGGCCTATTCCAGCTATCTGGACCCCAAGCAGATCCTTGTGGCTGTGCCCGAAATTCCCACCGACTGGAAAGGCAACCGCATCACGGCTTCCATTCTGCTCAACAGCGCCGACTTGAAGCCCCATGCCGCTTTCCTTACCAAGGAACGCGCCGCCGACAACGAGCTGATGGGGGCCTATGGCTTCGTGACCTACGACAACGACAAGCATGAATATATGATTGCATCGGCCGAGAAAATCCAAGACCCGGACAATGTGGTCGAACGCTACCTTACGCTGAATACGCAGACCTGCGAGATGACCGCCGAGGGGCCGCTGAACTTCAACGTCAAGCAGAGCCACGTGCGCCTCTTCAACTATGGCATGGCCACCCTTGGAGGGAAGAATGGCGAGGAGATGACCATCAGCAGCATTCTGGGCTTCACCTTCCCGATAGACGAGAAGGTGCTGGGCACTATGTCGCAGCTCATAGCCGACGACTTGCGCCTCTCGCCCTCGCAGCCCGGCAACGAGGCCACACGCCACGCCATGATATACTATATGGGTGCCGAGGATGGCGCCGCGGCCTACAGCGACTATGTCAGCACGGGCTTCTACAGCAAGATGCCGCAGGAGTTCGCGAGCACCATACTTATCGAGGGCATCGACTGGGAATACCAGCCTACGCTGGGCTTCCGCTACGACGGCGTGGCGTCGCTCTCGATGATTGGCGACAAGCAGCTGCACCTGGCCACGCGCGTCAAGGCCCAGCTCTACCGCAAGGGCAACGGATGCTACCTGGTGCTTTACATACAGGTGGCCGCCGACCACTGGTACTATTTCAACTATGAGTTCAACAGCCACCAGATGCTCATCCAGAGCAGCGTGGGCGAATGGGTCGACATGATCAAGGCTCTGCCGGCCGACAAGCGTCGCGTCAGCGGCAAGGGCGACGTGGGCGACTACCGCTACCGCATCAGCCCCAGCCGCACCGAGGTGCCCAACTTCCTGCTGCGCATGGGCGGCAATGCCGAGGCCCAGGATGACCCGGGCGACTATGATGTCGACGACGATGACGTGATTGAGGGCGACGAATAGACTTCGATTTTCGGCTTTTCAGAACCGTTCAAATCCAATAATCGGGGTTTCCTTAACGGAACTCCGATTTTTGTTTTATGATGTATTATTATTGTTTTTAATCATTTATGAAGAATGATGAATTTTTTTTGAAAAAATATTTTGTCAGTATTGGAAAAATTAGTACTTTTGCAACCGCTTTCGAGAGGAAGTAAGCCCAGGTGGTGGAATTGGTAGACACGCTACTTTGAGGGGGTAGTGCCGATTCAGGCGTGCAAGTTCAAGTCTTGTCCTGGGCACCAAAAGGGTCAGAGCTGACGACAATCAGAGCAAGCCCGTTTTTTTTTCAGGCTCCGACAGGCAGGAGTCCTACCAGCCCGGGTGGCGGAATTGGTAGACGCGCACGTTTCAGGTGCGTGTTCCGAAAGGAGTGCAGGTTCAAGTCCTGTTCCGGGCACCAAAAAAGATTTTGCAAGTAGCTCCACATGAGCGAAAATGCAAAATCTTTTTTTTCTTTTATATCCCAATCTTGGCCATAGCTTGGCCATATTTTGGCCATAGTTTGGCCATAGTTTGGCCATATTTTCGGGAAATGCCCCCTTGTTGTCATTATACGGTACCTTTTATTGGCGAATCCGTGAAGCTTCCCTGTAGGAGGTCGGGCTTCCTAGCCCGACCAATTCAACGACACCCCACAACGTCGCATTGGCGAAGCTGGGAAGCTTCGCTGTAGGAGGTCGGGATTCCTATCCCGACCAATGCGTCGACCAAGCCACGTCGCATTGGCGAAGCTGGGAAGCTTCCCTGTAGGAGGTCGGGATTCCTATCCCGACCAATGCAATGACACCCCACCACGTCGCATTGGCGAAGCTGGGAATCTTCCCTGTAGGAGGTCGGGCTTCCTAGCCCGACCAATTCAACGACACCCTACCCCGTCGCATTGGCGAAGCTTGGAAGCTTCGCTGTAGGAGGTCGGGATTCCCATCCCGACCAATGCGTCGACCAAGCCACCACGTCGCATTGGCGAAGCTGGGAAGCTTCGCCTCCTATCGCAAGGAGCCCTTCGCATTCTGCGAAGGTGTAACTTTTATTGGCGAAGCTGGGAAGCTTCGCCTCCTATCGCAAGGAGCTCTTCGCATTCTGCGAAGGTGTAACGCCCGTAACCCGAAAATACAGAATATGCTCCGAATGGTAGGCTATGGGGAGAACCTCGGTTCTGGTTTTCCAACCATCATCTCTGCTTGGAAGGATGCCAATTGGGGCGAGCCCGAACTGAAAAACAAATTTGAGATTGATGAGGTTGAATTGGTGCTTCCGATACCAGTAGGAGGTGCTAATGATAGGGTAAATGATACGATAAATGATACGATAAATGATACACTAAATGATACACTAAATGATAGCGTAAAGACTACATACACGATTATTCGTTCAAATCCAGGTATCCAACGTAAAGGCATTGCCGATATATCGGGGAAAAGTGTCGCCACAACTGGCAGACATTTAGCCATCCTTGTGAAGGAGGGTCTGATAGAACATCGAGATTCTGATAAGACAGGCGGGTATTATGCAAAATGAGGATGGTAATCCCTTGGCCATAGTTTGGCCATATTTCTGTTATATTACCAGTTTTACTGTGTTATTTGAACAAATAAACAATCACATATTTCACAACTACAAACAGTTGTATTTAATAGAAAGTACTTTAAGCGTTCCTGTTCCGGGCACCAAAGAGATTTTGCAAGTAGCTCTAAATGAGCGAAAATGCAAAATCTTTTTTTTCTTTTATATCCCAATCTTGGCCATAGTTTGGCCATAGTTTGGCCATATTTTCGGGAAATGCCCCCTTGGTGTCATTAGACGGTAACTTTTATTGGCGAAGCTGGGAAGCTTCCCTGTAGGAGGTCGGGATTCCTATCCCGACCAATGCGTCGACACCCTACCACGTCGCATTGGCGAAGCTGGGAAGCTTCCCTGTAGGAGGTCGGGCTTCCTAGCCCGACCAATTCAACGACACCCTACCCCGTCGCATTGGCGAAGCTGGGAAGCTTCGCCTCCTATCGCAAGGAGCCCTTCGCATTCTGCGAAGGTGTAACTTTTATTGGCGAAGCTGGGAAGCTTCGCCTCCTATCGCAAGGAGCCCTTCGCATTCTGCGAAGGTGTAACGCCCGTAACCTGAAAGTACAGAATATGCTCCGAATGGTAGGCTATGGGGAGAACCTCGGTTCTGGTTTTCCAACCATCATCTCTGCTTGGAAGGATGCCAATTGGGGCGAGCCCGAACTGAAAAACAAATTTGAGATTGATGAGGTTGAAATGGTTTGCAGGGAAAAGCTTTGAATAGATGTTCAAAGTTATCCTCAAAGTCTTTTGACACGACTTTAGACATAACTTAGGACACAATTTGGATGTTGTCTCTTTGTATGCACAATCTTCACTGCGTTGAACTTGGAACACTTCTTTGGACAGATATTAGACACAACTTTGGACAACCCCTCTTCAACATCGTTTGGATGGCACGGTGTGCATACACATAAGCTCGAATGCTATGCCCACCGTGCCATACCCTTTATGTGAGGATGTTGATTTCTACCCCTTGCTATTCGTCCAACGTCACGTGGGTGCTGCCGCCTACTTTGCCGTTCATGCCGCCGCCGAAGACGCTGCCGTACACATGGGTATTGCCTCGCAACAGAACCTCCGTGTTGCCGGAGACGGCGCTCTCTTCTCCGCCGCCGTACACGTTGCCTGTGCCTTCTTTCAGCGTCTGTGATGGAGCTACGCCCTCCAGAGTGCCAACCACAGTGTTGCCGTCGAGGGTGATGTTGGCGGTACCTACGGTACCCAAGGTTCCCAAGTCTTCGTTGGTGTAGAGGATGTGGTCTGTTTTGTTGATGGTCAAGTTTGTGCGGGCGGCATCGTTGGCAGCGCCGGCGATGTCGGCGTCGGTGTGCTCCCAAGTGTAGGTGGTGGTGACTCCTTTCACGGCTGTGCGATAGGTGCCCAGACTTTCGTAATAGTATGGCTCCAAACTGTATCCTTCCAGGCGGTCCACCTCCACGGTAGGCAGCTTGGCGGAGAAGCCGGCGCCATAGATGTTGCCTTTCACGGTGCAGTCGGTCAGGGTTGAGGTGGCTGTGCCTTCTACTTTGCCCAGGCTTCCGCCTCCGTAGAAATTGTTCTCCACTGTGCAGCCGGTCAGCTTGGATGTCACGTTGTGTGTGGTGGCCAGCGAGAATTTTACAAATTCCACGAAGAGGCGCGCCACGTTGGTGGTGTTGTCCGAGAGGGGCAGGAACTGGTAGTTGTATTGCGTCGAGACACCGCCGTAGGTTGTGTTGTATTCTTGTTTGTATCCGCCGAAGTTATCGCCGGCGTGTTGCTCTCCTCTTATCCATTTGTTCCAGTTGATATTGATGATGTTGGTGGAGTAGTTCTTCGGTGCCTGCCGGCTATAAGAGTTGCCACCGTAGCCTGCGCCGAAGTAGGTGCCGAAGGTGCAGTTGGTGGCGGTGGTGATGACGGTCTTGTCGCTCTCCATGTCGCCAAACTTGGGTCCGCCGCAGAAGATGCCCACTCGGCTGTTTTTGATGACGGTGGTGATGTTGCCCACCGCGGGTTTGGCGGCATTGATGCCCCCGCCGTAGAATTCCGCGATGTCGGCGTTGTCTATCTGCCACACGATGTTGCCTGTGCCTTTAGCCACAACGCCTACGCCCTCTTGCCCGGCGCCGGCTACGATGCCGAATCGGCCGCCGTTGATGTAGCATTCCGCGTTGTCGTCATAGTTGCTCACGTCGCCGCGGTAGAGTCCTGTGAGGTAAAATTCGGCGTAGTCACCGCCCGTCACCGAGATGGGCGGATGCTTCGACTGGTAGGTCTGGTCCTGGTGCGTTCCGCGGTGGAACTCCTTGAACCACACGTTGCCGCCCACATGAAAATAGGTGGTGTTGTTGGCCACTTTGTTGGTCTGTCCGCTGACCCACTGCTCGATGACTCCGCCTTGCAGTATCAGCGGCGCCGCCGTGCGGTTTTCGCGGTCGTATTCCAGCTGCGTGACGCGGAACAGCGACGTGTTGGTTGTTTCGAACCAGCCAATGGGCTGCATGATGCCGAAGTTGTACGAGCCGTTGCTGCCCGTCGATTTTTGTGCCATGCCCAGACCCGGAACGTTCAGAAAGTCCACCCTTACGGGGTGCATCTGGCTACGGCCGTTGAAACGCAGTATGTAGCTGAAGTCGGGTTCGTTGTCGTGGTCGAAGTCGGCCGACATGATGGTGTAGGGGTGATCACTGCTGCCCGACGAGAGGCCGATGTTGTGTGCGTTGCCCACCAGCACGATGGCGTAGTCGTACACCTTGTTGCTTTTGCTCAGCCCCAAGGCGTTGCGGGCGTTGCCTACGGCGGTGTATACCTTCTGGCTTTCGCCGGCTATGAGGTAGTTGTGGCCGTTCACGAATATCTCTCCTCCGCCCACGTTGGGCACGTATTTCGGTTCGCTCATGACTTGGTTGTACACCACGTCGGCATAGGCGTCAGCCAGATACGCCGCCTTGGCCCAGTAGGGTTCGATGGTGATAGCCGTAACCCCCTCTGGCACATCATAGTAGGCTCCTTGGTTGAACACGCGTCCGCTCTGGCTGAAGAGGTCTTTGTTGGTGCAGTTGCGGTCCGCGAAGTTGTACGGCGTGCCGGTGATGGCTCCTGTTGCGTTGGTCGTGGCCTCCGATCCCGTGGTGAAGCTGCCGGGGGTTCCGCCTGTGATTTTTACAATCTTCCAGCCCGTCACCACGCGGTTGCCCGTATAGTTCTTGGTGCCCACGTCGTTGTAGTAGGGCAGCTGCACTTTGTAGTAGTTGAAATTGAAGTGCTCGGGGTCTTTGTCGGTGATGTTCAGCGTCAGAGTCGGGATGGTGATGCTGGCACCTGCCGGCGGGCCGAACACTGTGTCGCCGCTGCCCATCTGTATTCTCACCGACAGTGTGTTCAGTGTAGTGCCGGTGCTGCTCGAGGTGCCGGTGTGTGCCACGTCGTCGGTCTGTAGGTCGTCGACGTACACCGCCGAGCGGTAGCGTCCGGGGGCTTTCAGTATGGGGTAGGGGGTGCTGGTGCCTACCTGCTCAGGTTCTTCCACCCATTTCATTATCTGCGCCTTGTTCTCCATGCTGCCCGTCGCCCACCAGGCCGCCAGTTCCCTGTGGCTGTTCAGCAGCAGTCGGAAAAATTCGAAGCGCTCCAGGAATCGCGTCTCGGCCATCAGGGCACAGTTGTAGGTGTTTATGCCCTGATTCTGCACATACGAGGCTTCGCCGCGGAAGTAGTTGTAGTTGCTCACGCCGCTGGCGTCTTTGTTCGATATGATGGTGCCGTTGTACACTGGAGCCTTGTCCGTGCCGCCCGTGATGTCTCCATAGAACATACATCCGAACACCATGGTTTTCAGGTTGCTGCTCGTGGTGGCCACATTGTTGTTGCCCACTATGCCGCCCACTATGGTCCCGCTTGTGATGTTGGCGTAGCTGTAGCAGTTCACAACGCGCGCCTCGCCGTCCAGCAGTCCCACCAGGCCGCCTACATAGTTGCTGCCACCGATGCTGCTGCTGTTGGTGGCCAGGTGCGTGTAGCCGTCGTCGTCGGTGGTCACCGTACTGCTCGTGGCCAGGATGCCGCAGTTGTAGATGCGGCTCAGCCCGTTGGCTTCGCCGCAGATGGCTCCCACGTTGGTGCCGCTACTGATGGCCACGTTGTCCATCGTCAGGTTCCTCACCGTGCCGCCGCTCAGTGTCGCGAAAAGCGGTGCCGTCAGCCCGTTGATAGTGTGCCCGTCGCCGTCCAGCGTACCGCTGAATGTAGTCACCCCTGGCTTGTTGCTCGTGGCATCGTAGGTTGTGTTTGCCGTAAGCCTGTATATGCCGTTGGCATCCGTGATTTCCGACAGTGAGGTGATGTCCGTGAATGTCGGGTTCAGGTTATATAGCGTGATGGGTATCGACTTGTTGTTAGTGAGGCTTGCCGGCGAGGTTATCGTGGCTGTCACCTTCAGTGTGCCCGTGCGTGTCGCTGGCGGCAGGGTGACGGTGCCCGTCAGAGTGCTTGTGCCTGCGACCAGCTCGTCGCTCGTGGTCATGTAGTCTGTTATGCCCGTCAGCTCCCACGTGTAACTGATGCCTGCCTGTGTCTCAGAGCCCGGCTGGGTGCAGTAGTCGCTGTTGTTGGGCGAGTCCTTGATGTTGCGGGTGAATTTTGTCGAGGCTGTATAGGTGTGTGTGCCGGAGGTGTACACATTCTGTTCGCCCTCAATAATGTAGTCGCTCCATAGCCGGTTTTGCCATTCGTAGGAATACAGCTTCCATTTCACGTCGTTGCTGGCCTTGTACAGGCCACCTATCTTCGGTGTGGTCTTTTTGTTGACGTAGAGGGAAAACAGTATCTCCTCGATGGTTCCATTGTCTTTATACACAGCAAATTGCTTTTCGAATGGAATGATGTAGTAGCATGTGCCGAATGGGTCGCGGTTTCCCCCGCCGCTGAAGAGGCGGAATTTGTAGCGGGTGTCGATGTTCGACGGTGCCGTGGAGCCTATCTTGGCAGCTCCGTAGTCGCTCACCGTGTAGTCCGCCGCGTCATAGTACAGGTAGCGCCCCGTCGTCACGTTCTTGAACGAAAAGTAGCCTTCGCCATCGGCCTCTATCTCCCAGGCCAGCTCGCCGTTCACCACCTCGGTCAGCTCGCTCTTCGTGCCGTCCATGGGCAGCAGGTCGCCCTCCGACAGCGATGTCGTGGCCTTCACGAAACGGTAGCTCTCTTCGTTGGTGTTGAACAGCAGGTATTGCTTGGCGGGGTTTGGCGTGAACGCCTTGGGGGTGACGGTCAGCTTGATGCTCCTCTCCGTGACGGGATGTGTGGCCAGGACTATGGGGTCCACGGGTCCCACGTCGTAGGTCGCCGTGACCGCCACATCGCTGCTTGTCAAGTTGTATATCACCGCTGCGCTGGCATCGAAGTCCCATTTCGTGCCTTTGTTCCCGTCGGCCGTCGTCTTGTAGGCGAGTGTGCAGTAGCTGCGCGAGTCCTTATTGTCCACCACCTTCTCATTCGTCGTCTCGGCGTCATTTTTGTCTATCGTCACCGTGATTTTGCGAAGGTAATATGTGCGCAGCCAGGTAACTACCTGTGGCGATTGCACCTTGAACTCCACATCCTTGGGGCCGTCCCATTTGCCGTCGTTTTCCGTCACCGTCAGCGTGCACGCCGCATACAGGTTCGCCGGGCTCGTCTCTACCACTACCGCGTTGCTGCTGTTCAGCCCCAGCACTTTCGTCGTGCCGTGCAGCTGCATCCGCGTCTTGTTGCCGTCAGTCACCAGATCCCACTGCGTAACGGGGGTCGTCGACAGGTACAGCGTCTGCTCGTTAGCAACGTTCAGGTAGTACATCTCGTTCTGCAGATACCCGTCCGACGAGTACACCCATATCGACGATCCGTTGCCGTCGTAGGCATTTTCATAGCGGAAAGTGCCGTCGTTGTTCACCACACCTTTGCACTGCCGCAGGTAGCCCTTACCGTCTTTGTGTAGCGCATAGTACTGGTAGGTCGTCTGGCCCTTTGCCGCAACGGGCCAGACCATCATCGTTGCCAGCATTATCATCGCCGCCAGCTTCCTGATCTGCCGCCCATGCTGCGGCTGTGTCTTCTCGTGGAAGACTCCACCTAAACTTGTGGAAATGAATGTTAAGAATACAGTGTGCCGATTTTTAGCGCATTGTGAACGGGGGGGGTAATAGATGCCCCTTGTCTTGGATTGTCATGTTTATCCTTTTTTAATAAATCAGTCGAAATGACTTTTGTTGTTTTACTTCTTATCATAACGAAAAACACCTCTTTTGATTTCCGGAGTCGCAGAAAACGCCTTTCCTACGGTCTGAACACCAATTTTTATCGCACTTTCATTCTGATATTCAAATTATTGTACAAAAAACCATCGCTTTTTGTTTTCTCTGCAAAGATACGCATTTTTTAGTAACGTTTAAAAAATAAGTTGTAACAATACCATAATTTATGTCAAAAAAACAACCCATCCACAGCGGTCTTGCACTAAAGCATATTCTCTTTTTTTCTAAAACATAGGCAACTTAATGCAAAAATATCTCTAAAGCATAGGCAACTTTATGCTATTTTCTATTCAAATCATAGGCATCTGTCGTGATTTTGTCTTTCCAGATGCGTTTGAAGATGCCTGCGGCAATGATGATGCCGCCTGCTATGGCGATGGTCACCTTGAGGGCCATAAATCCGTTGGCTGCAGCTTCGGCCAATTGGTTGGTGACCAGATAGTAGGCTGTCCAGAAGATGCCTCCTCCCGGCACCAGCGGAATGATGCCGCAGATAAGGAACACCGTCGAGGCGCAACGGCACAGGCGCGCCGCCAGATGCGATGCGAAAGTGACTATGAATGAGCCTCCAAAGGCGGCAAATACTGGCGAAAATAGAAGCGCACCGTCGGGGCCTGCGGCTCGTAGAATGAGAAGGTAGACCAGCCATCCGGCGGCACCGACCAGGCCGCAGACGAAGTAGAACCGGCGCGGTGTGCCGAACAGAACGGCAAAGCCGATGGTACCTATCAGGGCCGAGGCTATCTGTATGGGATAGATTGCCGTTAGGGCGTCGACAACGGGCGGCTCGAGTTTGATGATGCCGCGCATAAAGGTGCCGTCGACCAGTAGCGAAAGGCTGACGCCCAGCGCGATGCAAAGAAAGGCGGTGAAGGCGTCGAGCAGGCGCGTGCCGCCGGCGATATAGTCCTCGTTGGCCAGGTCGCGGATGCCGTTGGTGAAGGGCACGCCGGGCACCAGGGCTATGATGGTGCCGACAATCATATTTGGCAGGTGCTGCCCGAACCCCAGGCGATAGGCGCCGATGCAAAGCAGCCCGCCAACAAGTCCGCCCAGCAGGTTGCCGACGATGCGCGACAGGTGTGGCATAGCGAAGCTTATGAAAAGTCCCAGCAAAAGCCCTGCCGAGAAGGTGGCCAGCGCGTCGATGAGGCTGCCGCCAAAAAGGATGCAGAAGGTGGCCACGCCAAGTGCCACGCCCAGCGTCAGCTCCCACCACGCTTTGCCCGGGCTGGTGCGGATGGTGTGCAGCAGCTGCTCGATGCGGCTGATGTCGCGTTCTTCGCCCGAGGCGATGCGGCGCGACAGCCAGTTCACTTCGGCCACGCGCGACAGCTGTGTGCCTTTGATGGGTATGAATTCGGCGCGGGCGTAGTCGCCGGCAGTCGAGATGATGCCGTTGCTGAGCAC
>JAFSQF010000097.1 GCA_017446745.1 Bacteroidales bacterium
GACAAGAAAATAGCATCAATACAGGCCAAAATCAACAGAAGACCAAGGGAAAAATTAAAATTCCTCACACCTAATGAGGTCTTTTTCAAACATTATGCCTAACTTTGCAGGAAACTTGCACTTGCTGGTTGACTCTATACACGTCAAAAAGTTGTGTGAAGAGATGCAAATAATCCTCGAAATATTTGGATATATCAAAATATATGTTTATCTTTGCAGCGTGAAAGGTGGAACCAAGTAGAGCCACGATGTGCGGAACGGTGGCATCTGCGCGATGATGAGCAATTCGACCTTGCCGCTTGGTTTCATTCACATTATAACTGACCGCTTGACTCTCAAAGAGTTGGCGGTCAGTCTATATTTTGATGTATCGCCTGCCGTTGAATTCTTTCTTGTCTGTGCGGCGGGTGGCAGTGATGAAGTTTACGAGTTTTACAATCTCTCGGCTAACCTTAATCTTGTAGTTCGGATGGACGATGAACTTTGATACGCCATTGGTGTAGATGAAACATTCGCCGTCGTAGTACAAATCCATCTGATAGCGTTCTTTTGGAAAACGAATCAGTTCATCGCGCGAAACAACCAATCCTTTGGCATCTTTTGACGCCCTCATGCAATGCTGTAGTTGCTTGGCACTTATATACAGACGGTCACTGCCCAACGTGACACCATTTGCTTGAGCAAATAACACCATACGCTCTTCCACCTCACCGATGTCGAACGGTTGGATGGAAGAGTACCCCTTCTGCTGAATATCCGAAAGGACAGTGGCAATAAGTGTCTCTACTGATGGTGTTTCTGCATCCATTACACTTTGTCTATCGTAAACGGGTGCAAGGACGGTGCAAGCCGAATGCAGAGAGCTTGCTCTTTGCTGAGGCAAAGCCCGTTCTCGCAGCCTTTTGGCTGCAAAGGTACAAAAACTTATTGACATTCAAGCAGTCTGAGATAGAAATGTCACTTTCTGAAAGAAGTTTTTTATTCTCATTGAAGGGTTATGCTACGAAAGCATAAAAAGTGCCGAAATATTTGGAGGTTTCAGAAAAACTTCTTATCTTTGCAGCGTTAATTCCTGGTAGTCCCTGAAGCAATTCAAACTATCAGGTGTTATTTTTTAGGAAGGAGAACCCTTTAAGTCCCGACAGTCCCTAAGAAATCAAACTGCCGGGTATTGTTTTTTTATAAGACTTAACCCTGTTTTCTGCCTTCGAATGTGATGTCGCGGCGAATCTTGCTGATGGTGTTGGGGTGACGTTCTTTGCATGGCAAAGCGACCAGAGGTCGAGCGGAGAAACGAGGCGATGTCCTTCAAGTCGAGCCCAACAATGCCCGGGCAGCGCTGCATCAGCAGGATTCCCGAGCAAGCTCGCCTTACTCGTAGCCTTTCGTAGCGCTCGCAAGGCGTGGTGCGATGGAGGTCGATGTAGCGGGCACGATGCTGGTCGAGGATGTGCTCGGCGATGACGGCACGCAGTTCCGTTGTCTCCTTGCTCTGGTCGAAGTACTGCCTCATCTGTTCGCCCGTGACCCTGAGCATGCGGCTGGGCATCATCGCCACGATTTGGTGCCCTCCACGAAACACTCGATAGTTTCGTGGACTCCTCCCTCCTGCGCCGGACGCCCGTAGAGGAACGTCGGGTAATCGACCACAAACTCGCCCTCGAACGAAAACCATGTGATGTGTTCCCTGTCGTCGCTGAGGCCGTGCGTCACGTACTTGAAGCAACCCTCGGTGACATAAGCCAGCCACCGCGCCGGGTCGCCCATTCCCGCTTACGCGCCTACCCGTAGCCTTTCGCGCTCCAGTTGGTCGCCCCTGCGGTACATCACCGCCTCCCCCTCCCGCTCGCAGAATTCCCGCAGCGTCACCAGGTCAATACTCTCATTGCTGAAAATCCCGAGTAAGCGAGTGCAGACGAAAACTTGTTTTCAGTCAGCCGAGCGTGAGGGATTTATCCAATCTCTGTTCCATTTTGTGTGTGTATTATAGGGTCATTGCCACAGCGGCTCGTTCTCCCAACCGCGGGGGAAGCCCATTTGCCTGGTGACGGTGTGCGGATAGGCTTTGAGAAGGCTTAATAGTCTGTCTTTGATGTGGCTGTTTGGCGTGATACTCTGTTCAAGATAAAGCAACGTACAAAGTTGAGCGTACAATTTCATCGGTCGTATATGCTGAGTATCAACCCACATAAACGGCAGTCGCCTTGGCAATTGAGGCATGGCGGGATAGCGGCGATTCCATGCACGGGCATGATGGGCACAGCAGTTGCGGAGAACGGTGAGACTACGCATCCAACTTTCCAGATAGGTGTACTGGGGCAGGCCGACGCTCTTTGCCACCTGCTTCTTCACCTCCACATCTTTCATGTTGGCATACAACTTCGAGAGATTGCCGAAGGAAACGACCTCCAGCGTCTTCCATACGGGAGGCATGGATGGGGTGTCGTACTTTGCAAAATGTTCCTGTAGGAATTCCTCTTTCGAGCGGCTGAGTTCTACTTGTATGCTGTCGAGGCAGGTCTGGAAGATACTGCGATTGTTGAACTGCGAGGCATCCATAAACCAGAATGCGCCATGTGACAGGGAGAAGAAATGAATGATGCGTGTACGCAAGGCTACCTCTATGTCCTGTATGGCGGTGAAGATGATGGAACGCAGTTCGCGGTCGAATGTGTATAGCGAAATGACATCTTCGAGGCGAGGGCCGCTGGCAAATTGATGAGTAACCTCGTCTGTCTCGAAGATTCTCCAGTAACTTGCCAGACGGAAATAGCTGATAGAGGCGAGTTGCTTCAGAGCCGTGTCCTCATCATCGACGATGAGACCGCGTTGCTTCAGCATGGCAAGCTGGGTGGTGATGTCTGTTGGTTGCTTGTTATATCTCATACCCTTATAAATGACGAAGTCCCGCCGTGGTACGCATTGTTAGGAGGCGTGGCGGGAACTGTTGGTGCAAAGGTACTGCTTTTCTTTGGAATAGCCAAACATTTTGATGGGAAATGCTGTTTTGAGGCGTGTTTTTATGTCTTTTTTGCAGATTTCTCTAAAAAGGAATTGATTATGCCACTTTTTTCGTCGAAATAATCGACTGGTCGAAGTACTGCCTCATCTGTTCGCCCGTGACCCTGAGCACGCGGCTGGCCATCATCGCCACGATGGTGGTCTGCGCCGGACGCCCGTAGAGGTGCGTCGGGTAATCGAC
>JAFSQF010000098.1 GCA_017446745.1 Bacteroidales bacterium
CATCGACGAAAGACTCAACCGCCAATGGAATGAAACCAGCATCGTCAAAACCGTGAAACTGTTGGCTCAAGGCGGAAGCACGCTGATGGACGACCTGGCTAAAAACCTGGAGAATTATCCCGAATTCCGCGAGTTCATGTTTCTGGTGTCGGTAAACAGCAAAGTGTACACCTTCACGTTGGTCGACCCCATGGTGAGCATGGGAAACATGTTCTCATACATCCGAAACGTTGATGGCCATGTCGCGATACACAACCTTGTCTTCGAGGAAACCCTGTATGCCTATTTTTGCAACAGGACAATGTTCGAGCAGGGCTACCGCCTGTCGCCGTTCCAGCTGAACTACGTGCGTGGCGGGAGGCTGATGATGGAGCACGTGGTGGAACGGTTCCGTGACCTGATCCGCGAGGAGTACCGCGAGAGCGACGAGGCCTTCCTCGAACGGCAGGGTCGCCTGCTCTTCCTCACTTTCCTCAAGCCCGTAATCAACGGCACCGGCTTCTACTATGTTGAGCCGCAGACCCGCGACAACCGCCGCATGGACCTCGTGGTGACCTACGGACAGGAGGAATTCATCGTGGAGCTCAAGATCTGGCGCGGGACGAAGTACGAGGAGTCGGGCCGCGACCAACTCGCCGCCTACCTGCATTCCCGCGGCCTGCAGCGCGGCTACCTCGTCACCTTCGATTTCTCCAAGCATAAGCACGACACAGCACCACAATGGATAACTCACAACGGCAAACAGCTCTACGAGGTCATAATCTGACCACCTCGCTAAGACAGGAGCAGTATACAGGGTACTTTTAACCCGGCTTCACACCTTCCTTAATCCAACCATCATTTTAAGAGCCACTTCACGCCTATCGAGGGGTTTTTCTCATTCACTCGTCCTGCTCGCTCTATGACTTTCTCATATTTTTTCGTGCCGCCTTTTTTCCAAAAGCCGCATTAGCCATCTCCATTTCTTCCTCGAATCGCTCTTTTTGGCATGAATTCGAAATGGCTAATAATAGCCCCCACAAAAAGTTGAACCTGGGCTAAGGGGCTTCAACCAGATCGACGCTAACCAGTACTCCGCCCCCTTCGCCTCAGCCCCCAACCCCGTGGTCAAGGTCGGCGTCAGCTTCGACCTGGAGCAGTGGAACATCAAGGACTGGCTGATAGGATGACGATAACCTGTAGGAGGTCGGGCTTCCCAGCCCGGCCAAAGCATCGACAGCCAGCAAGAGACGTTTCGTCGTCGCATTGGCGAAGCTGGGAAGCTTCGCCTCCTACTGTAGGAGGTCGGGCTTCCCAGCCCGACCAAAGCAACGACAGCCAGCAAGAGACGTTCCGTCGTCGCATTGGCGAAGCTGGGAAGCTTCGCCTCCTACTGTAGGGGGTCGGGCTTCCCAGCCCGACCAAAGCAACGACAGCCAGCAAGAGACGTTCCGTCGTCGCATTGGCGAAGCTGGGAAGCTTCGCCTCCTACTGTAGGAGGTCGGGCTTCCCAGCCCGACCATCACATTGTAAAAACCAATGGGGATCCTAAAGAGAGGACGATGCTTTCAACGCTGCAACTCACTTGTCTAATCGCAAGAGGAACTGGAGCATCTGGTCACGGCGGGTGCGCTCGGCATCAATCACTTCGTCGGTATAGTAGTGTGCTGTGGAGCCCTGATGGTAATGCCACACCATAGCTTTGGAAGCACTCTGCTTGCTGTCGATGTCGAAGCTCTTGAGGACCTCGATGGCCTCGGGAATACGGCGTTCCTCATAAAGGACATTGGCGAGGTTGAAATAGCTGAGGGCGAAGCTGGGGCTGATGCGTATGGCCTCGCGGAGAAGAGCAATAGCGGTGTCGGCATTGTGGTTCTGAGTGTATTCCAGACGGGCCACATCGTTCAGCAGCTGTTTGTTGTAGGGTGAATCGTGGAGAGCCTGACGGAAAGTAGCCAAGGCCGGTTTCTTCTGATATTCCTGAGCCATGGCCTGATAATAGGCGTAAGGGATGCCCGACGACGAGATATTACACAGCGTGGTGCGAGCCTCCGCCGCGGCCTGCTCCACCGCACCCCATTGGCGTGCGTGAATGCCGAGGACTATGTCCTTGTATTGCCTCTCGCTGTGGAGGCGGGTTACGCCGACGGCGGCAGCGAGAAGGGTCAGCAGCAGGAGGGCGGGATTCCATCCCGACAGGAGTGCAGACAAAAGAGAACTATGTGTGGGTCGTTGCTGTGGCGAAGCTTGGAAGCTTCGCCTCCTATTGGAAAAGCTGGAAGCTTCGGTTACTATTGGCGAAGCTGGGAAGTTTCGCCTCCTATTGGCAAAGCTGGAAGCTTCGGTTACTGTTGGCGAAGCTGGGAAGCTTCGCCTCCTATTGGCAAAGATGGAAGCTTCGGTTACTTTTGGCGAAGCTGGGAAGTTTCGCCTCCTATTGGCAAAGCTGGAAGCTTCGGTTACTGTTGGCGAAGCTGGGAAGCTTCGCCTCCTATTTAATTCGCTTCCTAACGCAACACCGAAAACGATGCTGCACCACAGAAGGAGCTCCGTGCGGTCGAACGGGAAATCGAAGAGGGCAAAGACCATGATTGCCACCGCAGCGGAGACAGGTATGATGAGGGCAATTGGAGACCACCGCATTCTGCGGTGGTGCCGCGACGCTCGGAGGCATAGGCCACTAAAGGACACAAACCTAAACGCTATGGGCAGCAGCAGGAGGAACAGCCCAATATAACCCGTCTCGGAAAGGAGACGAAGATATTCGTTGTGCGGACGCACAAATACGAAGTCCAGCACATCCACGGAGAAGATGTCGGCAGTGCCCACCTTGGGGTAACATATCTTCCAGTTTCCCACACCGCAGCCCAAAGCAGGGCTCTCGTCGACCATACGGAACGTGGTGCGCCAGAGTGCCTGGCGCTCATAAAGCGAGGCATTGGACAGCAGTCCACCGCTCTGGTCTGGCCCCGGCAGCTCCTTGAAAGCGAACCAGCGACAAGCACCGACAATAGCGACGCCCATGACTAATGCTGCGGCAACGCTCAGCAGAGCTCTCTTCCAAGCACCTGAATTGCCATACAAGGAGCTTTTCGCATTCTGCGAAAAAGACGGGGTGCCTTTCGCATTCTGCGAAAAGGAAAAGATATAAAAAATGACTACGGCTACAATCATGGCGACGAGAGCCAGCAGCACGGCACGGGCCTGCAGCAGCACAAGCATGGCAAGCTGCGAGACCACAAGAGCCACATACAGCCAGCGGCGGCGGCGCATCATGACGATATGCATCAAGGGCAGCACCATAGTGAGCAGCACCATCATGGCGAATGTACCCTTATGGGTGAAGAGCGACACCACGCTGTAGCGGCTGTCCCATGTAAGGCCGTCCAACTCCGAGACCTGCACCAAAGCCACGCCCGCCGAGGCGATGAAAACGATGGCCGAGAGGCGCGCAAGGAGCACCACGGTCTTTGCCGGATGACGCCGGTAGCAGTGCGCCGACACCAATACAACCATAGCGGCCATAAGCCAGCGCGAGGCATCATAGATGGCCTCGCCCTTGTTGGTGGCCCATACTATAGAAGCGAACTGCCAGAGGAGGAAAGGCAACAGGAGACCACCGCATTCTGCGGTGGTGCCGCTTCCTCTTTTGCAGCGCACGACTATATGCACCAGAATAAATGCCGAGAGGGTGGCTGCCAACGCAATGAAGCGCGGCATATTGGATATGTCGGCAAGGTTGGGCGAGATGAGCAGTGTGGAGACGAGAATGCCCACGATGCTGACAAGGTAGAAAAGGCTATCCCCACGGTGGGGGATAGCCTTGGTTTGCTTGGAACGCGGGCGTCCTTGCCTGCGATCAAACTGTTTCTTTTGCATTTATTTGACGATTAGTTTTTGCACCGAGCTACCGCCATTGCTGACAACGCGCACGAAGTAAGCGCCCTTGGCGAAGCCCGTGAGATCGATGGTGAGGGACTGCTGTCCGGCACGCGAGGAGGCGTGCTGTCCGGCAGCATATTCTCCAACCACACGGCCGCCAAGGTCGATGATGGTGACGGTGGCAGAGCCGTCGACGCCGGCGAGTGCGATGGTGACACTCTCGCTGGCCGGGTTCGGGTAGATCGCGAACGATGCCGACTCGCCGTCAGCGCTCCAAATGCCCACATTCTCAACGGTGTCGAAGATGGCAGTATAGGTGGCATTGCCCAGCACCGTGACGGTGCGCGGGTTCGCGGTGTCGCCATCGTCCCAGCGTATGAAGAAGTAGCCGCTGTAGGGCGTGGCGGAGAGTACGGCTTCGCTACCCGCCTCATATTCGCCGCCGCCGGCCACCATACCCCATTCGGGATTGTTGGCCACCACGGTGATGGAGAAGACCTCGCCCTCGTCGGAGGCGAAATAGGCTATGTAGGTAGTATCCGCCACAGCCACCACCTGGCGCGGATTGTCGCTGTTGCCGTCGTGCCATTGCACGAAATGGAAGCCTTCGAAAGCCTCGGCGGTGAGGGTCACCGTGTCGCCCTCAGCGAAGAGGCCGCCGCCGGTAACAACACCCATAGCAGCATCTTCTGGTTCTGCAGTTATGGTGAAATACTGCGTCGAATCTTCATCGGAGGCGAAGATAGCCGTCAGGTCGACATCGGCTGTGGCCGGGAAGGTGTAGGGATTGTATGTCATGCCGTTGCTCCAACGCACGAAATGGTAGCCATCGAGTGCCGTGGCCGTGAGCGACACAGGCTGCAGGTATTCAAACTCGCCGCCGCCGCTGACGGTGCCCCATGCCGGGTCGTTGGGCTGCACCGTGACGGTATAGACGTCAGCCTCGAAGTATGCCTCGAAATTGTAGTTGGCAGCGACGGGGAACGAGAATGGGTTGTCGTCGACCTGAACAGAAACTCCTGGATAATCGGGAAAAGTCACCACCCAATGGGTGAAGTGGTAGTGTGCCAACGGTATTGCCTCGACGGTGGCCGTGGAGTCGTAGTAGTAGGTGCCACTGCCTGTTGCAGTGCCCATGGCAGCGTTGTTCGATGTCGCCACCAACTGATAGGTGATGCGGCTGAACACCGCCTGTATGGAGGTGGAAGTGTTCGCGGCGAAACTGAAGCAGCGTGTGGAAGCCGACGAAGCGCTGCTGCTGGTCCACGTCTCGTTGATACGGTCCACATTGTTCACGTAGAGAGCCGTAAGCTGGCTTCCCTGACCGGGGATGAAGTCGTAGGAGGCTGTGAAACCCATGGGGTAGTAGTCCTCTTCGCCGCAGCGATTGTTGCCATAGTCAGCGCTCTTGTAAACCACGCCGGTGCCATCGCCCGAGCAAGAGACGGTGACAGCGACGGGCTGCGAAACGCTGACGGTGATGTCGTCGACCATGACATAACTATAATTGTTGCCGCTCGCACTATGATTGAAAGCAAACCTTATTGATTGTCCGGCGTAGGCCGAGAGGTCTAAACTACGCTGCTGCCAATCGTTATCAGTGTACGAATAGTTCGCCACCGTACTCCAGGTCTGTGCAGTTTCATTGTAGACCTTGACATTGTAGAGAGATCCCGAATTATCGCTATACACAAAATCGTACCACGACAGAGAGGCAACAGCATCTGCGGGCAATTCAAGCACCGGGCTTACCAGCCAGTTGTCAACACTTCCTTCACTTACCAACGAGCCGAGCGAGCCAAAGCCATTATAGGCAACGGGGTCGCCCTGACTCCAATACCATTGCTGCCATACACCAAAGTCGGTGCTGATGTTGCCGTAGTTCTGCCAGCAGTTGAGAGGTTCGTTCTGTTCGAAGCCCATGGTGTAGGGGAACGTAGTGATGGGGTCGCAGCTGAACACGTCGACCCACAGGGTGTCGCTCACCGAACCGGCAGCAGTGGTTGTAGTGGCCACAACGGAATATGTGCCGGCAGCATTCCACACGGCTCGCACCACGGCAGGGTCGTTGGCGTCGACCATTGCCGTAGTGCCCTGCACCGTCCAGATCAAGGTTGCCGGATGCGTCAGCGATGCCCAGAACGTGGCGGTGTCGCCAGCAAAGACAGTGGCAGGACCATTGACGGTGGGGTACGACAGCGGCTCGCTCACCGAGAAAGATACGCTTTGCGGAGTGGTCACATTACTGAGCGTAAACTCGATGAAAGTAAATTCATAACCATATTCGTCATACTGGCTGTATGTGCTGAACGGCACTGGTGAGCCATTGACATAGACATTGTTGAAATCCAGACTGGTGCCACTCTCGGGGTAGACAGTATAGGTGACTGTTGAGCCCAACACCACGCTGTCGATCGCGCCACAAGCTATGGCGTTGTAGTTGCGTGAAATCTGCAGATTGTAGCCCGTAGGGCAGTTGAAAGCAACGGCAGTCTTCGGCACGAATTGAGCGGGACCCACAAGCAGGCGTATCATCGGGCGGCGAGTGGGGTTGCTCCATCTGACGCCATAAAATCCGCTTTGGAAATCATAGGCACCCATACCTCCATAAATCTCGTCGTCGACAGCAGGCATGAACGACCCATTCACCACCTCGTAACCAACGCGATACATCATATTGGGTTTCAACTCTGGCTGCTCGGGGAACATCATGGTGATGACGTTGTAGTTGGAGACGACATCCCCAGTAATGTAGTTCCCGTTCTGGTTTGTTTCGTTGGCGGTGACGGTGTGCGATGCTGCTCCCGTGCTGAGCGTACGTCTTGAAAAAGTAGCATCGGAACCGTCATAATACGAGGAGTCTTCAAAGAGGACGGGCGCGATAATGGCTCCCGCTTCCGTCAATTCCGAAGAGGCCACGATCTGCATACCGCGCACAACCCAGCCCGTGGGGACCGTCTGGCCCGTGCGATAGCGTACGTTCATTATGAACCCCGGCTGGTCATACCCTATCTCTTCAGGATTGTCGCTGTTGTATCCCGTGGTATTCTGCCCATAGCAATAATAGCTGCCATAGAGCATATTGCCGTTGTCCCAGGCCCATACATAGTCTGTGCCCACCGTGGCACCCACGGTATAGCTCATATTGATGGTGTCGGTGTGAAGACCACCGGGCATAGAAGTGACCGCAGTGAGCGTATGTTGCCCAACGGTAGCCGAGGGTATCAAACCATTATTATAGATGGTGCCGAAAGTGCCGCCGTGATAATTAAAGCCGCCATTCACAGGGTTGTTGTTCCAGTAGGTGGTGTCGGTATAGAAGCCCGAAGCGTCGACTATGGCATACTTCGTCTGGGCAAATGGTACCGAGACCACGTCCTGTCCCAGGAGATTGCCGTCGGCATAGAGCCGGGCAGTAGTACCCGCGAGGGGTTGAATTCCCATATTAGTGATGCGGCTCACGTAGGTGGCCGGAAGCTGCAAGCCCTGCGGCACCATCCCATAGGCTCCCCTTATAGCATTGGATGTGGTCCGGTAATCATAGTCCGGTATGGGAATGACAAAGAAGTCGTCGACAGCCCATACATAACCGTAGGCTCCACCGGCATCGTTGTCACAGCTCCAACGCAGGCGGAGGTAGACTGAGGGTTGGTTGCCCAAGGCAATGGGCAGGTTTACAGATTTCCATCCTTGGACGGTACTATTCACATTAACGTCGACACTGCGGACGTTGATTTCGAGCGACGACCAGTTGACGCCGTCGGTGGAGTAGTCTATCCAGCATTTGTCGTTGTTGAAACAGCGATAGTACTGATAGAATTTCACGCGAATGCCTACCTCACCCATGGTGCTGAATGGTGGGAACGCGATATAGGCGTCGAAATTGCCGGTAGTGCCGTGTCCGCCCCATACGGCAATCTGGTCTTGCATGGTCATCAGCATAATGCCGGCATCACCCGAGATAGCGTTCAGCGACGAGTCCTCATAGCGGTTGGGGCGGAAAGGCCACGAATACCAGCCATCAAACGACGCAGGATAGTAAACATCGCTAAGGATGGTGTCAGTGTAGGAATCTATACGTTGCCAACGGGAGTGGTAGGCCGTCTGCTGATGGATAGGGATGGCCTCGCCGTTGACATACTGCGTGGTGGTCACCGTGCCGGTGCTATAGTACTGGTTCGGCACGCTAAAGTCGCAATAGAAAAGGGTGTCGCCCGACCGATACGGCTCCTCTGCCGGACCCACAATCATACGTATCATGGGGCGGCGGCCCGGCTGGCGCCAGCTGTAACCAAAATAGCCACCGATAGCATCGTACTGGCCCATACCGTAGGTCGTGCTGTTGTCAACTGCCGGCAGGAAGTAGTAATTGTTGGCCATCTGATAACCCAGACGATACGAAGTGTTGGGCTGCAGTTCCGGCTGACTGGGGAACATCACTTGAATGACATTGTAGCTGGTAACACCGTCACCCCGCACGTGGACAGCATCGGCATTGAGGTCGTCGCTCGCAACGGTATATGTCTGGGCTCCCGTGGGAATACTGACAAACGTAACGCTGTTGCCGCTTTCTGTAACAAAATTGCTGTCGTATGCAAGAAACGGATTGAACATGGCTCCGGCTTGAGTATACTCGGAGGATGTTACAATCTGCATACCACGGATCACCCACCCCTCGGGAATGACGTCGCCCGTGCGATAGCGCACATGGTAGCTATAACCCTCATAGCCGGCTCCAGCATCCTCCGGGTTGTTGGCAACAAACCCATCCGAATTGTTTCCCGCCAAAGCATAGTCGCCATAGTACATGGTACCGTTATCCCAGGCCCAAACCCGGTCGCCCGTCGAGCCGTCGACGGTGTACTGCCACTGCAGGGTGTCGGTAGAGAGGCCTCCCGGCATGGTGGTGAAGGCCGAGAGCGTGTGGGACCCGGCGGTGGCCGAAGGCATCATGCCTCCGTTGTAGAGCGTCCCCGATGTGCCGCCGTAGTATTGATAAGCCCCATATCTCGGGTTTCCGTACCACAGTGTGGTGTCGGTGTAGAATCCCGAGCGGTCCACTATGGCGTATTTACTGCTGAGAATCGGGACGCTGACCACATCCTGCCCCATCAAAGTGCCATCGGCGTAGATATTTGCCGTGGTGTTGCTGAGTGCCGAAGAACCCATGTTCTTGATTTGCGAGACGTAGGTGAGCGGCAGCTGCATGCCCTGCGGAATCGTTCCGTAAGCACCCCAGATGTTGTTGGCCATGGTCTGCATATCGTACTGCGGTACCACGGTGACCGAGAAATCATCGACAAGCCAGAAATAGCCGTAGGCACCGCCCGTTGTGTTGTCGCTACTCCAGCGAAGACGCAGATAGACGTTGCTCTGGTTGCCAAGCGAGACAGGAAGGATTGTCGACTTCCAGCCAAGAAGCGAGCCGTTACTATTGACGTCAATATTACGGACATTGATCTCCACAGCACTCCAGTTGACGTTGTCGGTTGAATAGTCAATCCAGCATTTGTCGTTGTTAAAGCATAGATACAGCTGATAGAAGTTCACCTTTATCATACTGACACCCACTGTAGAGAATGCCGGAAATGCGATGTAGGCGTCAAAATTGCCAGTGTTTCCCGTACCTCCCCAAGATGCGATCTGGTCGCACATGGTCATAATCATCACGCCTTGGTTGGCAGTGTTTGACTCAAGATAGCCGAGCCACGATGGAAAAATTTCGGCGAAAGTAGGATAGTTGCTGTAACTGATGGAACTCATTGCCGTGTCGGCCAGGCGTTGCCAACGGGAATGGTAGGCCGTCTGCTGATGGATAGGGATGGCCTCGCCGTTGATGTACTGCGTGGAGGTCACGGTACCGGTGCTGTAGCCCTGGTTCGGCACACTGAAGTCGCAGTAGAAGAGCTCGTTCTGCGCAGACGCAGACACAGCAAGAGCAAAAAACACAGCAGCCGTGAATAACAATTTAAAGAAGTAATTGTGTTTCATGGGATAATGTTATTTGTTAGGAATTAAAAAAAAGATAATTGAAAGTGCAAAATTACAACTATTTTCCATATTATGCAACAAAAAAGAGCATTATTTTGTATTACAAACAACATAAAGATGTTTTTTAATTAATTATAAAGTATTTAAAGAAAAAAAATGCAGAGGCGATCAGGATAGGAGGCGAAGCTTCCCAGCTTCGCCAATACGAATAGTAGGTTATCGTTTTGGTCGGGCTGGGAAGCCCGACCTCCTACATGAATGCCACAGTGCGATGTAAACGTAGGAGGCGAAGCTTCCCAGCTTCGCCAATACGTATAGTATATTGTCGTTTAGGTCGGGCTGGGAAGCCCGACCTCCTACATGAATGCCACTGAGCGATGGAGAACGTAGGAGGCGAAGCTTCCCAGCTTCGCCAATACGAATAGTAGGGCGTCGTTTTGGTCGGGCTGGGAAGCCCGACCTCCTACTGGAATGCCCCTGAGCGATGGAAACGTAGGAGGCGAAGCTTCCCAGCTTCGCCATTGCGAATAGTCTATTGTCGTTTTGGTCGGGCTGGGAAGCCCGACCTCCTACAGGAATGCCACTGAGCGATGGAAACGTAGGAGGCGAAGCTTCCCAGCTTCGCCAATGCGAATAGTATATTGTCGTTTGGGTCGGGCTGGGAAGCCCGACCTCCTACAGGAATGCCACTGAGCGATGGAAAAAGTAGGAGGCGAAACTTCCCAGCTTCGCCATTGCGTATAGAAGGTCGTCGTTTTGGTCGGGCTGGGAAGCCCGACCTCCTACATGAATGCCCCTGAGCGATGGAAAACGTAGGAGGCGAAGCTTCCAAGCTTCGCCAATGCTTATAGTATATTGTCGTTTGGGTCGGGCTGGGTAGCCCGACCTCCTACAGACGTTTTGGTCGGGCTGGGAAGCCCGACCTCCTATAAAAAAAAACGCGGGATAGTAAATCCCGCGTTTTTTCATGATTGGTACTATTTTTCAGAATTGATACTATATGAAATATCAAAACTTTATAGGTATCAACGTTGACATCACACTTCCCAGGTGTCGCCGCTGTTGAGGAGGTCGTCGACGCATTTGTACTTGCCGTTCTGCATCTGCTCGTCCATCTGGTCTTCGTAGAGCTGGGTGTAGCTGGTCTTCTTCACGTTGCGGATAACGCCGAGGGCAACGGGGAGGTCGCCGCCCATGTGGGCCAGCATCATGTGGATGCCGGTATCCTCGGTATCCTCGTGGTGCACCATGATGTCGTCGATGGTGACGCCGTTCTCGCCGATGGTGACCACCTCGAGCTGACGCCCGTTGAAACGCAGACCTTTCTCCTTGTTCTTGCCGAAGAGCATGGGCTTGCCGTGCTCAAGGACGATGGTGCGGTCGTCGCGGACAGCGCGGTCGGTGATGGCGGCATGGGTCTTATCGTTGAAGATCATGCAGTTCTGCAGCACTTCAACAACCGAGGCACCATCATGTTTTGCAGCCTGCTCCATCACCTGAGTGGTGAGGGCGGGGACGCAGTCGAGGGTGCGTGCGAAGAAAGTGCCCTGGCTACCCATCACCAGCTCGCCGGGATTGAACGGATAGTCGATAGTGCCGTAGGGCGAAGTCTTGGTGACCTGGCCGAACTTGGTGGTAGGGCTGTACTGGCCTTTGGTGAGGCCATAGATCTCGTTGTTGAAGATGGTGATGTTGAGGTCCTGGTTGCGGCGGATGGCATGGATCAGGTGGTTGCCACCGATAGCCATACTGTCGCCGTCGCCCATGTTCACCCAGACGCTGAGGGCCGGGTTGGCCAGCTTGACGCCCGTGGCGATGGCGCAGGCGCGACCGTGGATGCTGTGGAAACCATAGGTGTCCACATAATAAGGTATACGGCTGGAGCAGCCGATGCCGGAGACCATCACGACGTTCTCTTTCTTGACGTGGGTCTTGGGGAAGGTGTTGAGCAGAGAAGAAAGGATGGCATGGTCGCCGCAACCGGGGCACCATTTAACCATCTGGTCGCTCGTGAAATCAGCCTTCGTATATTCTACGTCCGTTTTCGGAACAAAATGTCTTTCACTCATGATTACTAGTTTTTAGCCTATAAGCACTAGACAGTCTGGACTATCTAGATGTTCTAGATTTATCCGATTAAACTATTAAAATGATCTTTCAACTCGCCGACCTCGAAAGGCAGACCCATGACCTTGTTGTAGGCCGTCATGGGGCATTCGGGGAACTTGGTGCGGAGATAGCCGAGGAACTGTCCGTTGTTGAGCTCGCACACCACAATCTTCTTGTAGCGGCGCAGTATGTCGCCGGTGTTCTTAGGCAGGGGGCAAATATAGTTGAAATGGGTGTAGGCCACCTTCTTGCCCTCTTTGTTCATCTCCTCTACTGCGAGGGTGAGGGCGCCGCTGGTGCCGCCCCAGCCAACGACGAGCAGGTCGGCGTCGGGGTCGCCCTGCACCTCCTGGTCGGGGATGTAGTTAGCCACGCGGTTCACCTTCTCCTGACGGTTGTTGACCATGAGCTGGTGGTTTTCCGGGTCGGTGCTGAGGGGGCCGTCGGGGCATTTCTCGAGGCCGCCGACGCGATGGCGGAGGCCCTCCATGCCGGGCAGGGCCCATTCGCGGGCGAAAGTCTCGGGGTCGCGGCGGAACGGACGGTAGTTGGGGTCGTTAGGAGTGGCCAGACGCGGTTTGATTTCGGGCAGGTCGGCCACTTTGGGGATGCGGAACAGCTGCGAGCCGTTGCCGAGGTAGCCGTCGGTGAGCAGGATGACGGGGGTCATGTGCTCGAGGGCCAGCTTGGCGGCGGTGTAGGCCCAGTAGAAGCAGTTGGCGCTGCTCGAGGCGGCGACGACGATGAGGGGGGCCTCACCGTTGCGTCCGTAGAGGGCCTGAGCCAGGTCGCTCTGCTCGGTCTTGGTGGGCAGACCCGTGGAGGGGCCGCCGCGCTGCACGTCGACCACGACGAGGGGCAGCTCGGTCATGACCGCCAAGCCCAGGGCCTCGCTCTTCAGCGACAGGCCGGGGCCGGAGGTGGAGGTGCAAGCCAGAGCGCCGGCGAAAGAGGCGCCTATGGCAGAGCAGATACCGGCAATCTCGTCCTCGGCCTGGAAGACGCGGGCACCGAGGCTCTTATGTTTGGCCAGTTCCACCATGACGTCGGTGGCGGGGGTGATGGGATAGCTGCCGAGGAAGAGGCGGCGTCCGCTGCGCTCGCTGGCGGCAAGCAGACCCCATGCGGTGGCCACGTTGCCCGTGATGTTGCGGTAACGGCCTTTAGGCATCTCGGTGGCGTGCGACACCTCGACAATCTTGGAGTGGATAAGCTCCAGCTTGTCGGCATATTCATAACCCTCAGTGAGGACGGCTTTGTTGAGCTTCACCACATCGGGTTTCTTGGCGAACTTGCGTTCCAGGTAGGCGTAGGTTTTGTCGAGGGTCTTGTGGGTCAGATAGAAAATCATGCCGAGGGCAAACATGTTGCGGCACTTCTCGGTGGTTTTCTTGTCGACACCCTGCTCCGCACCGATCTTGTTGGTGAACGAGGTGATAGGGGCATGGACAATAGTGTAGGCACGCTCCAGCTCGTCGGTGAAGGGGTCATCCTTGTAGCCAGCCTTCTCGAGGGCATCTTCGGTGAAGGTGTCCATATCCACTATGACTGTAGCACCTTTCTTGGCCCATTTCAGCTGCGACTTGAAGGCGGCGGGGTTCATGGCAACGAGGATGTCGCACTTGTCGCCGGAGCTGTAGATGTGGGAGCCCACATGGACCTGGTAGCCCGAAACGCCGGCAACGGTGTTGTGGGGTGCACGGATTTCGGCGGGATAGTCGGGGAAAGTGGCGATATCGTTGCCCGTAAGGGCACTGGCGTCGGAGAACAGCGTACCGGAAAGCTGCATCCCGTCGCCCGAGTCACCAGCAAATCGGATAACAAGGTCATCCTTATTAACAATCTGATCTTGTGACATTTCTATTTAGTTTTAGTCAATTATTTTATGTGTTAACAGTTTGCAAAAGTACAACATTTTTTTGAATTGCATAATAGTTTTTAATGTGTTGTTTAATCCCCTTCAATTTGGATGAACGACTTGATGGGAGCAATGGCGTTAAGGCGAGCATGGTCGTAAAGGTCGGGGAACTCGGCCAAAAAGATAAATTCTCTGACCTTGACTTTATACTCCTTGCCGTCGACGACGACGACCTCCCTGTTGAGTGATTCGGCGATGCCGGCAGCCGTCCCACCTGTGGCGAGGATGTCGTCGAAGAAAGTGAGGTAGAACGTGTCGCCCTCGGGCTTGCCGGCGGCGATGTCGCTAAGCCTATAGAAGACGTGGTCGGGGCCATACTCTTTCATTATCTGCACGTCGCGCAGGTCGCCCTTGGCAAAGGGGAGTTTACCTTTCTTTCGGATAGGCACAATGTTCTGCACCAGCTTCGACTGGGTCAGCAACGGAGTGACGAAGAGGAAGCCACGAGCCTCAACGGTGACAACATTGGGGCTGTGGACAGCAGCATCGAGGTCGCTGATGAAATGGCTGAAAGCCTCCTTGTTGGAAATGAAAGGGATGATGTCGATAAAATCGATGCCCGGCTTCGGAAAGTCAGGATAATGATTGATAACGTCGCGATAATTCATGATTAGTGATTGGTGATTAGTGATGAGTATCTCTTCAATGGTCATTAAAAGAAAATGCAAATTTACAGAAATAATTCATATTAATGCAAATATTTGTAATTTTGCAAAAGATTTTTGAGCGTACCGAGTAATGAAAAAACACTTTATATTATTAATACTAATTCTTTTACGTTTTCCTTTTGCCCAGACGCAGAACAGCATGGAACTGGGCGATTCGGCTTTCGCAAGTCTGCTCACCGTGGGTGCCGGAGACGAATTTTATGAGGTTTTTGGGCACACGGCGTTGCGTTTCTGCGATTCGGCGAACAACATCGACCTGGTGTTCAACTACGGGTCGTTCGACGACTTCGAGGACAATTTCTACCTGAAATTTGCACGTGGGAAGCTCAACTATTGCGTTATAGCTCAATACTTCAACGATTTTATTTTCGAATATACCTACTTCGGGCGGCAAGTGTGGGAGCAACGGCTGATGCTTACTGACGATGAACTGAGAAGCCTGTTCCACGCCCTGGTGGTCAACGTGCAGCCCGAGAACATGTACTACGCCTACGATTTTTTCCGCGACAACTGTGCCACGCGGGTGCACGACATGGTGGTGGACAACCTCAGGGGGCGGTCGCTGATACTGCCCCCCGGCATTCCCGAGCCGCGGAAAAGGACAACGCTGCGCGACCTTGTGCACAAATACACCAACGGCGTCATGCCATGGTGGCAGACCGGCATCGACATCCTGCTTGGTGCACGGTGTGACAGACCTATCAACCGTGAGCAGCATCTGTTCGCCCCCATTGAAATGATGAACCAATACGACACCATAGCGTTCAGCGACGGCGCAAGTGTGGCCGGGGGCACGACAGTGCTGCTTAGCGACACCCGCGAGCCGCAGAGAGCCCTCCCCTCGCCCACCCTCGTGACAGGCCTACTCCTCGCCGCCGTGGTGCTGCTGTCGGTGATGGCGCTGCGACGCGGATGGAAGCTGCTATGGCTCGATGGCACGCTGTTCACGCTGGCCGGACTGACATCGCTGCTGCTGCTCTTCCTTTGGTTCGGAAGCGACCACTGGTGCACCAAATGGAACATGAACCTTCTGTGGGCCAACCCCTTGCTGCTGTTTTTGCTGGCGCGCCTCCGCAAACCCAACCGAAAAGCAACCATCGCAGCCCTATGTTGCATCGGGCTTATGCTACTGATGTGGCTCGTGGGGTGGCCTCAGCATTTCAGCACCTCTCTGATGCTGATTGCCCTGACCTTAGCTACGCGGCTGGCGTTTCGCTTAAAAAAGGATGGTTACTTAAAATAACGACATAATAAAACACTACGATAATGAAAGTAAATAATACAACTCTACGTTTAACGATATGGGCAGTGCTGATGAGCGTCTGCTTTTATGCCAACAGCCAGCAGAACGACCAGGCTGTTGCCAAGACAAAATACAGAGGCAGCCATACGGTTACACGGTTCGACTCTACGACAGTCTACATGGAGGAAACGGGATTAAGCCGTGTGGAGTACCACAAACGCATCTCAATGGTGGACCACAAGGGCTGCGCCGACAACAGCGTGGTGAAGATGGACTACGACCCGCTGTCGGCCTATGTGGAGATCCGCAAGGTGCTGGTGCACCGCCACTATACGGGCCAGACCGACACCATCACCGCCCCGGTGCTCGACTATGTGGCTCCGGCGCGTCTGATTTATTGGGGGGCATCGCAAAAAATGGTGGAGGTGGGCCTGCTACACCCGGGCGACGAGCTGGAAGTGTGGTCGTTCCGCAAAGGATACACCTATGCCCTTTTGGGAGCAGAAAACACAGTGGGGAACGTCCCCGAGCGTTCCATTGCATCGAACAGCAACGACGACAGCCGTTACATCCCTCCGATGCGAGGACATTTCTACGACATCGTGCCCTTCTGGAGCGACCAGCCCATCAACGACAAGGTGTACTCCGTCAACGTCCTGAAATCAAAGAAGCTGCGCTTCCGCTTCTACAACGACATGAGCGGTGTAACAATAGATTCCACCGACCTTGGCGACCGCATGGTCTACACCTTCCGCCGGCACGACATCATGCCCCTCAAGCACGAGCCCTCGGCCCTGGCCGACAACGACATGCAATGCAAACTGCTGCTCAGCACCGCTCCCAACTGGGAGGCTAAATCCATGTGGTTCTATGGCGTCAACGAGGACTATGGCAGTTTCACCACCACACCCGCAGTCACCGCCAAGGTGCGCGAGCTCCTGGCTCCCGCCAAGACCGAGCTTGACAGCATCAGCATCCTCACCCACTGGGTGGCCGACAACATCCGCTACTGCGGCATCTCGATGGGCGACGGCGAGGGCTACACGCTCCACAACGCCGAGATGAACTTCACCGACCGTTGCGGCGTATGCAAAGACAAAGCCGGCATGCTGGTCACCATGCTGCGTGCCGCCGGCTTCAAGAGCTATGCCGCCATGACCATGGCCGGCGAACGCATAGACCGCATCCCCGCCGACCAGTTCAACCATAGCGTCTGCGTGGTGCAACGTCGCAACGGGCGCTACGAGCTGCTCGACCCCACGTGGGTGCCCAACGTGCGCGAGCTCTGGAGCAGCGCCGAGCAGCAACAGGGCTATCTCATGGGCTTGCCCCAAGGCGCCGACCTGATGGAGACCCCCACCTCGCCCGCCGAGAACCACTACCTGCGCATCAACGGCACCTCGACGATCAAGAAAAACGGCACCCTCGAGGGCACGTTCACCATAACCGCCGAAGGCCAGAGCGACGCAGCAGTGCGCGGCGTGTTCCGCGGGCGACAAAGCGAATGGCAACGCAACCTGGAGCTGAAGTTGCTGCGCATAGCCCCCAACGCCACAATAAAGAAAGTGACCCACACCGACCCCGACCACTATCTGGACCAGCCTGTCAGCATCACCTATTATTATAGTATCCCCGACTACGCCATCATCGACGGCGACAACCTCATTTTCATCCCGCTGACAGCACGCAACCTCTACGCCAGTGCCATGGGCCACCTGCGTTTCGACACGGTGATGGAAAGCCGCACGCAGCCCTTTGCCGACCGTTGCTCGCGTCTGGTGGAGATTAACGAGACCATCACCCTCCCAGCCGAATACAAGAGCATGGACTATGCCGCCACGATCGACGGCGTGGTGTCGCCCGCCGTCAACTACGGCTGCGGCTTCCAGCTGCAGGGCAAGCAGCTCCATTTCGGCGAGAGCGCCATGTTCAACAAGCGCATCTACGACGCCGCCGACTGGCCCGCCTTCCGCCAAGCCGTCCGCAACCAGAAAGTGGTGGCAGCCACACCAGTGATTTTAAAGAAATAACAAGAAAAATCCAGGACCTATAGAAACTATAGAAACTATAGAAAAAAAAACAACTTCAATGAAAAGAGCCCTCAAAATAATATTCGCTATTGCGACCGTCACAATTATCAATTCGCAAGCCTCCGTCAGCCAAGCACAGGATGCCGTCTACAACCTCATACGCCATCATTATACTTTGAACGCCGACGGAAGCATAGACCTGCGCTACCGCAAAGAAATCAAGCTGCTGCGCAACCGAGCCATCACAGCCTATGCCGACAAGGGCGAGACATTCATAATCTACAACCCCGCCTACGACCAGCTGACCATCAACGAGAGCTATACCATCCGCAAAGACGGCAGCCGCGTGCAGACCCCTCCCAACGCCTTCATCGACCAGCTGCCATCGCAGTGCGAGAACTGCGGACGCTACAACGGCATCCGCGAACGCGTGGTGGTGCATACCGCCCTGGAGTATGAATGCACCATAGTGCTCGACTACACCATCCACCACAAAGGCCTCAACGGTTGGAGAGAGAGCATCGAACTGACGAAAGACTGCCCCGTGGAAAAATTCGAACTTATTGTTGACGCAGCAAAAGACAAGCATTGGGAAGCCACCCTCACGAACGGCACCAAGAGCTGCAAAGAACTGAGCGATGGGCATGCCTACCACCTTGTTGCCACCAACCTGGAGCAAAACATCATCGAGAGCTATTCGGCACAGTCCTACCCCACCGTCGACATTGCCCTTAATGCAACAAACCACATCAACGATACGGTGTTTGCCGCCCCCTCCCCTCTTCCCGAGGCCGAGGATGTGGTCGGCGAACTCTACGACCGCGATTCCACCGTGTGGGCCAACAACATACAGGGCTGGGTAGCCGACAACATTCACACCATAGGCCTCGATATGCGTTATGTTGACTATACCGTCGCCGCGCCACGCACCACCTTGCTCAGCAGCTGCGGGACCCCCGCTGAAAAGAACGCCCTGCTTGCCGCCATGCTGCACGTGGCTGGCTTCAGAGCCAAGAGCTTCAGCGAGGGAGTGTTGCTGACCCTCAGCGAAAACAACATAGACCTGGACTACCACCTCTCGGCCAACAACAAGACGCCGATGCGCCTGTGGGGACGTGCCATCGACCATCAGCGTACCATCACCCTGACGCGTCAGCTGGCATGGAACGGCAAAGCCATCGGAGGGGGCTATGAGCAGATGACCATCCCCACCGAGGAGGGAAGCATAAGCATCGACCCTGCCCGGCTGACGCAGGAACGCAAAAGCCCTCTGCGCCTCAAAAACTGCGACGAACAATACCACTACACCATCGTCCCTCCCGCCGGCAGCCGCTTAGTGAAGCCCGTCAGCATCAGCTATTCGCAGAAAGGAATCGGCACAATCGCCATAGCCATCAAGCAACTGGCCGACGGCAACATCGACGTGGTGCGCAAACTGAACATCGATGTGGAAAACGGCATAGTGACCACCAAGCAGTACAAAAAATTCCGCAAGATGATGCAAGATTGGCGCACCAATTCCATCATCACCATAGCACATTAAGCACACCGACGCCGAAAACGTAACAAAATCTTAATGCTTTCGTAACCGTCACGTAACATTTACGCGCTACTTTTGCAGTCGAAACGAGAAAAAGATTTCGACTATGAACGTATTAGATGTTATACTGATTATCATCAAATTTGGCGGCGCACTGGCAGTGTTTCTGTTCGCCATGAAAATGATGAGCGAAGGCTTGCAGAAAATTGCAGGCAGCAAGATGCGTGCCGTGCTGAGCCGCTTCACGGGGCGTCCCTGGAACGGAATCCTCACGGGACTGATTGTCACGGCGGTCATCCAAAGTTCGTCGGCCACCACCGTGATGGTGGTAAGCTTCGTCAATGCCGGCATGCTGGCGTTGCGTGGCGCCATTGCCGTCATTATGGGTGCCAACATCGGCACCACGGCGACAGCGTGGATCATAACCTTTTTC
Source organism: Bacteroidales bacterium (assembly GCA_017446745.1). Taxonomy (GTDB): domain Bacteria; phylum Bacteroidota; class Bacteroidia; order Bacteroidales; family P3; genus Colimorpha. The sequence continues at coordinate 19,794 of JAFSQF010000098.1, forward strand.
GGCTTGGGTGGCGGCGGCGGAGCCTTCAGCCTGCCGATGCTGCTGGGCTTGATAAGCCTATTCTTCATATTCTCGAAGAGCGACAGACTGCAATATGTAGGGCAGACGATTATGGGCCTCACCATGCTGCTGGTGGGCATGGACCTGCTGCAGGCTGCCATGCCCAACCTCGAGGAGTATCCCGGGTTGCTGGAGGCCATGGCCTCGGTGGGCGACCACGGTTTCTGGTCGGTGCTGCTGTTCATCGTCGTCGGCACACTGCTGACCTGCCTGGTGCAGTCGTCGTCGGCCATGATGGCCATAACGCTGCTGATGTGCTACAACGGCCTCATCACCATGCCAGTAGCCATAGCCCTGGTGTTGGGACAGAACATCGGCACCACTATCACTGCCAACCTGGCGGCAATGGTGACCAACGCGGCAGGCAAGAAGGCGGCACGCGCCCACTTGGTGTTCAACGTGGTGGGAGTGCTGATAACCCTGACGGTACTGAACCCCTTTACAGCCCTCGTCAACAACATCTTCCCCAACGACCTGCCGATGGCCATAACCCTGTTCCACACCCTCTTCAATGTGGGCAACACCCTGATACTGGTGTGGTTCATCCCGCAAATAGAGAAGTTGGTGAACTGGATGGTGCCCGAGAAGAAAGAGGAGGGCGACGAAGTGTTCCGCCTCACATACATAGAGCCCACCCTGCTCTCCACCGCCGAGCTTAACCTACAGAATGCCAAGAAAGAAATTGAGGTGTTCTCGCGCCGGGTGCTGAAGATGTATACCTTCCTACCCGGGCTGTGCACCGCCAAGGACGACAAGGAATTCGACGCCACAATGCAACGCATAGCCAAATATGAGGGCATCACCGACAATATGGAGATGGAGATAAGCAAGTTCCTCACCCTCGTAGGCTCTGGCGACCTCAGCAAACACGGCTCCGAGCGCATCAGCACCATGCTGCGTATCATCGACAACCTGGAGTCGATAGGCGACACCATATACCAGATAGCCATGACACGACGCAACAAACGCGAAGATGCGTTGCATTTCGACAACCAGATGAACGCCAATCTGGAAGAGATGACCGCGCTGGTGCAGGAAGCCCTCGACGTGATGGACAGCAACCTTCACGACTACGACCATGTGAACCTCGACGCCGCCTACGAGGCCGAGCGTCGCATCAACGAATTCCGCAACCAGCTGCGCGCCAAGCATCTGGAAGCCATCAAACAAGGCACCTACGACTACGCCACCGGCAACGCCTACTCGAGCCTCTACGCCCTCTATGAGAAACTGGGCGACTACGTCATCAACGTCAGCGAAGCCATCGACAATAGCCGCAAACATCAGGAAGACTGATTATTATAAAGTATTTTATATAGGGGACTTCTATTAATTGCCTCGAAGAGGCACACTCTCAATAACCCCGCACGTAGTGTGGGGAAATGTAAAATCACGGCCTTAGGGTCGTGATTTTTTTTAGCAATCATCAAAAAATAAGTTGATACAATAAAGCCCCGGAGGGGCTTACTCTCAATAACCCCGCACGTAGTGTGGGGCTAAAAAAATTTCACACCTTTGTCACACAATTCAAAATTTTTTGCCTCTAACTTGGCGAAAGAAGTAAGCAATCATCAAAAAATAAGTTGATACAATAAAGCCCCGGAGGGGCTTACTCTCAATAACCCCGCACATAGTGTGGGGCTTGCATACAATTCATAATCTCGTAATCTATAAAAATAGAAATCAAACAATATGAAAAGACTTTTATTGATATTAATAATTTGCCTTTCTTCTTTATCCGCCCAAGCCCAGCACTTCGACTGGGTGAGGTCCTACTTCGGTCCTGACTATGATGACGGTATCCCGGCGAATGAAGTCCTCGGCTCGGTGATGGACAGCAAAGGGAATGTCTATATCCTCGGACAGTTCCTCGGTAGTGCCAGATGGGACGACGATACAGGTATTCTTCCATTTTCAGCCCACCGCAATCGGAGTGCCGTCATAGCCAAGTTCTCGCCAACGGGCGAAATGTTGTGGCACAAGGAACTGTATTCCAGCTATACCGATGTTAATGTATACACAATAAGGATGTTAGGTGATACTGCCCTTATGCTATATTCTATGTTTATGTTCCCTTTTGACCACGGATACAGCGAAAAGAATGAGTTATATTACTTTGATACACTACTGACCACATCCGAACGGTTTCCTCAAGCACCAGATAGTCTGGTGTCTCCTGACTTTTACTATGTATTTTCAACTTTGGGGCTGGAAAGTGGAAATGTCATAGAGGAACATTCCTGGATACCCGCTTTTGTCAAGAATGACGGTTCCCTGTTAAGATTTCGAGAAGGCGGCTATTTATGTACAAACCTTGCGCAACGAAACTCTTTCAATGTTGACAGCGACGGGAATATAATTCTGGCTCGCGTCACAAATGATCTTTTTGGAATATACTGTGACACCTGTCCCGGTGGACGTTCTTACTGGTCTCCTTCCTATGGCAACCTCCGTTCGTTCCGAATGTTGATAGACGGAGGTTCGAAGATACTGGAGGTTCCGTTGGAACCATCCAGTGTGTGCAACTATCAGTTGTTAAAACTATCGCCCCATTTCGACAGTATTATTGCAAGCACATATATCTTCGACTCTACCTGGCGCGACACACATGAAGGAATGAGAACTTTGAATTTGAATTCCATTGATATTGATATCAACGACAATATATATATGGCTTTTGATCGTACACAATATCCTCTCGACAGGATGCCTGTAAAAAAATCCGATACGTTGGCAATGGAGTGGAGTTCGTGTATGATTAAGTACAATTCGGAATTAATGCCTACGGGTCTTGTACAGGTGACAGCCTCTGAAGCACCTAGCGGGCATCCTGCAGGAGTTTTGAGCATTATAAGCACATACTACGACACGACGAGCAACTCTCTCTTCCTGCGCGGTACATCGGGTAGAAGTCCCGAATACTCCACATTGAACTACAGAGGCGACACGCTCAACCTTATGAACAACGCTTGCTGGCTCCGCTTGAACGCCGACGACCTAAACCTTCTCTCCTACGGCAAGGCCCGTTCTTTAGGGACAAGATCATACGAAAGGACTTATTTTTACTCTGACAGATATGCTTGGTCCCATAACGGCTCATTTGTAGCATCAGGCAACAGGGTATTCTGCCAATTGATGTTCCAGTCCAACATACTCTACAAGGACACTCAGATAAACAGCCCCTACGGTATGGGACTCTTTATTTGGGACTATGACGGCCACGAGTTAGCCTATATCGACTACAATTCCAACAGTATAGATAATCAGCACGCCTACATCCATTTTAAGGATTGTTCGTTGTTAGTTAGCGGCACCCTTGCTGCCGATGCCGACTTTGGTAGTTTCCACGTAAATGCAGCGTACAACAGCCACGCATATCTCGCTAAATACACCGACACGGCGTTTATGCTACCGTATGTATATACCGACCCCCATCCAGAACAAATTGACGAAACAGAACAATCAATTTGCCAGATTTACCCTAATCCGACATGCGACAACCTGTTTATTAATGTCACTGACGAACAAATATCTAATGTCTATATAATTTCATCGCTGGGAAAACGAAAGGAAATCAAAGTGTTTGGCAATAGGGTATCTTTGTCAATGGTGCCATCTGGCATCTATTATCTTCAGATTATCACAAATAGGAATATCTATCAACAAAAAATAATAAAAATATGAAACACTCAGTATTAAACAGACAATGCCGAGTGATGGCTCTATTATTAGCCTGCCTCATCTCGTCGGTTGTTCGTGCACAGCAACCGCCGCAACCGTGCCACATTACCATAACAAGCGACTTCGAGTCGCAATGTCTCATGCCGTTGGATAAAGACTCCGTATACAACGAAGAACCAGAAACCATCATCGCGTGTCAGGAAAGCACTGTCAATTACACCGCTTCGACCAATACTGGCGGTATTCCTGTTGCCCAGTGGTCTTGGTCTGTTGTTGGTGCTTCATCGTGGAATGACAATGGGAACGGTTCCATAACAGTCATTTGGAGCAATGGCACAACAGGCCAGATCACCGTCTCAATCACAACTGCCGCCAACTTCACCTGCTCCTTGACACAAAATGTGAAGTTGATCGAAAAGCCGGACATTTATGTCAGCACAGCCCCTGCTTACACCGAAATGCAGAATGGCGACAAGATAATCACCGTCTGCAAGGGCGAGACAATAGAGTTTACCGACCTGTCAAGTACAACCAATAGCGACATTGTCGGCTACTCTTGGGAATGCGACAATCCTACAATCACATCGTCCACGCCAAAATTCAGGCTTGACAATACCTTGGATGATTGCAAAGTAACCCATCGTGTTTACAACAACTGTGGTTGCTACGATGAAGAGGTATACCATATTAAAGTCATTGAGGGTGAATTGCTGAAACTCAGTTGCTATGGAACAGTGTGCCATAATGCCATTGTTACATATACGGCAGAGAATCCCCCATGTGACCAGTATAGTTGGTATGTCGAGGGGGGCACCATCATCGGAAGTCAAAACCAACAGACGGTAACTGTACAATGGGATAATTCTCAGAATGGTTATGGTATCATCGGGCTTGATGGCATATTGTGCGGACAGGATGTGTGTCCTACAATGTTGAGCAAGAAAATCCCCATCATTGAGGACACCGTAACGATAAAAGGTCAAGAGGTGGCTTGTGTCGATGAAGCCGTCATCTATAGCATTCCCCTCTATGGCTCCACAAGGTACACTTGGGACATACAACCCACCAATGGTGCCGACATTTTTGAGGTTAACGGAGCCAACCAGAAAGGTGTGGTCTTCACCCAGCCAGGCACATATCAAATCACCGTTTCCTACGAATGCGAATTCCTTGACTGCGGAGAATTTACCTCTAAACCTCTCAACGTCACCGTCAAACCCAAGCTCGAAATCACCGGTGAGGAGCGTATCTGCATCACTAACAACTGTGACCTTAAAACTGACCCCAATGTCGCAGCAATATGGAAAGTGCAGGATATAGACAATAACAACAATACTATCCACACCTCACCCAACACTTCCTCTTTTTCCTATCACTTCCCACACGCTGGCAAATACCGCGTCACAGCCGAGAATCCAAATTACTGCCGACCCGCTGTTTTTGTTATAACCGTCGTAGCAGCACCACCCACCCCTACTGATGCAGATTTCGACCCCAGTAACCCAACTGTGGCTTGTCCTAATTCGGGCATTCTGTTGAAAGCCAACCCCACCAATCCTGATTATACTATTGTATGGGAACCGTCGTGTGTGGATGCTAATCCTCAGACAGTTTCAGGTAATAGTGTTACTATCAATTATCAAAACAACGTCTGCGACATCAATGCCTACAACTACGATCGCGTGTTGGGATGTCTCTCCGAGACTCCCTATGTACACACCGTCAGCGAGTTTCAACTGGCGAGTCACAGTCTGCCCACCAATATCACCGTTTGTCCTGGAGCCGAGATGCCATTTAGTGTGCCCAACCAGAGCAGTGTAATATACGAATGGCAGTTGCAAAGCAATAAACAATACTGCGTATCGGTGCAAGGGGACATTTTTAGCAATGCTATTGAACTTCTCGTCAACGAAATCCCCACCCCCGAAACATTCACTCTGACGCTGAAACGTGAGTACTGTTCCAACTTGGTCGATTACCACACCATTAATATCACTGTCAGAACCGACCTACAGTCGGCAATCACAATCAACAACCCCAGCCCTGTATGTCAAAACAACGAGGTTCAGTTGAACGGAACGGGATGTAGCGGCAATGATATCGAATGGCATATTGAGGACAACGTCATTTACGGAAGTCCAATCAACTATACATTCCATCACGCTGGCAGCATTCCTGTAACACTGATGTGTAATCCTTACTATAGCTGTCCAAACAGCAACTATTATGCCAGTTCAACAATACTCGTCAATGTTAATCCCGAACCTCCGGTGACCGGCATAGAATACGATCCATTCATGCCCACTCCTTCTGTTTATGTCGTCCCAGCCTCTTTAAGTGCAACCAATTATGATTTTGTGTGGGGCCACACTGCCATAAACAACAATGCTGTCGATGCAATACTTTTCCAATGGGAATACACCTGCACCGTTATTGACAAAGTAACACAATGCGAAAAAACGGTTAGCGCCGATGTGCAGCCTTGCCAGAATACACTAATTGTTTTACCCGACTTGCCCTACGACTATTGCACGAATGAAATATCATTTTATGTGCAGAATGCTAGCGACAGTATTACATGGAATGTTACAGGCGGCGACCACACTGTAGAATCAATAACGGGAATCTATGGAGAATTTATCCGGATACGAATGAATGAAACTGGTAATTATACAATTACTGCGAGAATGGAAGACTCTCTATGCCATACTGGAACAGCCTCATTCTCCATACCCTTTGTACACTATTTCACATTCGAGAAGGCCTGCAACAATATTATTATCCATAACAAATCACACTACACTAATGGCAACAAGTTAATCGAAATACAATACAATGGCATTCCTTTGACTTTCCCCGCAAGTCAAAGTACCATCTACATCCCCACTACTACAAGCCTAACAACTTACAGTATCGTATTAACAAAGTACGACGGCAATATCATCAACTGTCCGCTTGGCGATGTAACGATACAAAATACCACAGGACTGCCTGTTACCATCGATCTCCCCAACCCGACCACTCCGCTTTATCAGACCTGTGACAATACTCCTATACAATTGACGGCAAGTATACCATCTCCGCATTATATTGTGAGTACACAGTGGTATTTTGGTGATGGAAGTGGTTCCAGTCATTCAAATCCCATTTACCACACCTTCAAGCAAAATAGCCCAAACTATTACAATGTCATAGTTACAATAACAGACGAGAACAACTGCACCTCAACAGGAACAGTCAATGTCCGATCGTGGAAGAATGAATTGGTATCTGGAGCAATTCTTACTATAGATCCTGTTCAATGCGATGGTAATCCACGTCAGATAGAATATAGTCCAGCCCCCCTAGGCACCTCCTATGATTGGTCTGCTGGCTGCTTTCCGACGAACACTAACCCAGTATTGGTTTTCCAAACCGGCGACTATCACGTGGATGTGGAAAATCAAAATTATTGCAAAGCAAAGAAAAACAAAAATGTCTCCTTCTTTAATAGGCCGATGGCGCTTATCGTCACCGCCAGCACCATCTATTGTGAGGGCGAGACAATAAAGTTTTATGGTTCTCCTGATCCCGACTCAAACAGTTATACTTTTGATTGGAAAATAACCGATAATAGTACGGGCAACTTTGTCAACTATCCCTATGCCACTATCAGTTACACTCCCTCTCACGCAGGCAATTACACCGTCGACCTTACCATCACCAGTAACAATGGCTGCTCGGCATTTACCTCTGAGATAATCACTGTAAACCCGACACCTCAAGAGCCATCCATTTTCTTTAACGGCAACGAGTGCCTGGATAGGGGTGCTGTCGAACTTTCGGGAACAACGCCCACCACGCCAGCAAGTATCATCAATTGGAGCAACGGCTATACAGGACCCAATGCCAACTACTACACTGCCGGCGAAGCAAGAGCCTGGTACTACGACATCAATACTGGCTGTAAGTCTAAGGAAGCAAAAATTCATATTGAACCCCAGCCTGATTTCGACGCACTCCTTACTGGCTGCTACAAGAAATGCAGAGGTTACATCGAAACGAACCCGAAGCTTCCAGTTTGGGGGCTGACTTCCGGAAGAGAAGACATCATTTGGAAATGGTTGTTTAACACCAACAATATAGCCAATGGTACTGTCAGTTATCCCGACTATTCGCTCTCTCTGCCCCTGCAAGGTTTTGGCGACTACAACCTGCACCTGGATTATCATAACGGAATCTGCGGAACGCTCATATCACCCACTCTGACAATTGAACCCAAAGACACTTGCGACTGCATAAATCTCGACGTGTCTTACAAATACGAAATGCGTGTTGAAGACTGCAAAATCTATTATGACGTAGATGTTACCGTATGCAACAATTCCAATAATACTGACTGCTTGCGTGCCCTTGAATATCTTTTCAACGAAGAGTACATCCATGTGGTCTATACAGACTTCACAAACACCTCGATTGCTCCAAACGACTGCTACACTTTCCACATGACAATCGAGGCCTTGCAGTTTGTCCCGTCATCCACAATCTCTTTCCGCATCTTCGACGAGTGCAACAACTGCACAACAACCTTCAGCATCAACCTGATGCCCGAAAAATTCAATTGCGAAATGGAGATGCAGCTTGTTTTTTTCGACATCAATCCTGAATTGTCAAGCAACGTGGCTGCATACTTTGATTTCAGGTTTGACGTCTCTCCCTGCCAGAACCTCATTGCCTTCTGGTCGGAGCCGCCAATGGTCATCAACTACTGGTATGATGGTACTGCAATGGTGCAAGGCCTTGGTATGGTAAATTATGCTACGCTCACACAAATGATTGCTGAAGGCAGCAAGGTCTGTTTCTATGCCATCACCTGCGAGGGCGACAAACTCTGTAAGCGTATGTACTGCATCTCACCCGAAGAAATTCTGTATATTCTGCAGGGAATGGGCATCGAACCACGGCAGTCGAGCGACACCACCTCTGACAATGACGGCAATGGAACAAAACGGTCGAAATCCCAAGAATTGGGCAATGACACCATCCCGCAACTAATGCCCAATCCCACTACTGGCGAGGTCAATGTCATCGGTACAACTGACGAGGTCGTCGAAGTTCTGGTAATGGATATGAACGGTCGAAAGATGGCCACTTTCGAAAACTCCGCCAACTTCAACATCTCCACCCTCCCCTCCGGTATCTACATCGTCCGCGTCAAGACCCATCACGACAATGAAACGCACAATGCCTCTCCACGCACTCCACAGGAGCTTGTGACATACCTCAAACTCGTGAAGAAATAACCCCAAAAAACAGTGGTTAGTGGGCATCCAAGCCCACTAACCACTAAAATCCAACAATATCCTCCATTACACAACAAACTATAATACCCAATGGGAACGAAACGTAAAACAATTATCACCCCGCGATGCAGGACGAGCCGAAAGCCGTCTTCCGGACGGGCTATGCTCACATCAGCATCAGTGTCGGCAGCAAAGAGGCTGTCGATACCCTGACCGACACGCTCCGTCGCAACGGCTACTCCGTCGCCGACGGTCCCCGCACCACGGGCGACGGCTACTACGAGAGCAGCATCGTCGGCCTCGAGGACAATGTTATCGAAATCACCGTCTGACCATTCCACTCATTCGACGAACAAACGGCTGCCATCCTTGCGGACGGCAGCCGAAAACGAAAAAACAATAAAATTAGACAGACAATGAAGAATATCATTAAGGTAGAATCAGATGGGAAAACCAGTGCAATAAAAATTATTAAAAAATAAAGTGTTATGAAAAGAGTTGTATCAATAGTTTTATTGGCTGTTAGCTTGCTGTTCGTATCATGTGGCAAAGAGTATGACTATGAAATATGTGTCGGTGAGCAAATAGTACTGGATTTACAGTCTTCGGGTCCGAGTACTGGATATGTGTGGCATTGGGATAAGCATGATGACGTTTTGGATACTATTAGCCATGTGTTTTCTCCTTATGATGAGAGTTTTAGTGGAAACCCCGGAATCGAGCATTGGACATTCGTTGGCAAAAGAAAAGGCTCAACGACCATTCGAATGCTTTATAAGAGAACCTGGGAAAATGAGATTGAGGATAGCCGGGAGTATAGCGTGAATGTCAAGTAGTTTAGGCGCGGTGCCGCAATAAAACCATTGCAATAATAACATAAATGTATAGCAACATGAAGAAAATCTGGTTCAACATAAATTTGCTTAGGTGTATTAGGCGACCTTGAAGTCATGTAGAGCTAGCAGCCGGAGATTGAAGTAGACGTTGTCTCTGAAGCCATAGGCGGCCCGTTTGAGGGTTTTGATTTTGTTGTTGATGCCACTTCCTTCGTTTCTACATGTAGAATTATTTCTTTGCCAGAGCATTCCGCTCTCGTGCATACTTGCTCACGTATGCCATGCTGATGGTATAAATCACTAGGGTTTGCTCCTCCTTGGTCGCAGGGCATACCACATGTTTTGATTATTTATCTGTTCATTTACAAAACGTTAATGAACCCTATTTTAGTATACCACCTAAGCAATAAGTAAAAAATAAGTTGATACAATCGGGTAGGCGCAAAAAAGGTAAAACGATTGTTTTTTGGGGGTCTACAAATTATCACGAATTACATGATTTTCAAGATATGCGACTCCGAATATAAAACTATTTTTTTCGCAGGCGAAATGAATTTACACGAATTATAGTTGCATTTTTTACATCACTATCGTTACACCTTATTTTTTTACCGTTACTAAGCATTTTTGTGAAGAACCGAAAAAAAAATGGCCGTATTGTAATAATTCCGGTAACTGCTACGTATCTTGTTCAGAAAAAAAAAAGAAAACAGCCTCTGAACAGATGACCACCCGCGACTACAACGACTGCGTGAAGAAGTACAGCGACGACCTGTACCGCTTTGCACTGCGCTACACCGGCGACGGCGATGCCAGCAAGGACTGCGTGCAGGACTGTTTCGTGGCTCTCTGGGAGCATCGCGACGAGCTGGCGGCAGAGGGCATCAAAGGATGGATGATGCGCACACTCTACCGGCGCCTTGTAGACCGCCACCGCCACCTGTTGGTGGAACGCGAGGCTCAGGCCAACCTGATTGAACAACAGAAACAATACGACCAACATCACAATTTCGAACTGCACGACGCCATGCAACAAGCCCTCAACCAACTCCCCGACATACAGCGACAACTGGTTCTGCTGAAAGACCTGGAGGGCTACAGCTACGACGAAATGGCACAACTCACCGGCCTCAACGAACAACAGGTGCCCGTCTACCTTTTTCGGGCAAGAAAAAAAATGAGAGAACTACTGACCCCGATCCAGAAAAGCACAATATAGACATTCCATAAGCCACAGAAAACCAAATATCGCAGGCGAGGACGCCCGCGTACCAAAGAGAACTACTGACCCCGAACAAGAAAAGCACAATATAGACATTCAAGAAAATATAGAAAACCAAATATCGCAGGCGAGGACGCCCGCGTACCAAAAAGAACTACTGACCCCGAACAAGAAAAGCACAATATAGACATTCAAGAAAATATAGAAAACCAAATATCGCAGGCGAGGACGCCCGCGTACCAAAAAGAACTACTGACCCCGAACAAGAAAAGTACAATATAGACATTCCATAAGCCACAGAAAACCAAATATTGCAGGCGAGGACGCCCGCGTACCAAAAAAAACAACAAAAAAAGATGATAACCACCGAAAACTACGAACCATACTTGATGCGCTACGCCGACGGCGAGCTCGCGGACGCTGAGCGGCTTCAGGTGGAGGCCTTTCTGGAGCAGCACCCCGAGCTGCGCCGGGAGCTGGAGGAGCTCTGCGACCCCGCTATTCGAGTGACCCCACCCCTTGCCACCATGCCCGACAAGAAAAGCCTCATGCACCGCGAAGCCCACGCATGGCTGCGCGTGGCAGCAGTCATAGTATTCTTCATAATGGCCGCCGGGGCAGTACGGCTCCTGCTGCCAACAGCAGAGCCTTCCCTTATTACCGCCGAGAACGACAGCACCATAACCATCCTACAGCATGGCGACACCATCACGCCCGACAGCCTTTACATCAACACCGGCAAACGTCTGCCCGTTTACTTAGCCGAGCAGGTAGCCCTCCCCCGCCCGCACACAAACAACGACTACAGCTCTGCTGCCGAGACAGCCCAGCCCGAAAACGACACCCTATTTTTCGAGAACGACCACGACGACATGTTTCTAAACCTCCAGGCCATCGCAGAGCACGACACCACCGACGGCGTGAAGGCGGAGCAGACCTACAGGATTGTGGGCGGCATGATAATAGTGGCCAATGCCCAATTGGCTGAAAGCGTACCATCCACGCCACCGACAAATAATCCCAACGTCACCATCGGACAGACCGTGGAGAGCACCATGCTGGCAGAAAACAGCCAAGGGAACCTGCTGGAACGCACAAAACAGGCACTCGTGAGGCTGCTCCGCCTCAACCAGGCTGCTGACGAACCCTTACTGGCTTTCTCGGAATAGAACAACAGATACCGATAATAATCTAAAAATCAAAAGTAATGAATAGAGTAAAGACACTTCTTACGACGATGGCACTGCTATGGGGCATAACCGCAGCAGCACAGCCGATGCCCATCGTGTTGACACAAAAACTAACCACTGCGCCAAAAACCATTGAGGCCGGCAACAACTACGACATCAAAGTGGTTGCCGACACTGCAAATTACATCGACATCAGAACCACGGGCACCGTCAAGGAGCTGGAAACAATGCGATTCCCCGACAACAAGCTTCAGCTGAGAAACGACGGTACGACGCTGGTATTCAGCAAGGACTTCCCCTACACCGAAGGCATTCGAATCCACACCACATCGAAGGAGATTAATATCGTGGCCTATGGTTCGGCACAAATCAACCTGCACGCTGCCGACAAAGGCCCCATGAAGCTCGGCACTCTGAATCTGTCGGCGAGCAATATGGCCGTCATTGCCGTGGAGGACGACGTGACTGTCGACGAGGCCACCCTCGAAGTGCAGGGCTTCGGATGGATCCGCTACAACAAGATTGAGGGCCGCAACGTCAAGAAGCACATATATGGCTCGGGGCGCATATCGAGCAACAGCGACGGCGTAGAAGAATCCGCACTGAGCCTGCTGACCATGGACCACAACGACATGCCACTCTTTATGGACTGGAACTTCGGCACCAGCACCCTCACCGGAAGCCCCTTCGGCGGCTTCAACACCCTTACAAACAACTTCATCTGGACCAACGCCTTCGAATTCAACTACACTTTCCGCTATGCTTTCTGGCACAAGAAGCATTGGGACCTCTCGGCAGGCTTTGGCGTCAAAGCACTCAGCGGCAAGGCCGACAACGCCTATTTGGCTCTCAAGACCGACCCGATGACGGGCGCTACCCGGCTCATTGCCGACGATGCCGCCACCTTGTTCGCCGCAGAAGAGGCCGCAAATGGCAAAATCCTATGGTCTTCATCGTTCAGCACTGCATATATCCTCTTCCCCATACGGCTGGAATGGCGCAACCGCACCAACTACAAAGGCTTGAATATTAGCCTCGAGCTGCAACCCTCCATAAATATTATGCGCAAGCAGACCTACCTGGTTCGCAGGGGCATCTACCAAGACATACCACAGTCGGCCTCCACACGCGACGAAGATTTCGGCAAATACCTCAACCCTTTCATGCTGGGCACACGCCTCAGTGTTGGCTACAGCAACGTGAACTTCTTCTTGGAAAGCTCACTGACACCCATGTTCCGAACAAAACAGTCTGCCGACAGCCGCTCTATCGACCACAAGCTCTACCCCATTTCTTTCGGCTTTTGTTTCACCTTCTAAACATCTGCATATCATGAAAAAAATAGTCCTCATTATAATACTGCTGACTGCCACGATGCTGGCCGCAGCCCAGAACAACAGCACTTTATTGGAACGCGTCAACATAGGCCTCGCCTACAACATCACGGGGAACCCGAATTTCACGTTCGGTCCCGGCATACTGAAGGACCGCCCCTCCTCAGCCATCGAGGCCTCGGCATCAGTGCGCCTGTGGCAACACCTCGGCGTTGGCGCACACCTAAGCCTCATGGGTGCCAAGCCCACCACGTCGGCGGCCATCGATATCGACCCGACGACAACGCTCTACACTTTAGGCTGGGAGAATGGCTATCGCCTCTATGGAGGCCTTTTCGCCGAGCTGCACTGGATGCCTTTCAGCAAAAGGCACGCCCAAAACTTCGGATACAACATGCTGGTGCGCGGCGGATACGACTTCGGCGGCCAGGCCGACGGCTGGTGGGGTGGCATCGGAATGGAATGGAGGCTGACGAAACAGCTGCTGTTCACCATGTACGCAGACTATGGCCAGCTGCCTTTCCGCGACCTCGACAAGGTTACGGAGAACACCGCCTACGGTCGCGCCTCTTTCGGCCTGAAGTTCTTCTTGAAGTGAGGGATGAGTGAATTGTGATTAGTGAATTGTGAATTGTGATTGGTGAAACGATAGATTTCGTTTCACTAATCACTTTCTCGTCAACGGGTCACTTTCTCGTCAACGGGTCACTTTATTCCACGCAGGGTTTTCAAGGTCTCGTAGGCCTCGTTGATTTCGCGGAACTGAGCCTCGGCGTTCTTCTTCACCTCCTCGCCCAGACCTTCCACTTTGTCGGGATGATACTTCATGGCGAGACGGCGATAGGCTTTCTTGATTTCCTCGTCGGTGGCCGTAGAATCCAGACCCAGAACCTTATAGGGGTCCTTCTTCGACGTCGAGCTGCCGCCGGCGCCGTAGCGGCTGCGCGACGAACCACTGCTATAGCCTCCCGAACGGCTGCCGAAGGGGCCGCTTCCCGTACTGCCGTAGCTGCCATTGACATGGCGCCCCATAATCGACATAAAATCCAGCGCATTGACGCCAAGCCGGTTGCTGATGGTGCGCAGTACCGATGTCTCAGGCATCGTCACCTCGCCGTCGGAATCGGCCAGAGAGAAGAGGAAATCGAGCATGTGGTAGCGCGTAGTGTAGTCGGTGTTCTGCTTAATCTGCTGGCACACATCGCCAATGGGTATGTCGACCTGCTGAAGGTCGCGCAGTTTCAGCAACAGCTCTTTGGCTTTGTCTTCGCCATAGTTGCTCACCAGAAAGCGTTTCACCAGCTCCAACTCGCTTTTGCGCACCACGTTGTCGGCTTTCATCACCGCAGCGATAAGCACCAGGAGTGCGTGCGAGAGGTCCTCCTTGTTGCCCGTGTTGCGATAGCGTTGCGAGCTTTCATTCCTCATACTGCCATAGGACTGTTTAGGAGGACGTTCATACGCCCCCGTTCTGCTTTCCGAACCGTCAGTCAAGCGGCTGAACCCGTTTTCTATTCCGCGGCCCAGCAGATAGCCCAGGATAGCCCCAAGAGGGCCTCCCATCGACCATCCTATGCCGCCAAGTATCCATTTCCCTATTCCCACGTTTTGAAAATTGTTAAGTTAAATAAATCCGTTTAATTATTGATTACAAATCAGCAGAATAGACTAATCCTAAAAGTCTTGTTCAGCAAATCAATTTAAATTTTCACTTTCACCGTCGCCGGCCATTTCCGAATTGATCACATATCCCGACCTCGTGGCTTCCATCTCCACCGGAGCCAACTTCAGTTGCCTCTCGTTAACGCCATGCTGTTCGAAGAAGAAACGGCGCAGGTATTCGTTGCGGAAGCCTGCCAAGTTCTCCAAACTGGATATTGCCGCATCCTTCGGATAGAGCCTCTCGGCCAGCCGCTGCACCTCCTTGTCGGTAGGCTTTTTCGATGCTATTCCTTTACGACGGACGAAGGTCACAAAGCCCGTATCCTTCACCGTGATGGCATTCACCTCGTTGAAGAACACCACCTGTGGGGGCACTTTGGCGTTGGCCTTATCGGGATTTTTTGAGATAAAATATTCCTCCTTGAGCAGGTAGAGGCTCTGCTGCTTGTAGGAGGCCTCGCCATTGATTTGCGGCACGAGGGTGACAACCAGACCGGTGTCGTATTGCAGCACCTCGGCAATTTTGTTCAGCGTGCTGTACTGCTCCGAATTGAAATTAGCCTGCAAAGGGTTGAAGGCAATATAGTCAAGATTTCCGCTGATTCCCAAAGCCTTCGACACGGCGCGGAATGGCGACGTAGCCACCTTGACCATAAGGTTGCCCAGGGTTTTCCACACCATCTTCATGTAGGAGAACTCCGGCGAATCGATATTGCCGGCCACAGGGACATCGAGGTCCACCTTACCATCCTTATCCTTAAGGACATACAGTGCCGCCTTGAGCGGGATGTTGACCTTGGCCTCGACGTCGCTGCGCTTGTCGCCGACCTCGGGGTTGAACAGGTCGATGTTGTTACGGCCCTCAAGCTGGCTGAAGCGAATGCTGTTCTCGCTGGTGAACGAGAAAGTGCCATCGGTGAATGGGAAGCCCAGGTAAGCCACCGAATAGGGCGAAAGATCCTTGAGCTGCAGGTTCTTGATGTTCAGCACAAGGTGTTGGTTCTTTTTCCAACTGTCGATGTTGCCATGCCAGTTGACGATGGCCATGCCGCCATGAGGCAGTTGCGCCATGATACGAGCGTTGTTGTCGCCCTGCGAGGTGACATGATCGGCCTTGATGTTGATTTTCTTCACCGGGAAAGAGAATCGGTCGGGGAGCGAGAAATCGTTGTAGGTGAACTCAGCATTCGAAACAGCGAAACTGCCCACGCTGAACCTCAACGGTTTGGGAGCCCCGTCAGGCTTCTCCGAAGCGGCTGATTGTTGCGAATTGCTCGGCATCTCAGATTGCTCAGTGCGCTCCGGCATCGCTTTCTTCGCTGTGAGGCGCGAAAAGTTGTTGCCATTGCTGTAGAGGTCGAAATGCGAGGCAAGGCCATCAATATCAACGCTCTTGATGTCGTAGTAATTCTCGGCCAAATTGATACGGTTGACTGCAATGGCTATATTATTGCACGCCAGAACTTGGCCATCGTTATCGTCGCGAATGTCGATCTCGTCGAGAGCCACGTTGCCCTTGACATTCATCTTCATGATATCGCTGAGGTTGCCATCGACGTCGATGGCGGCATTGAGGGTTCCGTCGAGCCTGCCAATATTCATTGCATCAGCCAGATAGGCTTTGACGTTGCTTATGGCGAAATTCTCGAGGGCCAAATCTACCGAGAAGTCGTTGTTGTCCATATTCATCGAGGCCTCAGTGCGCAGCACGCCGCCATCGGCCAGCTGTAGCGCCAGTCCGGCATCGGTGTTGGCCGAGCCATCAAAATAAACGCCAGGAATTCTCAGGTTCAGGTTCTTGAGGTCCCATTCGCTCTTCAGCTTGGCATCGGCGTAGTAGACCTCGCCGTCGCTGAGCCGTATTTTATAGAAGCCGAAGCTCCAGGCGCTGGGAGTAGTGTCGTTGTCGGGCTCCTCATCGTCCGTTTTGAAATGGTCGATGATGCTGCTGAAATTAAAGCGGTTGCCATCCTGAAGCAGCCGCACTTGCGGATGTGCTATCGTTATGTGGCGCACGTGGATGTCGTGGGAAAGCAGTCGGCGAAGCTTTAGAGAGACATCGAAAGTGTCGAGCCTGAAGAACGCCGTCTTGTCGTCGTCCTCATACACCACCAGGTCGTAGATTTTCACCCTGCCGGCAAGGGCATTGACGCGCAGTTTGCCGACATTAATCTGGCGCCCGATGAGTTCTTTCCCATGACTATTGACATAACTTTTTGCGATTGGCGACACCAAAAGAAGCACCAAAAGAAGAAGCGCAACAATCGACGAGCAAACTATCAAAATGATTTTCAACCATTTTTTCATTTCAAGATGTATTTTTTCAAGATACAAAAGTAATAAAAAAAAGTGAACCACAAAAAGCTAATTAGTTTTGTTGCATACTAAGATTGACGTTTCTGCGTTAGAGAGCAATCATGAAAATAAAAGAAATAACAGATTATCTCGACCGTCGGCTGCTGCCTGTTTATCAGGAGAGCTACGACAACTCCGGTTTCCTTGTCGGCGACAAGGAGCAGGAAGTGAGCAATGTACTTGTCACCCTCGACGTCACGCCTGCCGTCGTCGACGAGGCCATAGCCAAAGGCTGCAACCTCATCGTCAGCCACCATCCGATGATTTACAGCGGCATGAAGCGCATCACGCCTGCCAACCAGACCGGACGTATGGTGATACGCCTGCTACAGAACCACATGGCCGTCTACGCCGCCCACACCAACCTCGACAACCTGGACTTTGGAGTGAGCGGGGCCTTGGCGCAACAGCTGGGGCTTGCAGATTGCCGCGTGCTGCGTCCGGTAGAGGGGGTGCTGCGCAAGCTGGTCACCTACGTCCCCCTCCGGCATGCCGCGGCAGTACGCCAAGCCCTCTTCGAGGCCGGTGCCGGATGCATAGGGGCCTACGACGGGTGCAGCTGGAACAGCGACGGCACAGGCACTTTCCGCGCCTCGGAAGGCTCGCACCCTTTCTGCGGCCAGATCGGCGAGCATCATCACGAGGCAGAGACGCGCATCGAGGTGGTCTACGAGCAACGCATTGAGCAGAAGCTCATAGCCGCCCTCATCAAGGCCCATCCCTACGAAGAGCCGGCCTACGACCTGATAGCCCTCGGCAACAGATACGCCAGAGTGGGGGCCGGGATGGTTGGCGCCCTACCCCACCCTATGGAAGTCGGCGACTTCTTCGCGATGGTCAAGCAACGCCTACGCCTCCCCGTAGTCCGCGCCTCGCGCTCCACCCTTCCCGATGCCGGCACCTTCGCACGTTCCCGAATCCGCACCGTGGCGCTCTGCGGTGGTTCCGGCAGCTTTCTGATAGGCGACGCCAAAGCCGCCGGGGCCGACATCTACCTTACCGGCGACCTTAAATATCACGACTTCCAGGCTGCCGAGGACGACATCATACTGGCCGACGTGGGCCACTTCGAGAGCGAACAATTCGCAAAAGATGTATTATTCAACATTATTTCCGAAAAATTTACTAATTTTGCTTGCCGAAAATCGGAGAAAGACATCGGTTATGTATATTATATTTAATTAATATATAATAATATACCATAACTTACACCATCCTTATCCAACCGCAAAAAAAAGTAAAAATCAATATAAAATGGCAAAAAAAGTCACATCGAAAAAAGAAACTCAGCAAGAGAGCACCGTCACTCCCGAGATGCAAGCCTACCGACAGCTTGATGTTGACGTGGCCGTCGAGAAACGCCTCGTGGCCCTCTACACCCTTCAGCTCGTAGACTCCGAGATTGACAAAATCAAGATTATCCGCGGCGAGCTGCCGCAGGCCATCGAAGACCTTGAGGACGAGATTGCCGGTCTGGAGACCCGCATCAGCAACTTCAACAACGACATTGAAGCAACCAACCAGAAAATGGCCGCTGAGAAAAACGAGATTGCCGAGCACAACGAGATGATCAAGAAATATGAGAAGCAGCAGGACAATGTGCGCAACAACCGTGAATTTGAAGCCATCAACAAAGAAATAGAGTACAAGAACCTCCAGATACAGCTTTGCGAGCGCCACCTGAAAGAGGCCAAGGCACATATCTCGGAGGTGGAGCAGCACATCAAAGCCGCCGAACTGCTGCTCGAGAACCGCCACAAAGACCTCGACGTCAAGAAGGCGGAGCTGGACGACATCATCAAAGAGACCGAGAAGGACGAGAACAGGCTGATGGAGAAGTCGCACGAGCAGGAACAATTCATCGAGCCCCGCTACCTCACGGCCTACAAGCGCATCCGCAATGCCGCCCGCAACGGCCTTGCCGTCGTCACCATCGACCGCGACGCCTGCGGCGGATGCTTCAGCAAGATACCGCCCCAACGCCAAACGGAGATTAAGATGCACAAGAAAGTGATTGTCTGCGAGCACTGCGGACGCATCCTCGTCGACGACGACATCGCCGAAAAAGCCCAAGCCGGCATCCAGAAATAAAACAGTTTTAAAGCAAGTTCACTTTTCACAACACGCAATGACACATCATATAACCCCCGAAACACCGCTAACGATAGCGAAGATCAAAGAGATTATCGACGGGCACGCCACGCTGGCCCTCAGCGACGAAGCCGTCCGCCGCATCGAGAAATGCCGCAACTACCTCAACCAGAAGATGGAGACGCAGAAAGAGCCCATCTACGGTGTCACCACCGGATTTGGCAGCCTCTGCAACATCAGCATCAGCAAGGAGCAGCTCAGCCAGCTGCAGAAAAACCTCGTCATGAGCCACGCCTGCGGCGTGGGCGACGAGGTGCCGCAAGAGGTGGTGCGCCTCATGCTCCTTCTTAAGGCCCAGAACTTCTGCTTCGGCTACAGCGGAGCGCAGCTGCAGACCGTGCAGCGCCTTGTCGACTGCTTCAACGACGACATCCTCCCCGTGGTTTACCAGCAGGGCAGCCTCGGAGCCAGCGGCGACCTCTGCCCGTTGGCCAACCTGATGCTTCCTGCCATCCTCGGCATGGGCGAGGTGTACTGGAAAGGACGCCGTTGCACAGCCGAAGAGGTCTACAAGGCCAAAGGCTGGCAGCCCATAGAGCTGCAAAGCAAGGAAGGCCTGGCGCTCCTCAACGGCACCCAGTTCATGAGTAGCTATGCCGTGTGGAGCCTCATGAAGGCCGAACGCCTCAGCGCCCAGGCCGACATGATTCTGTCGCTGAGCCTCGACGCATTCGACGGCCGCATCGAGCCTTTCTACGAGAGCCTCCACCTGGTGCGCCCCCACAAAGGCCAGCTCCTCACCGCCGAGGCCGTGCGCCGCTACACCGACGGCAGCGAGATTATCCGCCGCCACAAAGAGCATGTGCAGGATCCCTACTCGTTCCGCTGCGCCCCACAGGTGCATGGTGCCGCCAAGGACACTATAGCCTATGTCCGTAGCGTTGTCGAGACCGAGATCAACTCCACCACCGACAACCCCATCGTCCTTCCCGACGAGGATATGGTTATCAGCGGCGGCCACTTCCACGGCGAGCCCCTCGCCATGGTCCTCGACTTCTTAGCCATCGCCGTTGCCGAGCTGGGGGCCATCAGCGAACGCCGCACCTACCAGCTTATCGACGCCAAGCGCGGCCTGCCCAGCTTCCTCGTGGCCAAGCCGGGCCTCAACAGCGGCTTCATGATTCCGCAATATACCGCCGCGGCCATCGTCAGCCAGACCAAGCAGCTCTGCACCCCCTGCAGCGTCGACAGCATCCCCAGCAGCCAGAACCAGGAAGACCTGGTCAGCATGGGCGGCAACGCCGCCACAAAGTGCTACCGCGTGTGCGAAAACGTGGAACGCGTCCTCGCCATCGAGCTCTTCAACGCCGCCCAGGCCCTCGACTTCCGTCATCAGGAAGGCCTCAAGAGCAGTCCTTTCATCGAGAAGCTCTTCGCCGACTACCGCAAGGTGGTCAACTTCGTCGACATCGACGAGGTTATGTACCGTCACATCCACGCCAGCGTCCGCTTCCTGCAGGAGATGGCAGTCTGACAAATATTCATATCGCAGGCGAGACGCCCGCGTACCAAAATCTATAAATCCCCAAAACTCACTTTTTTTTCGAGTTTTGGGGATTTATAACATCTATAATTCCCCAAAACTCACTTTTTTTTCGAGTTTTGGGGATTTATATTCTAAAAAAAACATATCTTTGCAAACGAAAAAGACATTAACGCAATATGTGTAAAGAGTTTATTGGCAGACAATTAGAACAAAAGCAGCTGAAAAAATATTTCAGTTCCAATAGGGCAGAATTCATAGCCGTCTATGGGAGACGCCGTGTTGGAAAGACATACCTTATCCAGCATTTCTTCAACAACCAATTCACTTTTTCTGCTACGGGCATTATAGACGGAAGTTCAGAGGAACAGCTCTTTTCCTTCACCCGTTCGCTAATTCAAGCCGGCCATACGGGGAGCAACCCGTCAAATTGGCTTGAAGCATTCGAGATCTTAAGGACGGTACTTGAGAACGTCACGACAAATGGTCGTAAAGTAATTTATATTGACGAGCTTCCCAGTTTTGACACTCCGCGGTCAGGCTTCATACGCGCTTTGGGGTATTTCTGGAACAGTTGGGCATCCGGTCAAAAAAACATCATGCTAATAGTTTGCGGTTCGGCGACATCATGGATGATCAACAATCTCATTTCCGACCACGGAGGACTGCACAATCGCATAACACACACTATATATCTCAGACAATTCACCTTGGCCGAGACCGAAGAATACCTGAAAGCGAAATGTATCCACTGGCCGCACCACACGATAGCGGAGACATACATGATGCTTGGTGGCATTCCGTTCTACCTCAGTCTTCTGGACAGCGAAGAGAGTCTTGCTCAAAACATCGACAGACTGTATTTCATGCAGCATGGAGAACTGACACAAGAATATCATCGTCTGTATAGCTCATTGTTCAAGAATCCAGAAGGATACACCAAAATAATCGACGTGCTGGCCTGCAGCCGGCAAGGGATGACACGCAGCGAGATAATAGAAGCCCTGCGGCTCACCTCCAGCAAAACCCTGACGCAGCAGTTGAACGACCTGGTGAACTGCGACATAATACGTCAATATTACACAAAAGTCAACGGGAAGAGAAAGACCAGCAACGCTTACTATCAGCTGATGGATTTCTTCACCTTGTTTCATCTGACATTCAGTAAACGCATTTCATCAGAGAGCTATTGGCAGCAACGCGTCAACAGCCCATTGGTGAACACGTGGCAAGGGCTTGCTTTCGAGCAGGTGTGCATGGCCCACATGCCGCAGATACGCCATGCTTTAGGGCTGGACCGGATAGCAGTGGAATACTATTCCTGGCGAAGCCACGAGGATTCCAAAGCCCAGATTGACATGATAATAGAGCGTGCCGACAGACTTATCAACCTCTGCGAAATAAAATATTCACAGAGCGAGTATATAGTAACCGCAGACGAAGACAGGAAGATGCGAAACCGCGCAGCAGCCTTCCTCAAAGAAAGCAAAAGCCGTTGCGGCATCATTCCCACATGGATAACGACATTCGGACTAAAACCCACCCCGTACACTGCCGAGATACAGTACCAGATTACGCTGGCCGACCTGTTCCGGAGAGCAGAGCAATAAGACGCATGGCTTGACTTGCATCATGATGAGTTGATTGAGAATTGGGACAGACTTTTAGTTGACATTTAAATTCACGAACATTCACGTTCCACAGCGTTATTTATGGTAATTGCTGTTCATTTATGGTAATTGCTGTTCAAAGAAAATTAATATTATTTTCGATCAGCCACTTAGCAATCATCAAAAAAAAAGTTGATACAATCAGACAGGTGCAATAAAAATTTGGATTTGTAGTTTAAAAATGTGTAATTTTGCAAAATCAAACAGTTACAAGCCCTGCCTGAAATGCGTATTCCGGCGATAGCCGTTCACCAATTCCGATGATATCCGTTCACTCGGTTGGTGATTTACTCTATCGGCGGCAAAGTTAATACTTTTTTCTTAAACTCTCGCCTTTTAGCAAGAATCAGAGGTGAACGGGTATCGGCCGGAAAAATGTCGTCTCAATGTCCATAATGTCCACTTTTTTCATTCTTTTTCTGAATGAATGGACATCAAAACGGGGCTTTCTCATGCCTCATCGGGGCTTTGAATAGCCCCCGGAAAGTGAACGGGTATGGGGCGGATTACGCAGGGAATGCTGTCCACGGAACATCAGTCATATTATGCCGACATGCTACAAAGCGAGATTGACAAAGAGGAGGAAAGTGAACTAATAAACGATATACTCGACGTGTCAGATAGCCGAAGCTACTCACTATTCCGCATGGCTTTGATCCGTATGGTTCAAATTTTAAAGAAATAACAGCACCCAAATAGCGCTGGTTTTGTGAAAATTACACTTCATTCAAAAACCCCTCCTACCTCCCAAGAGACCACTTTGCTGATAATATTTTTTCACAAGATATTGTGTATTAAATTATTTTTTGTATTTTTGCATTGTTTTCAGTATGCATGAAAATGATACATAATAACCGAAATCTATTTGAATATGAATAATATAACATATATTGCCGGAAAACAATATCAACTTGAGATTATCAACGACAGCGAACTGCGCAAGGTGTGGGTGGAGGCGAGAACAGCATTTCGTTTTTATTCCACCAATTTCAAGGGAATGAAACTTGTCCTGCTTGAGTCTAAATCATCGGTGCGGTTTACTCCCCGCAAACTGAAACTCATGGCAGTAAGGTTGAATGACATTATGGGAAAGCCCGTAGTGTTTCTATTTGAAAGCCTGTCATATGTGGAACGCAACCGTCTTATCGAGCAAGATGTCTATTTCATTGTTTCCGGGAAGTACGCCTATCTACCCAGTCTGCTTCTATCCGTCCGTGAAACAGAACCAGTGAAGGTCGGAAAACTCACCGCAGTAGCACAATGGCTCCTTATGGCCTATCTCCAAGGACTGGAAATAAACCACAAGACAGCCAAGGAGTTGGAAAAAATCGCACCCTACCAGTACGTCACACTGACACGGGCGTTCCGGCTGCTGGAAGGGTTGTGTCTGTGCCATATCGAAACTGATGTAGCTCGGTTCCGACATATCTCGTTCAATACCGACAAACGCGCAGTGTTCGAACAGGCGAAAGAGTATCTTATCCCACCGACAAAGCAACGTTTGTATTGCGACGAGGTCTTTTCCCCTCAACAGTACAAAATATCCGGTATAAACGCGCTGTCACACTATTCCTCTCTCAATCCCGAAAATATGACGACTCTTGCATTGACAACGGAGCAATGGAAGAATCGAAAAGAAAACGATTTTATAAATGTGAACCCCATTGAGGGCGACTATTGTGTGGAGATATGGCATTACCCACCGGTTCCCACCGATAAACAATACGTGGACAAGCTGTCGTTGGCTCTGTCTATGAACGACGACCACGATCCCCGTGTAGAAAAGGAAGTTGAACTTATGATTGAAAAGATATGGTAAAGGGATTGGATACTTTCAGGATGGCGATGCGTCCGTTCAGGGATAATTTTGTTATCATCGGCGGAACGGCTTGCGACATCCATCTGTCTGGTTCCATCATGCGGCCGCGTGCCACCGATGATATTGATATTATTGTTGTTGTGGAGCGGTTGACACAAGATTTTGTCAATGCCTTATGGCAATTCGTGCGTGAAGGGAACTACCGAGCCGAGAAACGTATCAACGAAGCAGGAGCATCCGTCTATGCCCTCTATCGTTTTACTTTGCAGGATGAAAACATGGCCTATCCACAAAAGATAGAATTACTTTCGCGTCATTCCGACTTGCTGGGTGAACCGTCGGGCTTCCACATCGAGCCCATCCCGACTGACGAGTTGCACCAAAGCCTCTCAGCAATCATCATGGATGACGATTATTACAGCTTCACTGTCATTCACTCCGAAGAAGTCGATGGTCTGATGATTGCAGGTAACTTGGCGTTAATTGCATTGAAAGTGAACGCATATCTCAACTTGACCAAGGAAAGAGACGAAGGTCAGTCAGTGAACAGCAAAGACATTAAGAAGCACCGCTCCGATGTTCTGAAACTCGTGGCGGCGGGTGCCTATTCCACCCCTGAGTCCGTTGAGCCGAAGATATACGATGCCGTCCAGCATTTTGTCGTGGATTGCGAACAACATTTCCAATCATTGACAGACTCGCTTGGCGTGGATGAGAATTCCGTCCGTGCGTATTTGGACATTCTCCGTAATGAAATATTTGAGCGGAAATAGTCTATGAAGATTCAATATGCAAGCGACCTGCATCTTGAATTCCGAGACAATTCAAGATGGCTCAAAGACAACCCCTTGCAAGTCAGCGGAGACATTCTTGTGCTGGCCGGTGACACAATATATCTTGGCGACGATGGATTGGAGAAGCACCCATTCTGGAGTTGGGCTTCTGACAACTACAAGGAGGTGCTGGCAATCCCAGGCAATCACGAACTCTACAAATACTATGACATAAACATCCTTCATGAGGGTTGGGAATACCGGCTGCGGAACAATGTGCGCTATTGCAACAACAAGGCAATAGACCTTGGTGATGATGTTGAACTGCTGATGACCACTCTATGGTCGAAGATTAACATAAGCGAAGCCTACTTTGTCGAACACGGGGTGTCTGATTTCCATCGCATCATGAATGGAGAGTACCGACTCACCTACGACCGCTTCAACAAAGAACACGACAAATGCCTCGCATGGCTGACAGGGAGGCTGTCAAATACAACGAGGAAATGCCGCGTGGTCGTAACACATCATGTGCCGTCATACATGTTGAGCGATCCTGCCTTCAAAGGAAGCCAAATCAACGGTGCCTTCACGGTGGAACTGTCCGACTTCATTGGACATTGCAGCCCAGAGTTCTGGATATACGGTCACTCCCACAGAAACATCGATGCCGTGATTGGCAAAACACTATGTGTATCCAACCAACTCGGCTACGTCATGAACGGGGAGCATTGCGGATCAAATGGTTTCGCCGCATTCTCCTCAGCCAAATACATTGAGCCGTAAAAGCTCTTACTTCATATTACCGATGAGTTGGAGGTACATTTCTCTGTTCTTTGGGTCTTGCGCGACGATGACATTCTTTTTCTTATCACCTTTTTCCTCTCCGTCGAGGCTCGGTATTACAGCTCCGTAAAGGATGAGATTGGCATAGGATATGTTATACAGCACATCACTGAACGATACCCTGTACCATTTTGAGAACGACCCTATCGTTGCCCAGATACTGTCGTTTCCGCTTTCGTCGGCTTTGTGATATTTACCCCTGCCAGGAAAGCGGTAAGCGCGAAAAAATCAGCCACCTGCATCTCACGCATTAGCCCAAGTTCAACCCTGATTTTTTTTGGGGGGCATTTCTCAACCAATCAAATTTGTAAAATGTTGATCTATAATAATACCTAGTCTGCAAAATAGCAAAAGTCGGTTTGTACTACCCAAAGCGTATGAAATATTGTTCCTTTTCAAGGGTCGTTTTCTCGCCTCAGCATAGTGCAAACACTTCGTGATTTGCCCTCTGCATTCGGCTTAACGAAAACGTTTTCTTCGACTTGACGAATTTTTATTTCGAGGGGCGCAAGGCCGCGAGCCACAAGGCCAAATTCGGGCGCAGCAAGGAGAAGCGCATTGACTGCCGCCTGCTGGTGCTTGCGCTGTGCATCAACACCGACGGCTTCATACGCTACTCGACCATACTCGAGGCGGGCACCGCGGACCCCAAGTCCCTGCCCGCCATGGTGGACATAGAGCGCGTCGCGCGTGCGCAGGGTAAATACCCCTCGATATCACAATACTATGACATAGAATACATCCGCAGCGAGACCTATCCCGATAACATGGAGCGTGTGGAGTGGACTATCCGAGACCTCTCCGCGCTGGAGAGCGGACACGGAGTCTACTTCATGCGCACCAACATCCGCACTTTCGAAAAATGAAAATCTGTAGTACCCAAACATGAAAGCCCGAAGCGCCAAATCGCTCATGACAGGATAGTTAGATTAAGCAAGGTTGAACTTGGGTTAGGAGGCGAAGCTTCCCAGCTTCGCCATTGTGACGACAAAGGGGGATTGTTGTAGCGTTGGTCGGGCTGGGAAGCCCGACCTCCTACAGAGGTGGTCGAAACACGCATCTGCAGCCTGCCCACCAAAGC
>JAFSQF010000001.1 GCA_017446745.1 Bacteroidales bacterium
CGAGGGTGCCGAAGGCGAGACCGTTCGTATTTTCGACATCACAGGCCGCAGCGTCCGCAATGAGGCACTGCACACGGGAGTCTATATAGTGAAGGTCGGCGACCGCCCGGCACGAAAAGTTGTAGTAATGAAATAGTAAACCATCAAATACATAATAAATATGACACACCACATCATCAAATCCCTCGCCGTCCTCGCCTTGGGCGCGATGCTGCTGGCTGCCATCGGCTGCGAGAAAGAAAACAACAATGAACCCGCTGGCACCACTGACACTGTGCCGCAACAGCCTGTGGCCGAGCCGTTCTCGATCTCCGGTACGGCTTGGATTACAGTCATCGACGAATGGTGGACTTCCTCAATGCACGTCGTTGACACCAGCATCTGGCGTTTTATGACCGACAGCACTGGCACCATCTATGAGCATCGTATCTACAATGGCGATGATCCCTACTGTGGCAATACCTACCCGATGACCTATACATTCGACACCGCCACAATGAAAGGCATCATCATTGGTTATAGCGACCCGGTGGAGTTCACTTACCATCCCGAGGACACAACCATCACCTAGGGTACAGTGGAAACATATACCTACCACCCACTTACAGAATAGAATACCATCAAAACACACCCAACATGCAACACCACACCATCAAATCCCTCGCCGTCCTCGCCTTGTTCCCAATGCTGCTGACCACCACAGCATGTGCCCAAAGCAATGACGAGGCGAAGAACGTCCTCCGTCTCTCGAGTGAGAAATGCCTGTCCATACAACAGGGGCATTACGTGATGGAGCGCAAGATGAAGTTGATGTCCGACAAGGACACGACCGCCGAGCTCCACACCTGCGACTTCCGCAAGCTACCCGACGCTCTTCTTCATCAACCACGACGGCAAGATCGCCAAGGTGCAGAGAGGCTACCACCCGACGCTGGAAGCCACCATCGAGGAACAACTACAGAAAATGCTATAAATCTACAACCCTCTCTCTACTCCCGCTTCCCCGGAAGTTGCTCGATAAATGCTGCACGAACCTGCTCGTAGGCTTCCATCGGATAGAACCTGCCGGCATCTTCACGCAGTAGAAGTTCCATGTCACCAAGAAAATCATCATCCTGCATCTTCTCTTCCATATTTTGGACGTATTGCTTGTAGGTTGGAACCTTGTCGACCACAAATTCCATATACCTCTGGTAACACTCCAACACGCGCGCCACATCCAATCTTCCGCTCTGCAACGCCACCTGCAGGTCGAACAAGTCACGTCCCTTCTTCCTTTGATATAAGGCTCGTAGCTTGGTTCCGACCAATTCGTCCAAAGCATAGGTCGTTATCTCGCATTCACCTTCGAACCAGGGATTGCTAACATTGAAAGGCACCTTCTTTAAGCCCAGTACGTTGAAATGCTCATAGCAGTTAATCTCCACCTTAAGACGCAAAGGTTGAACAGGAGGAACCTCAGACTCCATACGGAAAAGCATCGTGTTGTTGTATCGCTTCTGCTTGGTAACTTTATCAGGCATCCACGACAGCACCTCGCCCAGCCGCAGCAAGATGGGTTTGATGGGACCTGGATTGATTTGCACAAGGTCGATATCCTCGCTGTACCTTTGTTGCGGATGGAGATAGAGTTTATGAAGAGCCGTCCCGCCACGGAAAGCCAACTGCGAGGCCATGAATTCGTCGCCGAAGATACATACCAACGCCTTGCAAATAATCAAATCTTGCTCGACCATGGCATCGGTGTTCCACGGCACCTGTTCGTGCCACTCTTTTATGTAGTATTCAGGTATCATATCTCGTCAATATCAAATTTGTAGTTTTCTATAATCTTCCACCGCTTGTTTATCGGCATATCTGCACGGATGGCGACGGTCTGCTTCAACGGTATCTTTCGCATGGTCTTACCCGACTGCTTAAACAGCGCATACAAACTATCGGCTTGTTCGCGAAACTCTATTTTCTCGAGCAGATAACCTAACCGTTGTATAGTGGCACTGCTGAAGAAACCAATCAGTTGCGATTTGCCAACACCCCACGATGTGTTCTCACACAGTTCTACCAATACTTCGGCTGCACGGCTCAGTCCTCCGACCTTGCTTTCTTCGGCCACAACGTCGAGGGCTGTCAGTTCAGGCCCTGCCACAATCATGTAGCCCGTTTGTGTCTTAATTTGCCGAGTGAACTCCGACGGCAGATTCTGGCGAAGCGTAAACACCAGTCTGATTCCATTCTTGACACCTGAACGAATGGGGCCACCATTTGTTGTCACTTGGAAAACCATTGCTTTCTGGTGCGAGGCTCCATTAAAGGCAGCTGCCGTGAGGAGAGACACATAATAGTCTCGACCCAAGAACTGCATAAGCCTGTCGATGTAGAACGATGGAGGAACAACGCCTCGAAGCTTATATTCTGTAGGTATTGTCACATAGAAATTCTGCCAGGGAGACATGATGATGCCCCTCTCTATCAAGCGGTTCAAGCTGTTTTGCAGAGCTTGGTCGGATATGGGCAAATTGAGATTCTTCACATCGTCCTTTGTGAAGATATATCTTCCCCGTATCATTTCATCATTCACCCAGTCGTGCAGGTATGTGGTCTTCTTCTGTGCAATCATCTTATTGTTAATTATAAGCATAAATAATCACATTTTGATTATTTGTGCATTCAAATTGCAAAAATACAAACATTTTTTGAATTGACAAAATATTATACAAAAGTTCCACCATGATAGTCTCAAAAAAAACGTTGTCAGATTTGTACCGGTTTTTGTGTATTATTTATTAGATACACCCGTAATAATTAACAAAAACACAACCAACAATGAAAAGGACAATCAATTTTTTCGTGACGCTGCTGATAGTATCAGCCCTCACCCTTTCGTTCTCATCATGCGAGAAAGATGTGTTTCACCTGATGGACATTTAAGACACATCCAACATGCAACACCACGTCATTAAATCCATTTTGTACTCCGTTTATTCGCTGCATTTTATATGTTTTCAACGGTGCTCATCACCCTTTCAGGGGTCGCTATCGAAATAGAGCGCCGACAGCGTGCCGCAGGAGTTGAACCGCCGTTTCGCCCAGTGCAGCGGCGTTTCCTTGCGACCGGCACAATGACTTGCGCAACCCGTCCGATTGTCACGTCGCCAGTACGAAGCCTGCCTCAAGGAGTATTGGGACTAAGTGAAAAACGAATACATTTGCCAATGAAGCCTAAAGCGTGGACTTGTTTTAAGAGTTCACGCTCTTTTTATGTGCATTTCCCACAGCCGAGCGACGGCACGGAAGAAAAAAGTTTTCTGGTATGCATGCGAGCAAATTGTCAAAACAATGTTAAAGCGAGCAACATCTGTAAGATTTTACCCCCCTTGTGCGTCTATTATAGTAGAACAACATGAAATGTATAAGGATAACAACAAAAAAAACAGTTCATAAATAAAAAAAAGATGAAAAAAACGTTCAGACTTTTAGCAATGCTGATGATTGTATCGGCTCTCACTTTCTCGTTTTCCTCATGTGAGGATGACCCTGTCGAACCCGCTAATAACGAACAACAAGGTGGCGGATCGCAAGGCGGCGAAGAACCAGGCGATGAGGACAATATTTTCGCCAACACCTCGTGGATTAGCTCTTTACAGAACAGCACCGTCTATCAAGGCATCAATATGAACATCAGCTACGACGCCTCGCTCGACTTCAACGATGCCACAAGCGGCGAGATTTACATGATAGTTAGCGCGGAGGTTCCCGCCTACCCCGCTGCAAACCAGACCATCGACCAGTCGTGGAGCTTCAACTATACCGTCAATGGCAACAAAATCATCCTCACCTTTATCGAGGACGATGAGACATCCTCGGAACCCGAAGAACTCATCTACAACCCCGAAGAACAGACAATATCCTGGGATCAGAACGATGAGGATTTCAGCCAGATGTTCGGAACCGACTTTATGATTTTCACCAAAGTACAATGAAAAAGATAATCTTCGCTCTTTCTATTCTCGCTGCCGCAACCCTTTGCGCCGAGCCAGTATCACCGCAGCGTGCCGCCAAAGTGGCCACCAACTTCATGACCTCAAAAATCAATAGCAAAGCTCCTATAGAGCTGACGCTGCACAGCGCCAACTGGTATTACGCCAGCATATACCTTTTTGAGAACGCAGGAGGCGGCTGGGTACTTGTCGCCAACGAGGATTGCGTCAAGCCTATACTGGGCTACTCGACATCAGGCAGGCTCGACCCCACCAATATGCCACCGGCCCTCAAGCAATGGCTTGCAGGCTATGAAGAGCAGATCTCGGCAATCTGGAGAACCCGCCACCTTAAAGGAAATATTGCCGTATATCCTGAAGATGCGAAAGAATGGCAGCGACTGGAAGAGGGCATCATCGTCGACGGCACCAAAGACGACACCAGAGTAGAACCTCTCATCACTTCGCATTGGGACCAGGGCTACCCCTACAATCAGATGTGCCCCAGGGGAACCGTCACAGGATGCGCAGCCACAGCAATGGCCATGTATTTGAAGTTCTGGAACTACCCTGCATTTGGACGCGGAAGCTACAGCTACAATTCTCCGCGTACAGGTACCACCGAGAGCGCCGACTTCGGCCACACCATCTACGACTGGGACAACATGCCCGACAGCACGTCACAATACGACACCCAAGAAGAAATCGACGCCATCGCCACACTGATGTACCATTGCGGAGTGAGCTTGGCGATGGACTATGGAACAGCGGCATCGGGCGGCAGCTCCGCCATCGGCATCGTCGGACAGTCCGGCATTTCAAGCATAGACAATGCCCTGAAAGACTACTTCTGCTTCAGTCCCGACATGACTGCCTGCTTCAAAGACTATGGCTACACCAACGACAGCTGGCGCGCAATGCTTGTTGCCGAGTTGGATGAAGGACGCCCCATCATATACTGTGGCTCTGCCAGACAGGGCGGACACGGCTTCATCTGCGACGGATACGACGAAAGGCAGTATATGCATTTCAACTTCGGCTGGAGCGGCACAGGCGACGGCTACTACCCCGTAGACTCCATCAGCCCTGGCGTGGGCGGCGTGGGCGGCAACGTAACCTACACATTCAATTTGCAGAACGCCTGTCTCATAGGTGCCATCCCCGACTATGCACTTAGCGTCAGCGACACTATATGGAACTATTTTGCCGAGGGAGGGAGCGACTCGTTGCTGGTCGGCATCAACGAGATGAGCAATGCCATTCTCGAAATAAGCACCACTGCCGACTGGCTTAATGTCGAACACGGCGAGATAAACCGTGCAGGATGGGTACGATTCAATGTGGCACCCATGACCGACGGCGAAGAACGGGTGGCCTACATTGTCTTCACGCAAGGCAACGAAAGCGTCCGCGTTAAGGTGGTGCAGGTAAACTATACCGATGAGGAGATGTGTAGTCTCACCGTTGTTATGGAGAACAGCAGTACACACTATGATGGCTGGATGGAAGGGGCATTCCTGACACTGGAATCTGAAGGAGGTTTTATCTTTGGCACCGCACGCCTCGAATCCGTCAACCGCGACTCGGTGGTGATTCGAGTGGCTCCGCAGAATGTCCACTGCATATGGCATAGCGGCGGCGGCTCCGACCGGTATGTAAACTATTGGGTTCGCAACCAATACGGCGAAGACTTCATTTCTGTCGTCAACGCCTACCGCAATGGTGGCACCAATATCATCCCATGGTCATGCGCTCATGTCGCCATCAACGAAGTTGCACAGCAAAAGAATGAAATCTATCCCAACCCCGCCCACAACGTTATTAATATCAGCACAAACGGTCTACAGAAAGTTGAGATTATCGATCTTAGCGGTCGCAAGATAACCGAGAGTCATAGCAGAAGTGTCGACATTTCGCAGCTTCCTAACGGTCACTACTTTGCTCGGATAATCACAGTGAACGGCACTTTTGTGAGACGCTTTATAAAACGCTGATAAACCTATAGATGCGCGTACAGAACTTTTAATACCCCACACAACGTCTTTCGGCTTGTGTGGGGTTTATAGTATAAAAAATACTCAAAAATTTCACTCCTGATGTTGTGATTTGACTTTTCACTGCGTCTAATATGTCGAAATAGAACAAAATGACAGCCGTTTAGAGACAACATGGAATTGGACTAAAAGAGATTCAAGGAACTTGTACACCGACAACGGGATTTGATTTGGCGGGTGTGCAGCAGCTACAGGCTCGGTGCGGCGTGGACGACGGAGGACGATTTCCACGAGGTGCTGTGCGACCTATGGCGGGGCTTCGGGACTTTCGACCGGCGCAGTTTTGAGAGCACTTGGGTGTACCGCATAGCAACCAACACGATGAACTCGCTGGCACGGAAGATGGGAAATCAGCCGACGGCACCGCCGCCAGTGGGGCACGACCCCGGCTACCGCGACCTGGTGGAACTAATCGAGGCAACGCCGGAACCCGACCGCACTATCATCAAGGCTCACTCTCAAGGCTACGGCTACATGGAAATAGCCAAGATTACAGGGCTAAGCATCGCGGCGGTGAGCATGCGGCTGACCCGCGCCCTGCGGAAATTATGCAAACTATATAATCAGAAATAACGATGAGAGATTTTGATAAGCAACTGGAACGATACGGCGACGAGCTGAAGAGTGCCCGCTGCCCTTACAGCGATGCGGAACTGGATAGGGAAATCCGCTGCGTGGTGTGGAATACGAAGACGCTCGGGCAACGCGACATACAGAACAGCGCCAGCCAGGTGGACGAAGACGTTGTCGCTCGAGCCAACGGTACACCACGCGTTAGTAGGCTGCGACGGCTCTGGCCCGTTGTGGCCGCTGCCGCTTGCATTGCTGCTGTGCTGATACCTTTGAATATGTCCGTTCGAGCCAATGGCAGCATTGCCTCGGTGGACGTCGACGGCGAGCATCTCTACTTCGCATGCAACAATAGCTGCTCACCCGAAGGCACCTAGGAAACCTTTAAAACCATGATAAAATGGAACGACTAATACTCCCATTGTTGCTGCTCCTGCTGGCCGCCTGCCAACGCGAAGCCGACCTGCCCGAGGCCACCTCGGCGGCTAAGGAGGTCTATTTGCAATACGCCGACCGCAAGGACCTGACCGTGGCCATGATTGGCGACTACCAGGGCTACAACGCCGTCATGCTGCAAGCGCAGGATGTCGATAGCTGGTTGCGTCTGTGCGAAGAGTTCGGTGTCGGCAAGCGTATGGATGCTGCTGCGTTGGATTCCACCAGGGTCACCTCTCTCAAGAGCGTCTCCTTCAATGTCGACTCCCTGCGCTTCAGCGGCAATCTCGACTCCCTGCAGCTCCAAGGTTCGGTCGGCAAAATCTTCACCGACCTCCTCGACTCACTGGTGCGCAGCAAGACCGGCAGCTACATGTTTGACACTGCCTACTCGTACGTCCACAGCGAGCATTGGGACAACGGCGTGCTGATTGACTCTTCGACCACCGTCAGCGGTCACCCCTCCCGTAACACCCCCAGCCTCCAGATGCCGCTCACGAAGGACCGCCTCCTCCACAACGCCACCGAGCACGGCCACCGCGGCTACCTCATCCATGACGATAGCCCCAGCCTCACCCTCTGGCTCTTCTTTTATACCACCAACAATGAACTTTCGCAAATCATAAACACAATAACCTTAACACATTAAACAACAATGAAACGTATCTTTATTACAATGCTGCTCGTGCTGGCAGGATGCCAGTGGGCAGCTGGTACAAACTCCTGTGGAGCGCGTAGAGCTGATTGTGCGTTGCAGCACGACGACTCGACGGCAGCCCGTGAAATCTACAACCGCTACGCCTCACGCCGGGGCTACACGGCCAAAATTAAACACAGTCAGGGCGTATCCATAGTATGGATCACCGCCAAGAGCGATGCCAAGTGGCAGACGTTGAAAGTGGAACTCGCCCCGCTCGGCACCAACAGCCTCGTCAGTCAGGCACTACAGCAGTCAGGTCTTCCCGACACTAACACCGCAGCCAAGGTCAGTTCCAACTCGCGCAGCATCTCCATGGTGCATACCTCCAACGACAGTTCGGCCATTGGTAACGTGATAAGCACCCTGCTGCCCGCCGGCGCACGCTACATGTTGCCCGAAGTAAAGTACGACAGCGCGGTAGCGGTGACCAAAACCGTCGTGTACGAGAACGGTAAGCTGTAGGAAGAGAAGACCGAGGTGAAGACCGACGAACAGCTCGACAGCCTGCGGAGCCAGCTCATGAAGAGCAGCTTGGTGAAAAATGCCGCAAAACACTCCGGCACCAACCACATCATGGTGGCCAACGACGACGAGCGCACCGTCTGCCTCTGCTTCTACACCTCGGACGACGACATCCTCAGCCTGATCTTCCTCGCCACCGCCCTGCTGGGCAAGTAACAGTTACTCTCCGAAAAATGTTTTCTGGTATGCCTGCGAACACCCTTGTTAAATAGTGTTAAAATGAGCAAAATCTGTAAAATTTAACCCCCTTCGTGCGTCTAATATAGTAGAACAACTCGAAATGTATAACAACAGAAAACAAACATCATGAAGAAAAAACTGATTGAATCCTTTATCGGAAGCGTCGTTATCCTTACGGCTGTGGTAGCAATAACCTATTGGCTTGGACACTATGACGTGATGACACTTAGGCTTGTCCTGCTTGACATTCTTGTGGTTCTGTTTGGTGCTGGCCTGATGACCCTAATAGAGTATTGTCTGCTCAAAAAGAAAAACAACAACTAACACACATAAAAATGAAGCTGCAGTACGGCCTCAGCTTCTAAAACACCTCCAACAATGCAACACAACATCATCAAAACCCTTTTGTTCTCCGCTTCGCTATCGAAAGTCCACCGGACTTTCTTCACACTCGCCTTGGGCGCAACGCTGCTGGCGGGCTGCGGGAAAGACAACAAGGACAATGGAATTATCATCGGCAAATGGGCCAACACGGCTCAGTCGTGCGAGATAACCATTGCGGGACAGGAAAACATCCCGGAAGGATATATCTGCATGGAGTTCACAGAAAGCCAGGTGTTGGTATCCGACCAAAGAGCGAACTGCCTGCCAGAGTGGCATGGATACACCCTCTCAAAAGAATCCGGCAAGCAACTGCTGGAGATTGAGGGCGGTTGCCACGCTGGAATATTTGTTGTGGAAGAACTCACCAGCGACAAACTGGTGCTGGCACCCGAACACCACGAAATCGACATGGACTTTCGCTACATCATGAAGCGCAGATAAACATCGGCCTGACCCGAATAAAGTAGAATCCCAAACACACAAACATCCAATATGCAACACCATATCATCAAATACCTCGCCGTCCTGATGGCGGCATGTTTACCAGCCGTTGCCTCGGCACAGAATTTCATGTCAGGAGGAATAGGTTACCACGTTCTTTCCTCGGAAGACCACACGGTGGAAGTGACCGGAAAACAAAATTGCACACCTTATTCGGGCAACATCAACATCCCGTCTACAGTGACATACGACGGCACCACCTACGATGTCATTGCCTTGGGCGAGAAGACTTTTTTCCAAGCAACGCTTTCGGGCATCACCATTCCGTCGTCGGTCACGCAGATAAAATATGGTTGTTTTCTTTTCGCCAACTGTCCATCTACCATCAATGTTCCTGCTTCGGTGACGGACATTGAAACACTGGCATTTGCGGCATTCAACCTGAACGCCATCAATGTGGACGAGAAC
>JAFSQF010000099.1 GCA_017446745.1 Bacteroidales bacterium
AAGCTGGGAAGCTTCGCCTCCTAATGTAGGAGGTCGGGCTTCCCAGCCCGACCAACGCTACAACAATCCCCCTTTGTCGTCGCAATGGCGAAGCTGGGAAGCTTCGCCTCCTAACCCAAGTTCACCCCTTGCTTAATCTAACCTCTGATGAGGTTACTCAACTTTCGCATGTTCTATGTTGGTGATAATGATTGTCGCTTCGCTCGTCGGGCTCGCGGGCCGCAGCACGCGACAGAAATCTCGCAAATCCTTTCAAATCTTTCCATATTTATCTGTTTGATTTGACCAGATTTGTAAGATTTCTCGCCATAGGCGACTTAATATCAAATATTTCGCATATATGCGAAACTTGAATTACTATAGATAAACACTTTAC
This sequence comes from Bacteroidales bacterium, assembly GCA_017446745.1. GTDB lineage: Bacteria > Bacteroidota > Bacteroidia > Bacteroidales > P3 > Colimorpha. Next base: position 377 of record JAFSQF010000099.1, read on the forward strand.
AAATCTGACTGGTTGAAAAATGCTCCAAAAAAAGAAATTTCAGGGTCATTCTTTCGTTTTTAGCTGGTTTTACTCAGCTTTATCCATTAAAAAACAGACACTTATCATCACCATAGTTTCAATATAAACTAACGCAAGACGGAATGGAGTATTTGATGAGACGTGAAATTATGAAAGTCGGAGAGGTGTATATGATAGTATTCCAAGAGGTTGTTGAGTGTATTGGCGCGCTGGACAGGGCTGAGGTGAGGTTCTATGCCACGTTGAGTGAAGGAGGAGAGACAATCATGGAAACTGTAGCTGGCAGAGCCGTCAAGAAAGTAGTCAATATTGTCATTGGTGGAAGCACTATAGACCGTTGGAGCAGCCAAAAAACGGCCCTCCTTGAGGTTGAACACGGGCTCGCGAACGCTGTAGTTGTCCATAGGTTCTATGCCCAAATGGCGTGCAGTGCGAAGAAGGAATCGGATGGGGAAATATGTGAATGTGCTACTATGTGATTGTGGAGGAGTGGTGGTGTTCATTTGCTGAAGCTCGTCGACGACATAGTCGAAGAGGGACTCGTTGGGTTCTGACTCTTTGATACTTTTATAAAGTACTTCGTCCATGAAGAAAAGGAGTGACATTTTCAGCCCATCGGAATAGAGATTGTCGACGCGCGAGGCTGGGTGCATCTCTTTGATATACTGCAACTGTTTTTTGGGATTGTTATAGACAGTCATCATGAGATGACTCATGGGCTGCAAGAGATTCTGTTTGGTACGCCCTTTGGGGGAACGTACACCTTTAACTATATATGAACATAGCCCCAGTTGGCGCGTGAAGACCTTGGCGATGATGCTGGTCTCGCCATATTTGGTGGTATGTAGCACTATGCCTTGTGTCGTGAGTGTCATGAACGTTTAAGTGTTGAGCTGTTGAATTGTTCAAAGTACAAGGGAAGTGTATCAGCTTATCTTATTATCAGAATTTTGGTTACAGATTTCATGGAGCCGTCGGAAGCCGAGGCGAAGACATAGTAGACCCCTGATGCCACGCGGTCGCCGCTGAGAGTGCATCCATTCCACGTGGCCTGACCGCCATTAGCACGGGTGCTGTACACGGTATGACCTGCAGCATCGGTAATATGAACAATGGCATTGCGCGTGAATCCCTTAATAGAAATAACACCTTCGTAGTCGGGTCGGACGGGATTGGGAAATGCATGAATGTCGTCCTGAGGTTCAGCGAAAGCATACGTGGCATTGCTACGGTAGGACTGCACTCCCTTGTCGGTGCCAATGAAGAGCTCGCCACTCCAGGGCATAACAGCCAAAGCCAGTATTTTGTCGCTGAAGAGTGGCGACGTGGCGGCGGTGAAATGGGCCAGCTCCTCCTGCCCATTAGCGGAAAGCAGGTATAGGCCTCCCGAAGCTGTCCCTACCCATTTGCGGTTGGCTCCATCCACGGCTATGCTGGTGATGCTCTCGTAGGCCATCAGGTATTCCGTTATACCATTGGCATTGAAAAGGATGTTGTTGCAAGTGACGGGCGACATCTCGCCAGCTCCGCCATTGGCAAAGGCATTTGAAAGGTTGTATACCACCTTGATACCCTTGTTGGTGCCTATCCATAGGTTGCCGCTATGGTCCTGCACCACGGTACTCAACGACGACGTCTGTAGTTTTGAACCGTTATTAGGATCGATATATGCCATCCTGCTCCGTCCGTCATGCACATAGATTCTGTTGGCATGCCCCCAGAATAGTTTCAGGTCATTAATGCTGTCCCAGATGATATGAACTATATCGCCTCCACCCGTCATGCCCCTCGTATCGAAACTCTGCCAGGTGCCATCGCTCTTCCTGACGACAAGCACATTATTGGTCAGCGAGTTGGTAACCCACGCATTGCCTTTATTGTCGAATGCGACGCCTCCGGTGCGGAGCGATGTGAAAGAGCCGTCGGAATAGGGCGTAAGAACACCATCGGTATTGTCGGCATTATAGAGGTTGGTTATCTTGTTGTCGCTGATTTCGGCAATACCATAGCCCCACACGGCGGCTAATTTCTCTCTTTTGTTGCGGGGATTAACTGCCACGTCGATGATATCGTAAGTGCCGGCAAGAAGGCCCTCTTCGTCGGATGTCTTTCTCCACGTCTGGTCCACTTCACTGAATATATACACCTCCGGCTGAAGAAACGAGCCCCCATAGGTGGAATTGTGGCCTCCGGGGCTCACGAAGAGCTCCTTGTCGAAAGCTGTGAGGCGGAACACATTGGATGTAGATGGACTATTGGGCAATATATTGTGCACCACCTCTTTGGTCTCCACATCTATGGCCACAAGCGAGGCCCAGTCATGTGCCCCCCAGAGGAGGCCGTCGGATGAGATGATGGCATCGTTGAGCTCCATCGTCAGCCACCACGACGCCGTGGCGAGACTGTCTTCGCGTTGTCTGTCAGCACCATAAATTTCCAGACTTTTCGGATGAAAGACAAGGTATCTGCCACCGGAAAACACCATATTGTTGATATCGCCCTCCAGCCATGGCACGAACGTCATCCCATCCGTTTCAGCAAAGAGTGCAGTGGCACTGTCGTCAGGCACCATGGCCACCAGCCGGTTAGAATCGTCGATGGCGAGTTTGCTAACCTTGCCGCCCGCAAGGAGGGAGGTCTGGTCGATGCTCCAGTTCGTGGCGATGTTCAGAAAACGACTGCGTTTGTCGGCATACATGATTCCGTCGTCGGTGGCGGCCACGATAAGGCTGTCGGTGAAAACTATGTCGTTAATATTCTTGTACGTCCCGTTGTCGCCAAGATAGTAAGTCTCCTTGATTTCATTGCGCTCCAGGTCGACAACGACAATGCCGAATCCGCAGGCAAGATAGGCACAGCGATTATAGAAACTAATGCTGTTGATACTTTTGTCGCCGCCAATGTTGTTACGTTTTATATCGCTGATATTCACCACACACCCATCCTTCAGCAAGTCAATATTCGAGTTGCTGTATGCCACCACGAGAATCTTGGTGTGGGAATCGTAGTTGATTGTCTTTATACCCACATCGTTAAGACCATTAATCTTGCTCAGGCTGGTCACGGTGCCCTCCTCTTGGTCGTAGCAGTAAAGGGAACCTTGACCAGCAACCCATATCTGACTTCCGGCCTGGACCACATGGTTGGCCGAAGCATAGGCAAGATGCTCGCGCCAGGAACCCACGGCAATCTGAGCCCGCATGGAAAAAGGCATAAAGCCAAGCAGACACAGCACTATAAAAACAATTCGTTTCATATTGATTGACATTCAGGATTCCACCTTTCTGATAAGCAATGTTTGGTAGAGAATGGCAAGCAGCCAGCTCACCGCCGTGCTGAGCACCGACGCCACCAACACCGACAAAACATCACGCACGTTGAAATAAAGCAAACTATAGTACACAACAAAGAATATGAACATAATGAGCAAAAGATAGAGCGAGAATGCTTGGTAGGGTACACTCCGTATGCTCGGAGTGTCCACAGTCTCAACATTGTCGCGCAATATTATCTTGTCGAGCCACTGCCCTCGCAAAAAAGCCGCGAAAGTGGCGGCAAATGCATGGAAGCCTAACATATTGACAGAAATATCAACCATTAGGCCCATAAAGAATGCTATTATCATTGTTGGTATCTTGCCGGTGTTGGTGGGCAACATGGCAATGAACAATATATAGATACAGGGATTGATGTAGCCTCCTAAATAAATATTGTTGAACACCAGCAACTGCAACGACATCAACAATACAAAACGGCCTATATTGCGGAATATCAGCGCACTATTCATCGTCTGCCTCCGTTTCTTTCATTAATGAATCCTGTTCGGCCTTGAAATGATTATCAACCACATAAACATGATTCAGCTTATTGAAGTCGGTGGCCAACCGAACACGAATGCTATAAAAACCACTTCCCTGAACGCTTTCAAAATCCTCTATATAGCCGACGGGGATACCCTCGGGGAAGTCGTTGGCCAGACCACTGGTGACTATGGTATCGTTCTTGAGGAGCTTATGCGTGGTAGGTATGTCAACCACCGTCGCATAACGAAAATCACCACCCTCCCAAATAAGAGAACCCACGGAATTGGTTCGCAACAGCTTGACGCTATTCCGGCTATTGGCATGAAGCACGGGCATGATAGTGGAGAAATTCTTGGTGCTGTTAATCACAACACCAACAATACCCTGAGGCGAGATGACGGCCATGTCGGCATGAATACCTTGTAGGGTCCCTTTATTAATCATCATGTAGTTTCGGGGCTGATTGTAGGAATTTTTTATAACCTGAGCATCGGTGTAGGAGTAGCGCTGCTTGTAGACGGTATCGTTGACCTCGAAAACCGTGTCGCTATAGCTGATATACGACGACGCCAACTGGGCTCGCAGACGGGCATTCTCGGCAGCGAGATGTTCATTCTCGGCCTTCAAGCCAAAATAGCCCGACACCGAGGAGACGGCATCGTGCCAACGCCCCGACACGGCATTGCACCATCGCACCACGTGCGACCGCTGGTATATGCTGCCCTGCATGATAAGCACAACGGCAATCACCTCAAGCAGTAAGAATACCAAAACATTGGAGTATTTTTTTATAAACTGAACTAGGTTGTCCAAAAGATCGGTGAATTGATTTAATAATTAAGTGGTTACAGTAAATAGCATGGCATTTCAGCTCTCTTCCTCATCTCGCGAAAGCCATTCCGTGATGGTCCGCTTGGTCTGCTCCACAGCATCGTCGAGGTTGTCGTTGACTATTGTGACATCAAACCTATGGGCTTCTCCAAGTTCCTTTGCCGACCGGCCAAGACGTTTCTGTATCGACTCCTCGCTTTCCGTACCACGGTGGCGAAGACGCTGCTCCAGCACCTCAATGGATGGCGGCATGACAAAGATGGCTAAGGCATCGTCGCCAAAGAAACGTTTGATGTTGATGCCGCCATTAACATCGACATCGAACACCACTACCTTGCCTTTGGCACAGATGCGCTCTATCTCCGACTTCAGAGTCCCGTAACGGACATCGGCGTAGACCTCCTCCCATTCGAGAAACTGTCCGGCCTCCACCTCTTTCATAAACTCGTCGGGGGTGAGGAAATAATAATCCACGCCGTCGCGCTCCCCCTCGCGAGGCTGACGGCTGGTGGCCGAGATGGAGAACTCAAAAAAATCAAAGTGCTGCATCAGACGTTTGATAATCGTGGTCTTCCCCGACCCTGAGGGCGCTGAAAAAAGTATGGCTCTACGCTTCATAGACAGATGTGTATTGTTTATGGATAAATATGAGGCATCAATTTGAGTTCTTACTTATAGACACTGCTTGGCTGAAAGTCAGAATTTACGGTCGAAGATGGCATAGAAATTTTTGACAGTGAGCGAGTCTTTATCCCAGCCATTTCGTGCCGACACCTCTTCGACATAAGAGAGTGCCTCTTCACGGCTGCCGATAGCATTAAGGCGCATAATGAAGTCATTATAACCTTTCATATTATTGTGGAACAGCTCGTTCATAAAGCTGAACTTGTCGTTGATGTTGATGACCGTTCGGAGATCCTTCACCTTGTTGGCCGCCAAAGGATGCTCGTTAGCATGAAGGGTGTCGCCGAGGCTGTCGGCAATGGTACGCTGGAGCGGTTTCTCGACATTGGTAGCCTTAAAATAGTCGAACAATGAGGGTTGAGCCGGCTTAGCAGGTTTCGGCTCACGCTGAGGCTCCGGCTCGGGTTCGGGCTCGGGTTCCGGCTCCGGCTCGGGCTCCGGCTCGGGTTCCGGCTCGGGTTCAGGCTCAGGCTCCGGCTCAGGCTCGGGTTCAGGCTCGGGTTCGGGTTCAGGCTCAGGCTCAGGTTCGAGATGCTCTCTTACCACACCACGGTCTTCGGTTTCCTCACCATCAAAAAGGGCTTCATTGTCATGTTGCTCTATCTCTTCCACCGAGGGAAGACCTACACCAGGCACCGCCAGAGGTGGCTCGTCGGGCTCCGGAGCAAAATAGTGTTCTTGGTGCGCCGAGCTGGACACCTCTTGGTGCGACATGACCGCTTCAGGCAGCGACATGGTCAGCACATCGTCGTACATCTGCCGGAGAAGCGAGAGGAGTAAATCCACCTCTATTCGTGGTATCGCACCGCCATAGTGCTCTATCCGTTCTACGACACGCTCTATGCTTTCAAGGTTCTCTTTGAGGGAAATGCTTGCTTTTTTCATGATATATTATACTTCTTATATGCTCACAATAAAATAGTTATGGACTTTTGCCCACAACGAAATAATTTGTAAAAATACAATTTTAATATCATATAAGAACATTTTTTTTTAAACTTTTCAATCTTGCAGGTTGAAAACAGCCTGCGAATGGTAAATTATTTGTACTTTTGTAAACTGCTATTCGAACGCAAAAAATAATTTAATCAATATAAATTAATCAATTAAATCAATGAAAAGAGTAAAATTATTCGTCAGTTTTTTGGCTGTGATGCTCGTGGTAGGTTCCACGGCTCTGGCTCAGAAAGAGTACAAGTACCGTACCTTCGACAACGACCCTCTGGGCGTGAGGGAATACACCCTCGAAAACGGCCTTAAGGTCTTCCTCAGCGTCTACAAGGACGCCCCACGCATCCAGACCTACATCGCCGTGCGCGCCGGCTCGAAGAACGACCCCAAGGAGACCACCGGCCTGGCCCACTACCTGGAGCACATGCTCTTCAAGGGCAGCCACAAGCTGGGCACCACCGACTGGGAGAAGGAAAAGGTTTATATCCAGCAGATCGAGGACCTCTACGAGGTCTATCGCCGCACCACCGACGAGGCTCAGCGTGCCAAGATCTACCATCAGATCGACTCCATCAGCTACATCGCCTCCACCATCGCCATCGCCAACGAGTACGACAAGTCGATGACGGCCATCGGTAGCGAGGGTACCAACGCCTTCACCTCCAACGACTACACGATGTACGTCGAGAATATCCCCTCCAACCAGGTCGAGCAGTGGGCCAAGGTGCAGGGCGACCGCTTCCCCAACCTGGTGCTCCGCCTCTTCCATACCGAGCTCGAGGCCGTCTACGAGGAGAAGAACATCGGCATGGCGCAGGACAACCGCCGCGTCAACGAAACCATGATGGCCGCGCTCTTCCCCAACCATCCCTATGGTCAGCAGACCACCATCGGCACCATCGAGCACCTCAAAAACCCCTCGATGAAGAATATCCGCGAATACCACGCCGCCTACTATGTGCCTAACAACATGTGCATTGCTATGGCCGGCGACTTCGACCCCGACCAGGTAATCAAGATCATCGACAAATACTTCGGCAGCTGGGTGCCCGGCAAGGTCCCAGGCTTCACCAAAGTCAAAGAACAGCCTATCACCTCCCCCATCATCCGCCTCGTCAACGGCCAGGACCCCGCCAACCTCACCATCGCTTTCCGCATCAACGAAGGTAACGGCAGCCATGATGCCCTTTTGGCTCAAGCCCTCGAGATGGTACTCAACAACGGCTCCTGCGGCCTCATCGACCTCAACCTGAACCAGAAACAGCTATGCCTCGGCGCCTACGCCGGCACCTACACCCTCAACGACTACGCTGCCTTCATGCTCGGTGGCCGTCCCACCCAGGGCCAGACCCTCGGCCAGCTGCGCGACCTGCTGCTCGAACAGCTCGAGCTGGTCAAGAAAGGCCAGTTCGACGAGAGCCTCATCGAGGCCAGCATCAACCAGCTGAAACTCCAGATTATGAAGCAGGCCGAGAGCAACAACAGCCGCGCCAGCCAGATGGCCTACGCCTTCGTACAACATCAGGACTGGGGCGATGTCTGCAACGAAATCAACGAGTTGGCTAAAATCACTAAGCAGGATATCGTCAACTTCGCCAACCGTATCTTCAAGGACAACAACTACGTCATCGTCTACAAACAGCAGGACACCCCCGACCCCGTGACCAAGGTCGTCAAGCCTGCCATCACCCCCATCGAAGTGAACCGCGACAACGAGAGCCCCTTCCTGGCACAAGTGAAAGCCGACGCTGCAAAGGCCAAACCCATCCAGCCTGTCTTCGTCAACTTCAAGAAAGACCTGCAGAAGGGCAAGACCCAGAACGGCAGCGAAGTGCTCTATGTGAAGAACGTTGAGAACGGCACCTTCAACCTGCAATACCGCTTCGATTTTGGCGGCACAACCGACAAGACTATTGACCTC
>JAFSQF010000100.1 GCA_017446745.1 Bacteroidales bacterium
ATGCAACTATAATTCGTGTAAATTCATTTCGCCTGCGAAAATATAGTTTTATATTCGGTGTCGCATATCTTGAAAATCATGTAATTCGTGCCAATTCGTGCTAATTCGTAGACCCCCAAAAAACAATCGTTTTACCTTTTTTTGCGCCTACCTGATTGTATCAACTTATTATTTAAATATTGCTTAAGTCGCCTATGGCGAGAAATCTTACTCCCTACTCTGTCTGCCTTGGTAGAATCTGTGCGCACCGAAAACACACACAATTTTCTTTGAACCACCATCATTGCCACTTGAACAGAATGATGTATGACATTATTGGTTTATTATTTTGCTATTGATAATCATTTTATTGCAATGAATGCTTAACTAAAAATGTTCTGTTTGAAAAAAAAGATGTATATTTGCACGCTCAAATAAGTAATGAAAAAATGGAAAAATCTACGCTTGCTAAGATATATGAGTGGGCTTCGTATGCTTTGATAGTTGCCGCTACGGTATACTTCTTCGTTTCGCACAAAGAGGTGACTATTACGCTTTTCGGTATCATGCTGGCCCTTTTCTTCCGTAATATGATGTATCGAACACGCTACAAGATGTTCGAGGACGAGAACGAGGAGCTGAAAGTCGACCTGCGACGCCTTACCAACTTGCTGGAAATAGAAAAGAAAAAAAATATTAATAAATAACCTATTGTTAATCAAATTTTATGGCCACAACAACAGACATTAAGAACGGATTGTGCATTAATTTCAACAATGACATTTACACTATTGTGGAGTTCCTCCACGTGAAACCCGGCAAAGGTGCTGCCTTCGTCCGCACCAAGATGCGTAACGTGAAGACCGGTCGCATGCTCGAGAACACCTTCCCCAGCGGCGCCAAGATCGATATCGTGCGCGTTGAGCGTCGCCCCTACACCTACCTCTACAAAGAGGGCGATATGCACGTGTTCATGCACACCGAGACCTATGAGCAAATCAACATCGACGAGAAAATCATCAACGCTCCTCAGTTCCTCCGCCCCGACCAGTATGTGGAGATTACTGTCGACGCCGACACCGAGACCCCGCTGATGTGCGAACTCCCGCCCTTTATCGAGACCGTGGTGACCTACACCGAACCTGGCTTCGCCGGCAATACCGCCACCAATGCCATGAAGGACGCCACAGTGGAACCCGGCGTGCAAATCCGCGTGCCTCTCTTCATCAAAGAAGGCGATCGCATCAAGGTTGACACCCGCACCTGCGAATACTCGGAAAGAATAAAATAAACGGCATCATAGCTCACTTTACGAGGAATGGGGTTGCTCATTCCTCTTTTTTGCTTTGATTTTTAGCCATTTGTTTATGGTTTAACATTAGTTAAACTGTTGACTTGTAGACAACAATTAAACAGTTCGACAATTAAAAATTATCTGTTTATGAAAACACGGTTCATTGCCTCCTTCTTGTTGGCTGCTCTGCTCTTGGCTTCGTGCAACGGCACCGATAAGTCCAACAACGGAAGCCAGACCTCACAGAATATCGACTATACCAAGGTGGCCATTCCGGATTTCTGCGCCGATTCAGCGTTCAAGTATGTGGCCGACCAGCTCTCGTTCGGCTTCCGCCATCCGGGACTGAAGGGTCACGACGAGTGCGGCTTCTTCCTGGCCCACAAACTCCAACGCTGGTGCGACACCGTGGTGCAGCAGTCTTTCACCACTACCCTTTGGAACGGCGACAAGGTACATGGTAAGAACATCATAGCCTCCCTCAACCCCGAGAAGGAACGCCGTATCCTCCTGGCAGCCCACTGGGATTCTCGCCAATGGGCCGACCACGACATCGACACCAACAATTGGCGCAAGCCTTTGCTTGGTGCCAACGACGGTGCCAGCGGCGCCGCACTGCTCCTCGAGATGGCGCGCGTCATGTCGGCTATGCGGCCCGATGTGGGGGTCGACTTCGTGCTTTTCGACCTCGAGGACCAGGGCATCCCGGAATGGGCCGGACGCTACGAGGACAACACCTGGTGCAAAGGCTCGCAATTTTGGGCTCAGAACCCCCATCAAATGTTCTACTCCGCCGAGTATGGCATCCTTTTCGATATGGTGGGCACCCATGAACCGCGCTTCACTAAAGAGGAGATTTCCATGAATTTCGCCCCGGGTCTGATGAACAAGGTGTGGAACTGCGCCGCAGGATTGGGCTATGGCAATATCTTCCAGGACAAGTTGAGCGGCGCTATCCTCGACGACCACCTCTACGTCAACCAGATACGCCATATCCCGATGATCGACATCGTGCAGAACAGCAGCCATTGCAGCTTCTACGAGCACTGGCATACGGTGAACGACAACCTGGATGCCATCGACAAGAACACTATGAAGACTGTTGCCACGGTGGTGATGAAAGTGATCTATGCGGATTAGGACGGCTGTAGGCCTGCCCATTTGCAGCCGTGGCTGTTCGGCCTGTGGTGCCCGTTTGGGCGTATGCTTTTCCTCGAACGTAATCCATAATCCTTTGTAATGAAACGTTTTCTGACGCATATAGTGGCTATGCTGGGCTTCCTGTGGCTTCTGTCGGGATGCGGCAAGAATGAGAATTGTGCATGGACCATAGGCCTCACCGATTTCAGCATCGACCCCAATTCTGCCCTCTATTCTGGCTTGAATGTGGTTGGCGGCCACATGTATCTCACTGGTGGCGCGCGTGGGGTGATTGTGGTCCGCACTGCCTACGACCATTTCGTGGCCTTTGAGCGTAGCTGTCCCCTCGACGGGGCTGCTGTGGAAATCACTGCCGACTGGGGTGCCTCGCTGCTGGAATGCCCCGAATGCCATTCCCTCTTCATCGCCGAAACCGACGGCATGCCTATGGATGGTAGTGCCACCACATGCCCTCTCTATCAGTACAACACCTCCTACAACGGCGGCATCCTTTATGTTTATTGATCCACTTCGACCCCCCTTAGGTGCGTCATATATTAGCCGTTGTGTGTGTTGCGTCGGATTTGCAATCCGTGTGTTGCGTCGGATTTGCAATCCGACGCAAAATATTATAAGGATTTTTAATCCGCAAAATAACGGATTTCGGTTGCGTCGGATTTGCAATCCGACGCAAAATATTATAAGGATTTTTAATCCGCAAAATAACGGATTAAAAAT
>JAFSQF010000101.1 GCA_017446745.1 Bacteroidales bacterium
AAAATAATGAAATTTTCAACAATCTGTAAGATTCGACCACCTTTGTGCGTCTATTATAGTAGAAAGGCGCAAATTGGTTTAACCATAAAAGAACAAAACATGCAAAAAAAGAAACATGGCTTCGGTTACTTCATACAAGTATATCTGGTATTTCTAGGAGTTTCTGTCATCTACAACCTATTAGACAATGAAAACAACGTGATTAACTACACAATCCTTGGATTTGTCTTTTCGGTCGTATGGACGATATGGCAAAAAATAGAGGATAGCTTAGGACAAAATAACGACAAAGAATAAACACCATGGAAATCTTAACCTCATTCTTCAGCAGCGGCACGGGATTGACCATCGTTGCCATCATCATTGTGCTGGCCGTCATCGGCGGCATCGCGCTGCTCCTTAGAATTGTGCGCCGTAAGCACAAGAAAAACCTTGCTTTCTATCTCATACTGTTCGCTGTCTTCACGATGCTATTCTTTCTCAGCGCCTTGCTGATAGACAAGCATGTGTTGCTGTATTCGGTCATCGACGGCGCTATCCACGGCGTTGTTGTCACCGTGCTCTGGTGGATCTTCGACCAAGGCCACGAGCAAATCAAAGCATCCGTAAAAGAGGACGAGGCTGACCGCAAAAGAAAAGAATCAAACAAAAAAAACCAACAATGAAACGCAACACCATTCTCTTGCTTTTGGCGGCAGCATTGATGACCGCCGTGTCCTGTGGCAAGGACAGCGAAAAGCCCGAACAGCCCACTCACGGCGGCACCGCCGACGGTTGGCCCGAGAAGAAAATCAGCCGCATCGTCCACAGCGTGGGTACCTTCGACTACCTCACCTACGACTTCTCCTGGGAGGGCGACCTACTCAGTGAAATCAGCTGCACGATGTACGACGGCACGTCGCTCGGCCGCACCGTGCTCGAATACGACGGCAGCCGTCTGGCGCGGGTCTACCCCTACGACGGCGCGGGCACCGCCTACATCGACGGCGCGATGCACTACCACTACGGCACCGACGGGCGGCTGGAGCGGCAGACCTTCCTGCTGCCGATGAGGGCCACCGGGGACCTCTGCCAGCAGACATTCGACGAGGTGCTCCCGTGCGAGCTGGTCTACTCCTATACCGACGACGGCCATGTGTCGGCGGTGCAGGCCAACAAAACGATGGACGACGGCAGCGTGGAAACCAGCACCTATACCTTTGGCTGGGAGGGTAACAACGTCGTCTCCGTCACCTGCGACGGCCAGCCCCTTTTCAGCAACATGCAGTACGACAGCAACCCCAACCCGATGCGCTTTCCGATGGGGATGGAGACCATGGGCGTGACCAACATGATATTCGAGGGGGTGCTGGGCAACAGCGTCCTCTTCCTCGGCTACGCCTTCTGCTGGAGCGAGAACAACATGACCACCCTCCTCTCGGGCAGCGGCCAGTGCAGCTACACCTACGACGACGACGGTTTCCCGACCTCGAAAACCATCGGCACCGGCAGCCAAAGCAACACATATACGTTCAGCTATTAAAACCCACCCGATATGCAACACCACATCATCAAAACCCTCGCCGCCGTCGCCCTGGGCGCGATGCTCCTTACGGGCTGCATGATGGAGAAACCTACGGTGAAAAACTACCGCAGGGTATCCGCGATGCCGGAACTCACGCCCGTCACGGTGGAGCAGTTGCGACAGCTGATAGCCGCCGACACCACGCACTACAAGGTGGTGGTGCTTACCAGCCCCTGCTGCGGCTACTGTGTGCTGAGTATGCGCGACGTCTACCCGCAGAAGATAGCCGAGTGCGACAGCAGCCTTGTGCGCTGGTACTTCGTGGTGGAGAGTTACAGCTCGGCACAGTATGCGGACGAGCTCTACTGCACCTACCACATCGACTCGCCCCGCTACTGGATTGACGACACCCTGCCGCAGTACCAACCTCTGATGGTGAAGAATATGTGGACGGTGGTGTGGAACCTTATCTGGCATTATGGCGCGGATATCGAGGAGTTGGGATGGGAAGTGGCCGACAACCGACTGAACAATATCGTCAACGCCATCGCCCCACAGCCACAAACAATTACCAGTGCCGACGGCATCCCCACCACCTTGCTGCTCGACCCGCGGGGTCGCATGAAATGCTCCTATACCGTCGCGAGAGACGGCACCGCCACCTTCGGCCCCACCGACATCCGCAACATCACCGTCCCTGTGACGGAACTGGAGTTTGGCAAGGTCGACACCGTCTCATTCCTTCCCCGCGTCTGCACTCCAGACGGGAAATGTAATTAACGAACTAAAATACAGTTTCAATATGCAACACCACATCATCAAATCCCTCGCCGTCCTGATGGCGGCATGTTTACCAGCCGTTGCCTCGGCACAGAATTTCATGTCAGGAGGAATAGGTTACCACGTTCTTTCCTCGGAAGACCATACGGTGGAGGTTACTGGCAAAGAGTCATGCACTCCTTATTCGGGCAACATCAACATTCCGGCTACGGTGACATACAACGGCGAGACTTACGCTGTTGTTGCCCTGGGCGAAGAAGCGTTCTCCCAAGCCTCTCTTTCGGGAATCATCATCCCCTCGTCGGTCACGCAGATAAAACGAGGCTGCTTCCTGTTCGCCACCGGCCCGTCGTCCATTACCATCCCAGCCTCGGTGGCGGTCATCGAGCCTATGGCGTTTGCGACCAACAACCTGAACGCCATCAATGTGGACGAGAACAACCCCAACTTTATGTCGATGGACAAGATGCTGTTCAGCAAGGATACCACGACACTTGTGGAATGCCTGAAGACCAAAAGCGGAGCCGTCACGTTGCCGCAGCGCACACGTCACTTGGCCGCCAACGCTTTCGCCTATTGCCAGAACATCACCGGCGTGACGCTCCCTGAAGGCCTTGAAAGCATCGGCTACTGGGCCTTTGTGGACAACCAGCATTTGAACAACGTTGTCATTCCCTCGTCGGTGACACATATCGCCCCGGGGCCTTTCGTGAATTGCCCCGCCCTCGTCAACCTCTCCA
>JAFSQF010000102.1 GCA_017446745.1 Bacteroidales bacterium
CGTGGGCGCGAGCCCACGGGAATCGAAATACTCTATTAATCTGAGCCCCGTAGGGGCGGCATATTAAGTAACAGTAAAAAAATAGCAAGCTTATTTTATTTTGAATGTCTGATTGTATCAACTTATTTTTTAATTATTGCTGTTAAGTAATTAGTCAAATTTAATTGACATTTACGATAATTCACGGGCATTCATGGTAATTCACGTTCTATAAATATTATTTATGGTAATTGCTGGTCATTTATGGCAATTGCTGTTCAAAGAAAATGAAAGTTAATTTAGGTCAGCCACTTATTGCTAAACAACACAACAATGAACACCACGGATATGCGGATAGCATCGAACAGGGTTAGGGATATAGAACACTACTGCCACCAGGAGCTGGACGGGATGTATGGGCACAACGAGGTGAGGATGTTTGTGCGTATGCTCTTCGAGAGATTTCTGGGATGGGACCACGCCACGCTGCTGTCGCGGCGCGAGGAGACGATAAACCAAAGCGACCTGTTGAAATTCCACTGGGCTGTGGAGGACCTTAGGCAATGGCGGCCCATACAATATATAGTGGGATGGACGGACTTCTGCGGCTGCCAGATAGCGGTGGACGAACGTGTGCTGATACCGAGGCCTGAGACTGAAGAGATTGTGCTGCGAACCATAGAGCTATGGGAAAGTGTCCATGGCGGTGGCGGAGCCATTAGCGTGCTGGACCTCTGCACTGGGAGCGGGTGCATAGCCATAGCCATGGCAAAGCACTGGCCCGGGGCGCAGGTGACAGGGGTGGACATCAGCGCCGAGGCTCTTGCCGTGGCACAGAAGAATGCTGAAACGAACGGGGTGGATGTGCTTTTTGAGCTGGCCGACATCCTGGAGCCGGACTACGGGATGCACGGCACAGAGGACTACGGCATCATCGTCAGCAACCCACCCTATGTGCGCGAGAGCGAGCGGGGCGCGATGCAAGCCAACGTGACGGAACACGAGCCGGAGGGCGCGCTATACGTGGCCGACAGCGACCCTCTGGTGTTCTACAAGGCCATAGCTCGGATAGCACAGCGGAAGCTGGCACACGACGGTATGGCGGTGACAGAAATCAACGAAGCGTTAGGGAAAGAGACGTTGGCCATATTCGACGAGGCCGGATTTCAGGGACATGTGGAGCAGGACTTCCGGGGCAAGCAGCGCACCCTGGTTCTGCACAGAAAGAATGGGACATCGGAGGCCTGTTGAGAGGATTCCAATGTCCCATTCGGAGTCGTCATGATAATCGCCGCGAACCCGCGAGCCGAAGAGTTTGTTATTTGGCGTCGCGACCGGCGCGGATGGCGCGGATGTTGGTGTCGACAACGTCGTCGCCCTTGCGTCCGAAGATGCTCTTGATGGCCTTCTCGAGTTCGTCGAAAGCAATCTCAAGATAGGGGGCTGCGGCACCAAGGAGCACCATATTGCCGCGGGCGTTGAGTTCCTTGGCAATGGCGTTGGCATTGAAACACACCAGTTTGGGGAGTTTCTTGAGCTCGGCGTAGACGCGTTCAACGTCGGGATAGTTGCTGATGTTGACGAAAGGGTCGGAGTTGGTGATGACCACGCCGTCGGGAGCCAGGAAGTTGATGTAGCGGAGGGCTTCCATAGGCTCGGAGCTGAGGATGATGTCGGCCTTACCTTCGGGGATGACATCAGCAAAGATGGGCTCGGAGCTGACGCGGAGATGGCTGAATACGGAGCCGCCGCGCTGCGACATACCGTGGATTTCTGACTGTTTGACGTTGAGCCCCAGATTGAGGGCTGCATCGGATATGATTTTGGCTACGGAGACGATACCGTCGCCGCCTACGCCACAGAGAATTATGTCTTTTTTCATTGTTTTAATATAATTATTTTTTTAGGAGTGACCTGCGACCATAGTGCTGTGACCATAGTGCTGCGAGATGAACTCTGCGAAAAGTGTTTGCCACATTCACCATTCACTCATCACTATTCACCATTCACTCATCACTAAATTTACTTCTTTGCAGCGATGCGTTTCTTGTTTTCCACGATGCAGACGCGCTGCGGGATGATGACGCTGACGCCGTTGTAGGCTATCTCTTCCTCGAGAATACGGACGAACTCGTCGTGGTTCTTCTTGAGGGGGACGATGGTGCGGATATGGTCGGGGTCCACGCCGAGGCCCTTGCAGATGTTGAAGAGTTTCTGGTTGGCACTGGAGGGCTGGCCACCGGTCATGGCGGTGATGTCGTTGTCGAGAATCATGATAATGACGTTGGCATGCTCGTTGACGCAGTCGAGGAGTCCGGTCATGCCGGAATGGCCGAAGGTGCCGTCGCCAATGACGCCAATGGCGGGGAAAATGCCCATCTCGGAGGCTCCCTTAGCCATGGTGACGGAGGCTCCCATGCAGACCGTGGTGTCGATGGCTCCCATGTTGAAGCCCAGGGTGTAGCATCCGATGTCGCCGAAGACACGCCCGTTGGGATATTTCTTCATGACTTCGTTGACGGCCTCGTAGCTGTCGATATGTGGGCAGCCCACGCAGAGCGCCGGGGGACGGTTGGTGACGACGTCGGGCACCGCAGGGCCTTTGGCCACGGTGAGGCCCAGGGCCTTGGCGACCTTCTCGGCATTGAGCTCGCCGTCGCGGCGGATGGTCTCATCAAGGCGTCCATGGACAGGCTTGCCTTTGCCCAGGAAACCTTTGATATGCTCTTCGACGAAAGGCTGTCCATCCTCGAGGACGAGGATCTCGGCGCACTCGTCATAGAGGCGGCTGAGCATATCAAACGGGAGCGGGTACTGAGTGATTTTCACCACGGGGTAGGGGCATTTGCCACCGGGGAAATTCTCCTGAAGGTAGTTGAAGGCTATGCCCGTGGTGATGATGCCGCGCGACTTGTCGGCACCCTCGAAGTATTTGTTGTAGCCTGATTCCTCGCTGCTTTTGGTGAAGGCAGGCTGCTTGTCGATAAGCGAGCGGTAGAGGTTCTTGGCGTTGGCCGGGAGCAGGACGAAGCTCTTGGGGTCGGCAGGGCTGGAGAGGGGGTTCTGCGGCAGCACGGGGCGGCGCTCCACGCCGGCGCGGCTGTGGGCCAGACGGGTGGGGATGCGGTAGAGCACCGGGGTGCCGAGTTTCTCGGAGAGCTCATAGCCAAAGAAGACCATATCGTAGGCCTCCTGCTGGTTGGAGGGCTCGAGCATGGGGATCATGGCCCAGTGGCCATAGAAGCGGCTGTCCTGCTCATCCTGCGAGGAGAACATGGAGGGGTCGTCGGCAACGACGATGATGACACCCTTGGTGCCTATGATGGCGGCATTCATGAAGGGGTCGCCACAGACGTTGAGGCCCACGTGTTTCATGCATGTCATGGCACGTTTGCCGGCATAGGCCACGCCAATGGAGGCCTCAAGGGCCGTTTTCTCGTTGGCACACCAGTTGGCGACGATGCCCTGCTCTCGGGCTTGTTTCGACTTCATCACGTACTCAGTGATCTGAGTGGAGGGGGTTCCGGGGTAGCTGTTGATGGCGCTACCGCCAGCGTCTATAAAAGCTTGGGCGATAGCTTCATCGCCAAGCAGAAGCATTTTGGACATTTCTTGATATATTTAGTTTATAAAATAATGAATTCAATTTTGCAAAAGTACGAAACTTTTTTGGAATAATTAAGAAACGGGAAGAGAAAAATAAACACAGGCTTGTAATTAGCTGATTGCCAAACATAAAATAATCATCACAATGATTATCTGCCAACAGCACAAACAGTGCCCAACGGAGCATCATCAAGCATTTAGAACAGCAATACCGACAATGCCCGGCAAAGCGGGTCAAGGGGTCAGCCCCTTTGACCCGATACCACGTAGCGCATCTTCGGCACCCGCAAGTTTTGGTTGATGGCGTTGACGTCGTTGTCAATCAGTTCGCCGCTGTCGTAGTGCACGGTGTAGACATACTGGTGGTTGATTTCATTTTTTCGCTGCTAAGTTAAAAAGTCTGCGATATTTTCAGGTGTTATCACCTGGAAATCCGTCTCAGGATATGCATCGGTGAATGTCTTGGTCATAGAGGCTTTGGCACGTGGATTCCATTTCACTTCGTAGGCGTGAAGTTTGCCTCCAGTCTCTTCCAGATAGTCAACCTCCTGTTGCTGACGCGTACGCCAAAAATATGGGTTCACCCAGCGTCGCTGGTACTCGTTGGCTTTCATCCGTTCTGCAATGACAAAATTTTCCCACAAAGCACCTATATCCTGCCGGATTTCAGGAGCATTAAAGTTGGCTATCAATGCATTGCGTATGCCGTTATCATAGAAGTATATTTTGCGGCTCGACTTGAGCTCGCTCCGCAGGTTGCGTGCATAAGAGGGCAGCCGGAAGATGATGTAGCATTGCTCTAAGAGGGTGACATAACGTTCCACGGTCTTGTTGTCGAGCGAACACATCTGGCTCAATTCGTTGAACGACACTTGCGACCCCACTTGATAGGCAATGGCCCTCAGAAGTGTCTGCAGCTTGTCGGGATGCTTGATGTTTTCCCACGACAGGATGTCTTTGTAAAGGTAGGCATCCGTCAATAGTTTGAGTATTTCCATCTCGTTTCCATCGTTCATAACCACCTCCGGATAATAGCCATAGACGAGGCGGCGCGGCAGCATCCGCATCTCCTTCAGCCTCCCGTGGTGCGCCACCATTTCACCAAACGAGATGGGAAACATCCTGTACTCCCATTTTCTGCCCGTCAGCGGTTCGTTCACTTTGTTGGCCAGATCGAACGAGGAACTGCCTGTGGCTATCAACTGTATGTCGCTGTCGGCATCGGCAAGCAATTTCAGCCTCAGGCCTATATCCTTTATGCGTTGTGCTTCGTCAAGTATCACTATCTTGTTGCCGCCAAACTCCGAAAGCAGCCTGTCGGCAGAAGCATTGTCGAAAAGATTCTGCACCTGCATTTCGTCGCCATTCAACCACAACACACCCTCTTTTTTTGTCAGCATCTGCTTCAGCAATGTGGTTTTGCCCACTTGCCGAGCACCTACAAGGATAATAACTTTGCCTTTAAATAACTTATCCTCAAGTGTTTTTGAAAGATACCGTTCTATCATAACAAACATTGTTTATGCTGCAAAAATACTAACTTTTTTGGAATCAACTCCAAAAATGTTATGATTTTTCGGGAATCAATTCCAAATATGTTATGATTTTTCCCTTATGGTGTGACATTTTTCTGAACGAATAACATCTCTTTCTTGCATTTTTTTGGACGAATAATAGCCGGTTTCTTACATTTTTAGTCGCCTATGGCGAGAAATCTTACAAATCTACTCAAATCAAACAGATAAAAATTGAAAGATTTGAAAAGATTTGTGAGATTTCTGTCGCGTGCTGCGGCCCGCGAGCCCGACGAGCGAAGCGACACTCATTATCACCTGCATAGAACTTGCTATCGCCTACATCCTTCACCCTTTCAATGCGACGGACGGCAAGGAGCCCTTCGCATTCTGCGAAGGTGTAACTTTATTGGCGAAGCTGGGAAGCTTCGCCTCCTACAGTCGGGATTTCCCAAGGAGTCCTTCGCATTATTTACTGTGTTATTTACTGTGTTAACCAACTCGCCTCTGCCTCTACAACATGAACACTTACAGACGATTATAAAGGTGTTTTGTGTGTTATTTTGTGTTATTTACTGTGTTAATCTGCCTGTTTTTTGCGTGTCGCCACTATGTTATATACAATGCCAACCATTTCATTATTAGTAATTTATAAATTTTGCACCATCTTTCATTGCCCCACAAAAAAACATAAGGGGGACCTTTCATTGCCCCAGAAAAAACCATAAGGGGGACTATAGGGGGTATATATAATATATTTAATAAAAAAATTAATACTGTACACTAGGATAGATGGGTTATAGATAGAGGGGTTATAGGGGGGAAAGGATGAAAAAAAATCGTCGGCACACACAACGATGAAGTCTTCGTTCCTTCTACGATCCTTCGGTGATGGCTCGGTGACCCTTCGGCGGAACAAACAATATATAACGATATATAATAGTACATAAAAATATATTTTCACACCGTGTCACCACCCCCTCCAGTAACTCCACATAGCAATGACGATAGAAAAATTTAATCCTTAATATCAATACTTTGCGAAAAATATTCAAAAATTATTTTGCCAGTCCCAAAAAACGTCGTATCTTTGCAGCCGAATCACCCCAAGTAGGCATATTACCGAAAAGGCCCAGCCCGCACCTGTGTGGGCTTATTTTTTTAAGAATATGAAACAAAGAGTAATAGTGTATGTCGACGGCTTCAACTTCTATTACGGACTGAAGGACAAAAGCCACCATTGGAGAAGATACTACTGGCTGGATATTGTAGGTCTATTCGAACGCTTCATGAGAGACGACCAGCAGCTTGTTGCCGTGAAGTACTTCTCGGCGAGACCTCTCAACAACCGCGACAAATACGACCGACAGGCCACCTGGTTCAATGCCAACAACGAGAACCCCAAGTTCAACCTCATCCTCGGACGCTACCTCGAAAAGACCATCGAATGCCGCAGGTGCCACTTCAAAATGAAAACCTTCGAGGAGAAGGAGTCCGACGTGCGCATCGCCACTCAGATTGTCAGCGACGCCAAAAGCGGTCTCTGCGACATCGCCATTGTGGTCTCTGCCGACAGCGACATGAAACCAGCTATCGAGCTGGCACAGCTTTCAGGTGTGAAAGTGTTCGTCTATTTCCCGCCCAACCACTTCTCCAACGCAATTGCCGGTATGCCGGGAATGAACATCACGCAGATGCAGCGTTACGAATCCCGTTTCCGCCAGAGCCTGCTCCCCGACACCGTCACCCTCGCCAAGTCCGGCTATGTGCTGCAGATACCCCCCAAGTGGAAAACCTACCAGCCGTCCACCACTCCCTAATCCTCCTCCTCTCAACCATAATGAAAAAGTCTGCTTCCGCTCTCCTAATCATCGCGGCCATCTGCCTATCCTCCTGCCATGACAAAAAGCAGCTTGGCAATTACGTCTTTGTCGACGGTAGGAAAGTGGTTCATGCAGACAAAGACTGTGATATGGTATATCGGCATTCTTCGCTCGAATTATGTTATCACCTGCCTGCCACCAGCTTCGCAAAAAAATTAACCCACATTGCAGCAATACTGGCCAATTCGGGAATTTATCAACACACATAAAGATACTAAGAGCTTCATGATGCTGCAGTTACAGTTTTGGATATTGATAAAAATGGCGGTTTTGGGGTCAAAACCCCTTTTGTGTGGCCCCCATTTTTTTCTGCGAATTGGTTGGAATTGTGTAATTTTACAGCCGCAATGTTTATCAAACCGACAAAGAAATGGAGACGCCCCGAGGGGGACACTGGAATCATGGTTCCGTACACGTACTACAGGCTGTGCGAGTCGGAGCATGATGCCGACGCGGGGTTCCTCCAGTACACCGTGCTTGGACTTGGCGAGCTGCTGGAATTCCCCACCTCAGATGCAGAAACGCGAACTGGCTGAGCTGCTGGTCGGAGCTGCTGCGCATCATGAGCGCCCAGCAGCGCGTCACCATCGTGGCGGAGCAGACAGGGCGGACGACAACTCAGGGTGCGGCGATGCACGGCCCCGGAGGAGAAGCTCGAGGCCATCCAGAACGCCCTCGGC
>JAFSQF010000103.1 GCA_017446745.1 Bacteroidales bacterium
TATGATGGATAAAATGAGAGCGCGTTTCTACGAAACGCATAGAATATTGGTTGTCAACAGCCCCACACTACGTGCGGGGTTATTGAGAGTAAGCCCCTCCAGGGCTTTATTGTATCAACTTATTTTTTGATGATTGCTAAACAATATTATCCACTCTTTGGCGTTATGAATGCGTAATTCATTATTAAATAAAACAAAAACAATGGAAAAGTACGTTTGCGAAGTATGCGGGTATGTCTACGACCCCGCTGTGGGCGACCCCGACAATGGCATAGCCCCTGGAACCAAGTTTGAAGACCTGCCGGCAGATTGGCTGTGCCCTCTATGCGGCGTAGGTAAAGAGGACTTCAAGAAAGAGTAGCAAGAACACCCTCAGGACGGACATTGACTGGCAGTGTCCGTCTTTTTGTTAACCTTAAAATCAATGGAATACAATTTTGACCAGAAGATTGAGCGGCGTGGCACCGACTGCGTGAAATGGGACATGCTGAAGCCTCTATATGGACGCGACGATTTGCAGCCCATGTGGGTGGCCGACATGGACTGGCCGTCGCCCGACTTCGTAATCAACGCCCTGCGCAACAGGCTGGAACACCCCGTGCTGGGCTACGCCATGGCATCGGAGAACTATCACAACGCCGTAATAAACTGGCTGGCTTCGCACTACAACATCAACGCCACCAAGGATGAACTGCATTTCATCCCGGGCATTGTGGCTGGCATTGCCTACGCCCTGCTCTGCCTCACCGAGCCGGGCGACAAGGTGCTGGTGACCACTCCCGTCTACCCGCCGTTCCTCCACCTGCCCGCCGAAAGCAAACGCGAACTGGTATGCAGCAAACTGAAGATTGTGGACGGCCGCTTCGCCATCGACTTCGACGACTTCGAGCGCCGCGCCAAGGGCTGCAAGATGCTGATCCTCTCCAACCCCCACAACCCGGCCGGCACGGTATGGGGCAGGGACACCCTCGTCCGCATTGCCGAGATATGCGAGCGCAACGGCATGCTGGTCATAAGCGACGAGATACACGCCGACATGACGTTGCCCCCGCATTCGCATACAAGCTACAGCACCGTCAGCGAGGCGGCGGCAAGCCATTCGCTCACCTTCATGGCCCCAAGCAAGACCTTCAACATCGCAGGGCTGGGCAGCTCCACCTGCTACGTGGCCAACCCCAGTATGCGCAAGCTTTTCTTCGGCTGGCTCGACGGGCTTGGCGTTGCAGGAGGCAACATCTTCGCTTTCGTGGGCGCCGAGGCCGCCTTCGCTCATGGCGAACAGTGGCGCTGCCAGATGCTTCAATACCTGCAAGGCAACATCGCCACTCTGCAGCAACTGCTCGGGCAGCACCTCCCCCGCGTGAAGGCCGTGCTGCCCGAGGCCTCCTATCTGGCCTGGCTCGACTTCTCAGACTATGGCATCAGCCACGAGGAACTGGCCACACTGCTGACCGACAAAGCCCGTCTGGCTCTGAACGACGGCACCACGTTCGGCGGCGACGACTACCGCTGCTGCTTCCGCATGAACATCGGCTGCCCCCGGGCCGACATGAAGGCTGCCATCGAGAAGATGGCGGCAGCGCTGGATAACCATGCATAAACCATTGACAGCATACACCCCTTGTTACACTCCAAGCCCAAATAGCACCGTGTCGTCAGCCGCGGTCTTCTCCAACTGTAAAAGGGAATGGGTATTGTTCTGATGAAAACAGTGGCACAAATCGCCATTGCACGTTAGCTTTCCCGTTTCCCCGATGTAAAAATAAAGAAAAACGTCCATGGCTGAAAACTGCTATTTCCTCCATGGACGTTTATGGCCCTGACGACGGAGAGCCTATTCTTTCAACATGTCAATCATACCGTTGAGGTTTTCAATGAAAGCTTGGATGCGCGTGGGGTCGTTGCCAAGGAATGGCAGTTTCGCTACCATACATGCCGGCACCTCTTTAGCCTGCTCCTCCAAGCGTCGCCCCTTCTTGGTGAGCGACACCAGTTTCTGTCGGGCATCTACCACACTGCGGGTACGAACAAGGAGGTCCTCATGCTCCATGCGCTGAAGCAGGGGGGTGACAGTATTGGTGTCGAGCATCAGTCGTTCCGAAATCTCGCTCACCAGCAGGTTGTCCTTCTCCCACAGCACCATAAGAACCAGGTACTGTGTATAGGTGATCCCCAGCGGTTCGAGGTAGGGGCGGTAGGCCTGCGTGATGAGCCTGGATGCCGTGTAGAGCCGGAAACAGAGCTGGTTGTCGAGCTTAAGCTGTTCGTACATGAGTGAACGGTTTTAGCCGAGCATTGTTTCGATGTCCTTCTCAAACGCCTCGGGCTCGGTGGTCGGAGCGTAACGGTTGACGCTGTTCCCATCGCGCGAGATAAGGAACTTGGTGAAATTCCACTTGATATCGCTCTCCTTCTCCACGCTCTTGCTAATCTTTGTGAACATCGCCGTGGCGGCCTTGGCTTTCAAGCCCTTGACCTCCTCGGTCGGGGCCTGCTGCTTCAGATACTCGAAGATGGGATGAGCTTCCGGACCATTGACATCGATTTTTTTCATGATCTGGAACGTCACGCCATAGTTGACACGGCAGAACTCCTGTATTTCACCATCGGTGCCAGGGTCCTGGCTCGCAAACTGGTTGCAAGGGAAGCCAATGATGACGAGGCCGCGTTCACGGTATTTCTCGTTGAGCTTCTCCAGACCATCGAACTGCGGGGTGAAGCCGCACTTCGACGCGGTGTTGACAATAAGCAGTACCTTGCCCTTGAAATCGGCAAAATCAATCTCCTTGCCGTTGCTGGCCGTAGCCTTGAAATCGTAAATAGTCATGGATGTTGAGTTGTTTAATTGTTGATAATTTTATTGGAATATATCTGTTTTTATGCATAACCATAGATTCTAAACAAGCAGTTATATATTCATTATCAATATATTCCATTATTATTAATTTATATCGTTCACGATACAAAAATACAAACATTTTTAAAAAAGACAAACGAAAACAAAAAAAATCAACAATTTTATCGGCCACGGTAAAGCAGAAGAAACAAATCCCCTAATCCGACAGTGCAAAACGCGAGTCTCCGCCATCAAGCACAAGGCGAAGCCTTTTGAAGCCCTTTGCCGGTATTTTTTTGTCTCCCCGCATATCACAAACCGTCCAAATCATAGCTTGCGGATTGTAGTCTAAGCATTTATCATCGAGAGCATATTGTTCAACGTTTGGCCAGTTATCCATCTTGCAGACCATCTCATATTCTTCGCCCTCTTTCATGAACAAAGTTGCACGAAACAGGGAGGCCATATACGGGTCTCCACCCCCGGTATAGCATAGTAGATAATTATTGCCCGACGTATCTACCAACGCTCTAATCTGTTCATAGATACTCCAGTTGGAAAGATACTTTACATGATAACCTCCTTTCCATCTGTAAAGCAACCAATAGTCGGTCACCTGGTGTCCAAACGAGAATTCCTGCCCCGTGAAAATGCCCGCCACATCGTCGCCCGTATGGATTGACGTCAGGTAGTCAACATGTGGGCACAGTCTTGCCACCTGTTCCAGATAGTTTCGGAAGAATATCCGCCCTCCAATTCCATCCTCATCTTCATCCCCTCTGGAGCCATGTGTAGCGTAGAACCATTGGAAATATACCATATCACCAAGGACATCCCTCACCTGCTGCAACGGGAAAACACTCTTTCTTCCTGCCTGAAAATCGTCCAACGCCCGGATGGACTTCCACACCTCCAAAGAGTCGGACTTATACTGTTCGTCGTCGTAGTACATGATGCCGACAGATGCTTCCGTATTATTCTGCAGCGAGTCGAAAAAACGCTCCAAGTTGTCGGGGCTTGGAATCTCATACTCCTCCTCATAATAGTCTTTCTCCTCCGCCGTGGCTTCAGAATGCCCACCGCAGGCGATAAGGAAAAGAGACATAGAAGCCAAAGAAAGAAATAAGATCAAAGTTTTGCATCCAGCGAATTCGCGACAGCAACGTATAATTTTATTTAACAACAACATAACTAAGCTATAATTATATTTATTTGATTACAAAAATAAACAATTTTTTGTCAACGCAATCAATTGCGGGTATGCAAAAAAATTCCCATTAGTTACCAATCCGAACTAGTAACAGTAAAAAACAAGGTGTAATGATGCTCTATCCTCTCCGAGCCCCGTAGGGGCGGCATATAATAGCCGTGAGCAAAAGCCCACGGGAATCATAATACCCTATCCTCTCTGAATCCCGTAGGCGTGAAGAAGGCTCCAGTGAAGTTTTAGATAGCGAAACGGAGAACTATATATTAGAAAAAAAAGTAAAAAACAAGGTGTTTACTATTTTTTTGCCTATGTTTAGTGGCCTTGAATACTGCCGGCAGACTACAGCATCTTCATTGTGTCGTCAATGCTGATGCCGAGCGACGCGGCTATCCTGTCGTCGGACATTCCGCTGTCGCGCAAGAGCTTGACCGCAGAAAGGAGTTGCTCGGACTGCTTTGACAGCTGCATAGTCTGTTCGGCTATGGTCCTTTCGGCATCGGAGGCTTTCTTTTCGGCATCAGAGGCCTTTTTTTCAGCGTCGGAGGCTTTCTTTTCGGCATCAGAGACCTTTCTTTCGGCATCGGAGGCTTTCCTTTCGGCATCGGAGGCTTTCCTTTCAGCATCGGAGGCTTTCTTTTCAGCATCGGACGCCTTCCTTTCGGCATCAGAGGCCTTCCTTTCGGCATCGGAGGCTTTCTTCTTGTAGAGCATTATCTCGGTGTCGCGGTTCTCGAGGGCTGTGTTGATTTCTTCCTCTATGTTCATGTTGTGTCGCACCTGCGTGTCCGAGGCCGCACTCAGCAGACGTGTCACTATGTGGCGCATGTCCTCGTCCTCCATCAATGCCTCGTCCACTGTCAGGATCTGGCTGTTGTTCTTATCCCTGCGATCCTGACAGAAAATGTCAAGGTACTTGTCAAGTCGGTTGTTTATCTGACCCTTGAGAAGGGGTATCTGAACCACGATGCTGTCGTGCGTCAGGCTGTCGACGAACGGGTCGGGGATGCCCTGCGTCACGTCGTTGCCGTCGTAGTCGCGAAA